>USAI01000038.1 GCA_900552675.1 uncultured Prevotella sp.
AGTACTTGATGGAGATTACTGCAGTACTTGGGCCAAGTACTGGCGCACATATTTTTGAGGAATGAACCATATTGATGCTCTTTGGAGTTTTAGCGGACAGCAATAACAAAATGAATACTCGCAATAATATATCATTAGATTGTTAAACCCAACAATATTATCTGAGGCGGAACATCATTGGTGTAAAAAAGAAAAAAGGCAAGCCGTGTTTGATGACGACTTGCCTCTTTCGTTATATAAAACTAATTCAAATCTTTCTTTCCAAAAAGGAAAAGGGGCGATTGATTACTTGTTAGTATCAATCTGGTGTCCCAATTTCACTGCCTGTGCAACTGTCGCTGCTACTAAGGCTACTACTACTAATGTAAACATAACTAAAACCTTTCTTTTAATCTTTTAAACTGTTATCTTATATCTCTCTTTTAGACAATGCAAAATTACAACCTTTTTGCTGTGTGCGCAAACAATTTTACACAAAACACGCTTTTCACCCCTTCTTTATTGATAGAGGTCAACAAATGTGACATTATGACATCTTTTTGTAACACCGCTGTAACACGTTTTGGCAGACTTTAACCCACCAAAAGCCCCTACCGTAGTCCACCAAAAGCCAAAGAACAACCCAAAACCGTAACCAAAAGATTAAAAAAGCGCAATTAAGCTTGTCTTTCTGCTCTATTTGAATAGTTTTTATTAAATTTGCACACATATACAATAACCCACATCCTTATTTATAATAAGGTAAAAGACATAAAGCGTTGAAAAAATATATAAACGACATATCAAAGGTGGCACTGTCGCTATTGCTGGGCGGACTGATACTGTACTGGATGTACCGCGACTTCAATTTCGACGACATTATGCGCGTTATGTGCAACGACGTTAACTGGACGTGGATGCTGCTGTCGTTCCCCTTCGGCATCTTAGCCCAAGCCTTTCGTGGCTGGCGCTGGAACCTGTCGCTGCGCCCGCTGGGCGAACGCCCCCGTTATAGCACCAGCGTGAACGCCGTATTTTTGTCATACGCCCTCAGTTTGGTCATTCCACGCATAGGCGAGTTTGCCCGTTGTGGCGTGTTGCGTCGTTACGATGGCGTGTCGTTTCCAAAAGCGTTGGGCACCGTTGTTACCGAGCGCGCTATCGACTCGTTGCTGGTGGCCCTCATTGCCGCCACCACCTTTTTATGGCAGATACGGGTGTTCAACGATTTCTTTGCACATACAGGCACCAGTATCGAAGGCATTTTGCGCGGCTTTTCAGTGGCAGGCTACATTGTTACCGCTGTGTGTGGCGTAGCCGTGTTGCTCATGCTGTGGTATCTGTTACGTAGATTTGCCATATATAATAAGGTAAAAGCCACGGTGGGTAGCATTTGGCAGGGCGTTATGTCGTTGCGCATTGTACAAAACAAAGGGCTGTTTATAGCCTATACGCTGGGCATCTGGCTGAGCTACTTCTTGCACTATTACCTCACCTTTTTCTGCTTCGAGTCGACCGCCCATCTCGGACTATCGTGCGCACTGGTAACCTTTGTGGTAGGCAGCATTGCCGTGATTGTGCCCACCCCCAATGGTGCTGGCCCTTGGCACTTTGCCGTAAAAACCATGCTCATCTTGTATGGCGTGCACGACACCGATGCCCTCTACTTTGTACTCATCGTACACACGGTGCAAACCTTCTTGGTAGTGCTGCTCGGCGTATATGCTTGGATGGCACTGTCGTTCACCCACAAACAGGTGGGTGCTAACGAAGCCGTGGCAGAACAATAAAACAGAACGTGTTAAACAAAAAATATTAAGATTATGAGCGAGATCAAAAATCTAAAACCAGCATGCGTCTGGAAAAACTTTTATGCACTAACACAGGTGCCACGCCCCTCAGGACACCTTGAGAAAATTCAGCAGTTTCTGCTCGACTTTGCTGCCCAGGTGGGCGTAGAGGCTTTCAAAGACTCGGCTGGAAACATCGTTATGCGCAAACCAGCCACACCAGGCATGGAAAACCACAAAGGCGTCATTCTGCAGGCACATATGGACATGGTGCCACAGAAATCAAAAAACAGCGCACACAACTTTGAAACTGACCCCATCGAAACCTATATCGATGGCGACTGGGTGCGCGCTCGTAACACCACACTGGGTGCCGACGACGGTCTGGGCGTAGCAGCTATCATGGCTGTAATGGAGGCAAAAGACCTGAAACACGGTCCTGTTGAAGGCCTCATCACTGCCGACGAAGAGACGGGCATGTTTGGTGCCAACGATCTGCCTGAGGGCGAACTGAATGGCGACATCTTGCTCAACCTCGACTCAGAAACATGGGGAAAATTTGTTATCGGTAGCGCTGGTGGCGTCGATATCACCGCTACGCTCGACTATAAAGAAGTGGCCACCGACCCCGAAGACGTTGCTGTAAAGGTAACACTGAAGGGCCTGAAGGGTGGACACTCGGGCCTGGAGATACACCTGGGCCGTGGCAATGCCAACAAGATGATGGTACGCTTTGTGCGCGAAGCCATTGCCGAGTGTGAGGCTCGCCTGGCCACATGGCATGGTGGCAATATGCGCAACGCCATCCCCTTCGAGTGTGAAGTAGTGCTCACCCTGCCGAAAGAAAACGTAGAGGCCCTGAACGAGATGGTGGCCGAATGGAAAGAGCGCTTCGCACACGAATATAAATGTATTGAAGAAGGCATCGAATTCAGTGTCGAAACTGTGGCTACACCTGCCAACGAGGTGCCTGTTGAAATTCAAGACAATCTGGTCGACGCCATCTATGCTTGCCATAACGGCGTGCTACGCATGATACCCTCATTCCCCTCAGTAGTTGAAACCTCGTCAAACCTGGCTATCATCAACATTGCCGAGGGCAAGGCTGCCATCAAAATATTGGCACGTTCGGCTAACGAGACCATGAAAGACAATGTGGCTACCACCCTGGAAAGCTGCTTCTCAATGGCTGGCATGAAGGTAGAGCTGAGTGGCAGCTATGGCGGATGGGACCCCAACACCGACAGCGAGATCTTGAAACTGCTTGAAAAGAACTATCTCGAACTGTTTGGCGAAGAGGCCGTTGAGCAGGTTGACCATGCTGGTTTAGAGTGCTCTGTCATTCTCGGCAAGTATCCTCACCTCGATGTAGTATCGCTCGGCCCGACGTTGCGCTCACCGCACACCACCATCGAACGTGCCTTCATTCCTACAGTAGAGCCCTTCTGGCAGCTGTTAGAGAAGACCTTGCAGACGGTGCCTGTAAAGTAACACGAAGCCAGTATTGTTTGTGAAGCCTTGTCAAAAGGCCATCAACAACACTCAACATCATAGAACAACACAAAGGACAACAAAGACAACAAAGACAACAAAGACAACAATTCTTCATACAGCAATGTAAAAAGGCGATGTTGTTTTTGTTGTCTTTTTTATTGTTTTTGTTATCCTTTTATTGTTCAATGTTGTTTTTACTAATAAGCGCACCATATTGTTGGCTATGTGCCGAAAAATCACTATTTTTGTAACCGAAAAGAAAAAGACACTTGTCTGCACACGGGCAAGCATTTCCTAATCAATCTTATCGAAATCTTAACGAAAAATTTATGATACAATGTTTTCTTCGTGGCCTCACAATGGCCATTGCGTTATCAGCCCTCACTAACTCTGCAAGCGCACAACAAAAAGGCACAGAACAACTATTGCCCCTACCCCAACACATACAAACCGCAAAAGGCGTGTTTAAAACAACCACCCCCATAAAGGTTGAAAACCAGGTGGGCGATATGGCGCAAAACGTGTTTATACAGCCGTGGGCTGCAACCTCTTCGGCCGATGCTAAGCGTGTGGTACGATACACTCAGCTGAGCAATGCCGCCTCGGCTGAAGCCTACCGCCTGCACGTGGGCACCGACACCATTGAGGTGAGCGCCGCCTCACGCGAAGGCTTTATGAACGCCTGGCACACCATAGCACAATTATCAACAAAGAAAGGTGTGCCCTGTGCCGACATTGTTGACGAGCCCGCCTATAAATGGCGTGGACTGATGATTGACGTGGTGCGACACTTCTTCCCCATTAGCTTCTTGAAAGAGCAAATAAACGTGATGGCCAGCTACAAATTTAACCGTCTGCACCTGCATCTGACCGATGCCGAGGGATGGCGCATGGAGATTAAACGCTATCCGCGCCTTACTGACAGCATTGCCTATCGCCCCATAGAGCCGTGGCTGGAATGGCGCGAAGCAGGCACCCCCTACTGTTCGAAAGATGCACCAGGCGCTTATGGTGGCTATTATACGCAAGACGAACTACGCGATTTGGTGGCCTACGCTGCCGAGCGAGGCATCACTATCGTGCCCGAAATAGAAATGCCAGGCCACTCGGGGGCCGTACTCACCGCCTACCCAGAATTGTCGTGTACGCACGAGCCTCACAAGCAATCCGACTATTGTGCGGGCAGCATTGCCACCTACGATTTTCTTGAAAATGTGCTCACCGAGGTGATGGACGTGTTCCCTTCACACTACATACACGTAGGTGGCGACGAGGCTGCCAAGAAATCGTGGCCCACATGCCCACTGTGCCAAATGAAGATGCGCGAGCTGGGCACTGACAATGTAAACGACCTGCAAGCCTACTTCATCACACGTATGGGCCAATTTCTCAACCGTTTCGGACGACAACTGGTGGGTTGGGACGAGGTTACAGCAGGCGACCTGTCAAAGAACACCACTGTGATGGTGTGGCGTGGCACCAATCGTGCACACGAGGCCATCAAGCACGGATACGACGTGGTGCTCTCGCCCACCTCACACTGCTACTTCGACCTCTATCAAGATGCCCCCGCCTTGCAGTTGCCCGCCTTCACAGGCTACATACCCCTTGAAAAGGTGTATAGCTATGTGCCTGGTGGCGATCTGCCCGAAGCCGAGCGCAAACTGGTAACAGGCGTGCAAGGCAACCTTTGGACCGAGCATGTAGCCACCACCGAACACGTTGAACAGATGCTGTGGCCACGTGGCATGGCGCTGGCCGAGATAGGCTGGAACGGCACACCCAAGAAAAACTATACCGAATTTCGTAAACGCGCCCTGCATCAGGTTGAGGTGCTGCGCAGCAAAGGTCAGCACCCCTTCGACCTGAAGCATGAGGTAGGACAGCGCCCCGAAGCGTTGAAGCCAGCAAAAAACAAGGCTCTGGGCGCTAAAGTGGTGTATAACAAGCCCATGAACAAGTCGTACACAGCGGGTGGCGAACAGGCACTGGTTGATGGCAAACGTGGTGGATGGGCCTACAGCGACGGACGCTGGCAAGCCTTCACTGGGTCGCCCGAAGCCATGGACGTTACCATCGACCTGGGCAAGACCACCTCGCTGTCAGGCATCGAGATAGGCTTCATGCAGATGACACGTCCAGGCGTAAACCTTCCCTCACAAGTAACCGTAGCCCTAAGCACCGATGGCGAAACCTTTACCCAGGTTTACAGCAAAGACGAGCCTCAAGAGCGCACACTAAAAGCCCTATATCGCACACACGCATGGCGTGGCCATAAGTCGGCACGCTACATTAGGGTAAAGGCCAAAGCCTCTACCTTCGGCGGTTTTATCATGTGCGACGAGGTAATAGTTAAGTAAAAAATGTAAAAAAGGCACACCTTTCAGAAATATTTAGTAAATTTGCACATATTATATACACATCATGTGCGTTTTACAAAATAAGGTGAACAAATAAAATATTATATATGAACGTTTTAGAACTTAGTGAACAAGAGATTGTAAGAAGACAAAGCCTGCAGGAACTGCGCAACATGGGTATTGATCCATACCCCGCTGCCGAATTCCCCACCAACGCCTTCTCAGAAGACATCAAGAACAACTTCAAGGACGAAGACGAGAAACAGGAGGTAGTGATTGCTGGACGTATGATGAGCCGCCGCGTAATGGGCAAGGCCAGCTTCGTAGAACTGCAAGACTCGAAGGGACGTATACAGGTGTATGTTACACGCGACGACATCTGCCCCGACGATAATAAAGACCTCTATAACACCGTGTTCAAACGTTTGCTCGACATTGGCGACTTTATCGGCATTAAGGGTTATGTGTTCCGCACACAAACAGGCGAAATATCGGTACACGCACAGTCACTCACACTGTTGGCCAAGAGCTTAAAGCCCCTGCCCATCGTAAAATATAAAGATGGCGTGGCCTACGACAAATTTGACGACCCCGAGTTGCGCTACCGTCAGCGCTATGTCGACCTCATCGTAAACGATGGCGTAAAAGACACCTTCATGAAGCGCTCAACCATGCTGCGCACCCTGCGTCGCGTGCTCGACGAGGCGGGATATACCGAGGTAGAGACCCCCACCCTGCAAGCCATTGCTGGTGGTGCCAGCGCTCGCCCCTTCATCACTCATTTCAACGCGCTGAACATTGACATGTATATGCGTATTGCCACCGAGCTGTATCTGAAACGTCTTATCGTAGGCGGCTTTGAGGGTGTGTACGAAATTGGCAAGAACTTCCGCAACGAGGGTATGGACCGCAACCACAACCCCGAGTTTACCTGCATGGAGCTGTATGTGCAGTATAAAGATTATAACTGGATGATGTCGTTCACCGAGAAACTGCTCGAAACCATCTGTATAGCTGTAAACGGCAAACCCGAGAGCGAGGTTAACGGCAACATCATCAGCTTCAAGGCTCCTTACCGCCGTCTGCCCATTCTCGACGCCATTAAAGAGAAGACAGGCTTCGACTGCAACGGCAAGACCGAGGACGAAATTCGCGCCTTCTGCCTTGAAAAGGGTATGGAGGTAGACGAAACTATGGGCAAAGGAAAACTCATCGACGAGCTGTTTGGCGAGTTCTGCGAAGGCACCTTCATACAGCCCACCTTTATCACCGACTATCCTGTTGAGATGTCGCCACTGACAAAGATGCACCGTTCAAAACCTGGCCTTACCGAGCGCTTCGAGCTGATGGTAAACGGCAAAGAGCTGGCCAACGCCTACTCGGAGCTGAACGACCCCATCGACCAGGAGAACCGTTTTATTGACCAGATGAAGCTGGCCGACAAGGGCGACGACGAGGCAATGATTATCGACAAAGACTTCTTACGTGCCCTGCAGTATGGCATGCCCCCCACATCAGGCATCGGCATCGGTATCGACCGCTTGGCTATGCTTATGACAGGCCAAACCTATATTCAAGAGGTGCTGTTCTTCCCGCAAATGAAGCCCGAGAAGAAGATGCCCCAAAGCACTGCTAAAGAGTGGGAAACCATCGGTGTATCAGAAGATTGGATGTATGTGCTGCGCAAGGCTGGCTTCAACCTTATCTCTGACATCTGCGGCGAGAAAGCTCAGGGTCTGCAGCAAAAGATTGGCGAAATAAACAAGAAATACAAACTCGGCTACGAGAAACCTTCTGTAGACGACATTCAGGCTTGGATTGACAAGGCTAACGCCAACGCCAACGCCTAACGCTTTTTGTTCACAATAAACGCACAATGCATCATTCGCCTGCAACGAATGAACCGCTAACGACGAATGATGCATTGATGCCGGTTGTGAATGATGATTTATGAATTATCAATTGAAGCAAGATGTTTGATTGCGGTAAGATAGCAATTATCGGAGGTGGTAGCTGGGCAACAGCTATTGCTAAGATTATCATCAGCCACACGCACCATATAGGATGGTACATGCGGCGCGATGACCGTATTGAAGAATTCAAACGCCTAAGCCACAACCCCACTTATCTCACAAGCGTACATTTTAATACCAACGAGATATATTTTTCAAACGACATCAACAAAATTGTTGAAGCCTACGACACATTGGTATTTGTCATTCCATCACCCTACCTTAAGAACCACTTGAAGAAATTGCATACACGCATACGCGACAAATTCATCATCACTGCTATTAAAGGATTGGTGCCTGACGAAAATTTGGCGTGCTCTGAATATTTTCATCAGGTGTATGACGTGCCCTTAGAAAACTTGGCGTGCATTGGCGGACCATCGCATGCCGAAGAGGTGGCACTGGAACGCTTGTCGTACCTCACGGTGGGATGCGCTGACCTGACGAAGGCAAAATCGTTTGCCGACGTGCTGGCGTCTGAATATATCAAGACAAAAACCAGTGCCGACGTGATGGGCATTGAATACTCGTCGGTACTGAAAAACGTATATGCCATTGCAGCTGGTATATGTAGCGGACTGAACTATGGCGACAACTTTCAGGCAGTGCTGATATCAAATGCTGTGCAAGAGATGGACCGACTGTTAACGGCCGTAAACCCTTTAGACCGCAACGTGTGCGACTCGGTATATCTGGGCGACTTACTGGTAACAGGTTACTCAAAGTTTTCGCGCAACCGCACCTTCGGTTCTATGATAGGCAAAGGTTACAGCGTAAAAAGCGCGCAGATAGAGATGGAAATGATTGCCGAGGGCTACTTCGGCACCAAATGTATGAAGGAAATAAACCGCTACCTGCACGTAAACATGCCCATACTTGATGCCGTATATAACATTCTGTATGAGCGCATTAACCCACAAATAGAGATTAAGCTCTTGACCGACAGCTTCAGATAACGCCCCCTAACGTGTAGCCGAGCAAGCAACCAAGAAAGAGAAAGACCATATCTTTAATAAGGTTAAAGGCATGGATTTGAAAAAAGAACGAAACGAATTACAATCAATCAAAAAAAATAATAATATGAAAAGTATCAGCTTAGACATTACTAAGGCAGCCTCGTTCTTGAACGAAGGCGCCGTAAAGGCTTATGAACCACAGGCTATTGCCGCTCGTGAGGCTCTGGAAAATGGAACTTGCCCTGGCAACGACTTCCTCGGATGGTTGCACTTACCGTCAAGCATCACACCCGAGTTTCTTGATGAGATACAGGCCGTAGCCAACACCTTACGCGAGAAGTGCGAATGTGTAGTGGTAGCTGGCATCGGCGGCAGCTACCTTGGCGCACGTGCCGTGATCGAGGCCTTGGGTAATGCTTTTTCATGGTTGGTGAACGATAAGAAGAACCCCACCATTCTCTTTGCTGGCAACAATATTGGTGAAGACTATCTCTATGAGCTTACCCAATATCTGAAAGACAAGAAATTCGGTGTTATCAACATCTCTAAGTCGGGCACAACCACCGAAACAGCCCTCACCTTCCGTCTGCTCAAGAAGCAGTGCGAGGCTCAGCGTGGCAAAGAAGAAGCTAAAGACGTGATTGTAGCCGTTACCGACGCACATAAGGGTGCCGCACGTGCTGCTGCCACCAAAGAAGGCTACAAAACATTTGTTATTCCCGACAATGTAGGTGGCCGTTTCTCAGTGCTCACACCTGTAGGCTTGCTGCCCATCGCTGTGGCTGGCTTCGATGTTAAAGCACTGGTACAGGGTGCTGCCGATATGGAGAAGGCCACTGGCAACAACGTTCCCTTCGACGAGAACCCCGCCGCTATCTACGCTGCTGTGCGCAACGCACTGTATGCACAAATTGGTAAGAAGATTGAGATAATGGTTAACTTCCAGCCCAAACTGCACTTCTTCAGCGAGTGGTGGAAGCAGCTGTATGGCGAGAGCGAAGGCAAAGACGGCAAGGGCATCTTCCCCGCTTCATGCGACTTTACTACCGACCTTCACTCAATGGGCCAGTGGATACAGGAGGGCGAGCGCTCTATCTTCGAAACCGTTATCAGCATTGAAAAGCCTAACGAAACCCTGTTGTTCCCTCACGACGAAGAGAACCTCGATGGTTTGAACTTCTTAGCAGGCAAGCGTGTTGACGACGTTAACAAGATGGCCGAGCTGGGCACACGCCTGGCACACGTTGATGGTGGCGTGCCCAACATCCGCCTGTCGGTTCCCGCTCTGAACGAGTATTACCTCGGACAGCTTATCTACTTCTTCGAGATTGCCTGTGGCATCAGCGGCAACATTCTTGAGGTGAACCCCTTCAACCAGCCGGGTGTAGAGGCTTACAAGAAGAATATGTTTGCCTTGCTCGACAAGCCTGGCTATGAGGCCGAGAGCAAAGCCATTAAAGCACGTCTGGCTGAAGAGAAGTAAAAACCTTTTGCTTTTTTAAGCTAAAAGCGCACGCTATCGTTGAAGGATAACGACAGCATAAGAAAGAACAAAACGTTGTAAAAGAACAGTATGTTTCATATAGCAATAACAGAATGTTTCATACAGCAATAACCGAATATTTAAAGAAGCACAGCTTTGGACGGTTTACCCCCAAAGCCGTGCTTTTTGATATGGATGGGGTATTGTACAATTCAATGCCCAATCATGCCATAGCATGGCAACAAAGCATGCAGCAGTTTGGCATACACATGACGGCGGCCGACTCTTACGCCACAGAAGGCGCACGAGGTGTCGATACCATCGTAAAGTTTGTAAAACAGCAGCAAAACAAAGACATCAGCCTCGACGAGGCACAACGCATGTACGACGTAAAAGCCGACATCTTTCACCATATGCCCGTAGCCCCCATCTTCCCTGGCGTAAAAGAGCTTATGGCAAAGATACAGGCCGCTGGCATGCAGATATGTGTGGTGACGGGTAGCGGACAACGTCCCCTGTTGCAGCGATTGGTCGACGACTTTGAAGGCTTTGTTGATGCCCACCACATTGTGTCGGCTTACGATGTTGACCATGGAAAGCCTGCCCCCGACCCCTATCTCATGGGCATGAAGAAAACGGGGTGCCAGCATCCTTACGAGGCAATCGTGGTTGAGAACGCACCGCTGGGCGTGGCCGCTGGCGTGGCTGCCCAGTGCTTCACCGTAGCAGTGAACAGTGGTCCGCTGCCCGACAGTGCTTTGGCCGAACAAGGCGCCAACATTGTCTTGCCTGATATGCTCACCTTAGCATCAAATTTTGAACAGTTGCTGGAAGAGGCTGGCAAACAATAAAACAATAAGGTAAAAGACAATATGGCAAAAGGCTGTAAGGCAAAAAGCTATAAGATAATAAAGAAAAAGGCTATAAAGCAAAAAAGCAATAACAAAAAAGCATGACTTTCATAAACCGAAAGCCATGCTTTTTTGTATATCTTTGCCATTATTCTACCACTACCTTCTTGCCATTAACCACCAGCAAGCCAGCGTTTAGGCCATCAATTGTAGAGTGGCCTGCGGGCACACCCTTGCTAAACACGAGTCGACCTGCCAAATCATATCCGTTTACAACAGTAGGAACAGCAGCACCAAACGAGGCCATAGCCACGGTACAAAAGACGAGCAGCAACGACAAACGTGCTGACCAAGCAAGTAAAAGTTTTTTCATATAAATGTCGGTTAAAATTAAAACAGCATTACGCTGCACGATTTAAATATTTATAATATTATAATAACTCTCTGTCTGCAAAAGTAATAAAATATTTTTACACGAATAACAAAAAGATAGCAAAAATAAAGAAAAAGGCACAAGAAGAAGCCAATTATTCCAAATTTTGCATTACTTTTGCATAAATATAACACGGATGCATTACACAATTCCACATCCTACGATACAAAAAACGAAAGAGACAGACGATGGATAAACTGATACGATTTATAAAAAACTGGACACTGCCCGTGGCCATTTTCACAGGCAGCGTGCTTTATCTTATATTTGCCTTTGTGCCCGCCCTTGCTGGTGCAGCCACCTTTTTCAAGCCCATCATGGCATCATTGCTTCCAGTGTTCATGTTTTTCACCCTGTTTGTAGTGTTCTGCAAGGTCGATTTTAACAAATTGCGCCCCGTGCGTTGGCACCTTTGGCTCATTCTGTTTCAGATACTTACGGTGCTGGTGCTCACATGGTTAGTGCTCGAGTTTGGGCTTACTGGCAGAAGCCTGGTGCTGGCCGAAGCCCTCTTAGTGTGTGTGATAGCCCCTTGCGCCTCGGCAGCCCCCGTGGTAACCCAAAAGTTGGGTGGCGGCCTTGAAGAGATGACCACCTACACCTTTCTTTCCAATTTTGTTACGGCCCTGTTTGTTCCGCTCTGCTTTCCGCTCATCGACAAGGCTGCCGACGTGTCGTTTCTTAGCGCCTTCAGCACCATACTATATCGCGTAGCCACCGTGCTGGTGGCCCCTATGCTGCTGGCATGGCTGGTAAAGCACCTGTTGCCACGCCTACATAAATACATCATCGGCATAAAAGACCTGTCTTATTATTCGTGGGCGCTGTCGCTGCTCATCGTTAGCGGCACCACCATTTGCAACATTGTGCATGCCCACACCACCGTGCTGTTTTTGTGCATTATAGCCGTGATGGGCCTGCTGCTGTGCATCATGCTGTTTGGTGCGGGCCGTTTTATAGGTCATTATTTTGGCGCCACTATCAATGCGGGCCAAGGGTTAGGTCAAAAAAACACAGCCTTTGCCATCTGGATAGCCTCGGCCTACCTCAACCCATTGGCAACCGTGGGCCCAGGCTGCTACATCTTATGGCAAAACATTATTAACAGCATAGAGATATGGATGTGCCGACGCGAAGGGAAAGAGTGTTCGGTATAAAATACTGAAGTTGAGCAAATATTTCCTTTTGTTTGCTCAACAGCAAATAGGTAGATAAAGCACAGGTAGATAAAGCACCAGTTAGATAAAGCACCAGTTAGTAAGATACGAGCAGGTAAGGCACAAGCAAACAAGGTATGCCCCTTTTACACCAAGCCATCAAGCTGAGCTTTCAGCCGCTTTAGGTCATCGCGCACACGCATCAGGCAGTCGAGCACCTCTTTTTGTTTATCGGCACCCTCTCTGTTGGTGTGCAGCATTTTTCTGGCCGATGCAATCTTAAAGCCGCGCACCTTCACCAGGTTATAAATAACCTTCAGCACCTCAATATCTTTTTCGGTATACATACGCACACCGCTGTCAGAGGTTTTGGGCTTGAGCTGCGGAAACTCTTTTTGCCAATAACGCAACGTGCTTTCGGCCACGTCAAGCTGCTGCGCCACCTCTTTTATAGAGAAGTAGGTTTTAAGGTTCTTGTTCATATTTAGTGCCATATTTCTACCTTTTTCGTTAAACAATGATTAATTTATTTGCAAAAATACGCAAAAGAAAGTACCTTTGCAAAACTTTTATAAGGAATTTAAAACTAAAACGATATAACAATGATGACAGCAAACGAAATCCGCGACTCCTACAAAAAGTTTTTTGAGTCGAAAGGACACGTCATCGTACCGTCAGCCCCTATGGTTATTAAGGACGACCCTACGTTGATGTTCACAAATGCCGGAATGAATCAGTGGAAAGACATTATCCTTGGCACACGCGACCCCGAGCCACGTCGCCGAGCCGACTCGCAGAAGTGTCTCCGCGTGAGCGGAAAGCACAACGACCTGGAAGAGGTAGGACACGACACCTACCACCACACCATGTTTGAGATGTTGGGCAACTGGAGTTTTGGCGACTATTTCAAAGAAGGCGCTATCGACTATGCCTGGGAATATCTTGTTGACGTGCTGCACATCAACCCTGCCGACTTGTATGTTACAGTGTTTGAGGGCTCGAAAGAAGAAAACTTGAGCCGCGACGAAGAGGCCGCACAATATTGGAGCAAGCACGTGCCTGCCGACCATATTATCAATGGTAACAAGCACGACAACTTTTGGGAGATGGGCGACACTGGCCCCTGTGGCCCCTGCACCGAGATACATATCGACTCGCGCTCGGCCGAAGAGAAAGCCAAGGTGCCTGGCCGCGAACTGGTAAACAAAGACGACCCCCAGGTTATCGAAATATGGAACATTGTGTTCATGCAGTATGAGCGCAAGGCCGACGGCTCGCTCGTGCCACTGCCCATGCACGTTATCGATACAGGTATGGGCTTCGAACGTTTGGTGCGCACCCTGCAAGGCAAGCAGTCAAACTACGACACCGACGTGTTCCAGCCCATCATCAAAGAAGAAGAAAACATCACAGGTCTGAAATATGGCGATAAAGAAGAAACCGATGTGGCCATGCGTGTTTGCGCCGACCACCTGCGCGCCGTAGCCTTCTCAATAGCCGATGGCCAGCTGCCCAGCAACGCCAAGGCAGGATACGTCATTCGTCGAATCTTGCGTCGTGCCGTGCGCTACGCCTACACCTTCCTCGGCCAGAAAGAGGCCTTCCTGTATAAGCTGTTGCCCATCCTTATACAAGAAATGGGCGCTTCCTACCCCGAGCTGCCTGCACAGCAACAGCTCATTAGCCGCGTAATGAAAGAAGAGGAAGACTCGTTCCTGCGCACCCTTGAGAAAGGCATCAACCTGCTCAACGGCGCTATGGACGAGCTGAAAGCACACGGACAAACCGTGCTCGATGGTGCACAGGCCTTCCGCATGTTCGACACCTACGGCTTCCCCCTCGACCTCACCGAGCTTATCTGTCGCGAAAACGGTTACACCGTCGACGAGCAACAGTTTGATGCCGAGATGCAGAAGCAGAAAGAGCGCGCACGCAACGCCGCCGCCGTTGAAAACAGCGACTGGGTAGTGCTGCGCGAGGGCGAACAGCAGTTTGTGGGATACGACTACACCGAATATGAGTGCCACATCTTGCGCTACCGCAAGGTAACACAGAAGAAGAACACCTTCTTTGAACTGGTGCTCGACACCACTCCCTTCTATGGCGAGATGGGCGGACAGGTAGGCGACCAGGGCGTGCTGGTAAGCGAGAACGAAACCATCAACATCATCGACACCAAACGCGAAAACAATCAGAGCATACACATCGTTAAGGCGCTGCCGAAAAATGTAGAGGCCGACTTTATGGCTTGTGTTGACATTGACAAGCGCGAAGCAAGCGCTGCCAACCACACCGCCACACACCTTGTCGACTATGCACTGAAACAGGTGCTGGGCGACCACGTTGAACAGAAGGGTTCATACGTATCGGCCGACACTCTACGCTTCGACTTCTCTCACTTCCAGAAGGTAACCGACGAAGAGCTGCGCAAGGTAGAGCAGTTGGTGAACGAGATGATACGCGCCGACTATCCGCTTGACGAGCATCGCGACACACCCATGGAAGAGGCCAAGAAGCTGGGAGCAGTAGCGCTCTTCGGCGAGAAATATGGCGACACCGTGCGCGTAGTGCGCTTCGGCCCCAGCTGCGAGTTTTGCGGTGGTATTCATGCCCAGTCAACAGGCCGCATAGGCATGTTTAAGATAGTGAGCGAGAGCAGCGTGGCTGCAGGCATACGCCGTATCGAGGCCAAAACAGGTACAGCGTGCGAACAGCTGCTGTACAACCTTGAAGACAGCATCAAGGCCATAGCCTCGCTCTTCAACAACGCCAAAGACCTGAAGGCCGTCATCGCAAAATACATCGACGAGCACGACACCATGCGCAAGGAAATAGAGCGCATGCAAGCCGAGGCCGTAAAACGCGCTAAAGAGCAACTGCTGCAAAAGGCACGACAGGAAGACGGACTGACCATTGTGAGCGCCCTGTTACCCATGCCAGCCGCTTCAGTAAAAGACCTGGCCTTCGGCATACGTGAGGCAGTGAAGGAAAACTTGCTCTGCATTATCGGTAGCGTTGATGCAGACAAGCCCGCTCTTACTATCATGCTCAGCGACGACATGGTAAAAGACCACGGCCTGAACGCAGGACAGATGGTGCGCGAAGCTGCCAAACTGATCAAGGGTGGCGGTGGCGGACAGCCCCACTTTGCTACAGCAGGCGGTAAAGACAAAGACGGCCTCTCAGCCGCCGTTGACAAAATTATCGCGATGGCTAAAGCTAAGTAATTCTCCGCACTCCTACTGATATTGATAGAACTCTCCCCCAAAAAACTAATAAAAAGAAACGCAAAGACCCAACACTACATTAGGAAGGGGTCTTTGCGTTTTGTTTTTTTCTAAAGGCAACTATGGGGAGAAAGGAAACAAACAAAAAGTATATTTAAACAAAAAGTATATATAAACAAAAAGAGATCGTATAAGTAAAAATAATATATTAAACAAAGAGAAGAGTATTATGAAAAAACTTTTTACCGCTATCTGCCTCGCGCTGGTCACTGCTACCGCACTGGCTATACCAGCCAAGAAAGGGCTATACACAACGCTGAAGCTTGACAACGGCACCGAGGTAAGAGCACAGCTCTGTGGCGACGAGCACCTCAAGTTTTACCTTGCCGACGATGGTACACGCTACACTCGCAACAGCAACGGCACATACAGCGTGGCCGACATGACAGCTCTGCGCACACAGGCTCGCGCACGTCGTGCCAAGATAGCACGCCGCCAAGCCGCACACCGCAAGAGCATGGCCCGCGCATGGGGCGATACGCAAGGCCCTGGCATCAGCGTTAATGGCTATCACGGAAAGAAGAAGGGTCTTATCATCTTGGTCGATTTTTCCGACACCAAGTTTAAGCCCGAAAACAACCAAGCTAAATACAACGACATTGCCAACAAAGAAAACTATACCGAAGGCAATTTTGTGGGCAGTGTACACGACTATTTTCACGACCAAAGCAACGGACAGTTCGACCTCACCTTCGACGTCATGGGCCCTATCACCATGAAGAAAAACTATGCCTACTATGGCCAAAACGACAAGGATGGCAACGATATGTATGTGGGCGAAATGGTGGCCGACGCCTGCAACGCCATTAAAGACCAGGTAAACTTTGCCGACTACGACTGGGATGGCAATGGCGAGGCCGATCAGGTGTTTGTTATCTATGCAGGTATGGGCGAGGCCGACTTCTCATCAGGTGGCGAAAACTACATCTGGCCACACATGTTCTACCTGTCAGAGAGCGACTATGGAAAAACCCTCACCATCGATGGCATAGTGATCGACACCTACGCATGCACAAACGAGATCACACCTGGCGGCAAGCAAGACGGTATGGGCACCATCTGCCACGAGTTCTCACACTGTCTGGGCTTCCCTGACCTGTACGACACCGACTATAGCGGAGGCTACGGCATGGGTTACGACTGGGACCTCATGCATGGTGGAAACAGCAACGGCAACTCGTTCTGCCCGCCTGCCTACTCGGGCTACGAGCGCTGGGTAGCAGGCTGGAAAGAGCCTGTTGAGCTGACCGAGACTGCCCACATTGAAAACATGAAGGCGCTGGAACAGGGGGGCGAAACATACATTATATATAATGATGCTAATAAGAACGAGTTCTACTTCATAGACAACCGCCAACCCAGCAAGTGGGATAGCAAGCTGCCAGGAAAAGGCCTCCTCGTAACACACGTCAACTATAACAAGAACCAGTGGCTGAATAACGCCGTAAACGACGACCCCAGTCAGCAAAACTGGACCATCATAGCTGCCGACAACAAGTATGGCGACTACGACATTGACACCGACGCCTACCCCTACCGCAAGAGCGCTACCAACGTTAACGACAGCCTTACTAACAACTCTAAGCCTGCTGCACTGCTGTATAACCGCAACAGCGATGGCACGCTAAACATGAACAAGGCGTTGCTAAACATTGCACAGAACAGCGATGGCACTATGTCGTTCACCTTCCGTAGCGCTGCCGACAACCCCGTGCCCGAGGTAAAACCAGGCAACGTGCTGTTTAAAGAAACCTTTGATAAGTGTGCAGGAAAGGGCGGAAACCCCAACGGCGACACCCCAGCCATATGGTCGGGCAGTGCTGGCTCGGCAGCCTTTAAGCCCGACAACGAGGGCTGGAACTATTATCGTGCCTATGGCGCCTATAAGTGTGCGCGCTTTGGTTCGTCACAGGCCGAAGGCTATGCCACCACACCATCGTTCTACGCCACCGGCACCGTAAACCTCACCTGCAAGGTGGGCGCATGGGCTGGCACCAACGAAACACTTACCATATCTTATGGCGACAACGAGATAAAGAGCCTCAAGGTGCCTGGCGGTCAGTGGATCGACATCAACGTCAACTTTGAAGGCAATGGCGAAAACACCATCTCTTTTGCCGGCATACAACGCATGTTCCTCGACGAGATAGAGGTAAAAGCAGTAGCCACTGGCATTGACAACATAACCACCAGCACAAAGAAGGCTAACGGTCGCATCTACACCATCGATGGCCGCTATGTAGGCACTAACAAAGCTCTGCTGCCCAGCGGTATGTATATTGTTGACGGAAAGAAATTTGTGAAGTAATTGCAACTATTTTTCAGATAATTACACGCTTTTATAAAAGCGTCCTCATAACGAGGACGCTTTTTTTATGCCCTCCCCCACTCCCCAAAAAGAACATCATCAGTCAATCCTAAGTCCGTTCAAATAGGATAACAATTTCTGCATAAATATACAGTAATGGAAGGTGGTTTAGAAAGGCATCAAATTACGGTCTGAAAGCATGGGTTTCAGGGCCTAAAAGCATGGGTTTCAGGGCCTGATATGGGCCTAATCACAGCCTGAAACCCATGCTTTCTCAAATGAAAGGTATCAACTTTAAAAAGTGAAAGCACAGAACATGCTTTTGATTATAAACTGTAAGTTTTTTAAACAATCTTTTGTTAACGTATGCAAAACAACCCATTTGCATAAATATTCACTTTCGCCTGAAATTCTGCATAAATATACAAAACGGGCATTTACATTACGTTCTGCTCACACCTTATACATATAATACATAAATGTCATATATCTATACAATGCACTTACGATATATGCCACATTGTCAGCCAACATGTCAATATGCTTGTCAGTCAAACATCACTTGCCATAGGTTGGCACAGCATTTGTATGATAAGAGGCGAACAACGTTCAGAAATGAACATCAACATTAACAGAAAATAAAAATAAAAAAATATACAATTATGGGAAAGATTATTGGAATCGACTTAGGTACTACAAACTCATGTGTTGCCGTGTTTGAGGGCAACGAACCTGTAGTAATTGCCAACAGCGAAGGCAAACGCACCACTCCTTCAATCGTTGGTTTCGTAAAAGACGGCGAGCGTAAGGTGGGCGACCCTGCAAAGCGTCAGGCTATCACCAACCCGAAAAACACCGTATATTCAATCAAGCGCTTCATGGGCGAAACCTATGAGCAGTGCGCAAAAGAGGTAACTCGTGTGCCGTTCAACGTTGTAAACGAAGGTGGCTATCCTCGTGTCGACATCGACGGCCGTAAATATACTCCGCAGGAAATTTCAGCAATGGTGCTTCAGAAAATGAAGAAAACCGCTGAAGACTATCTGGGACAGGAAGTAACCGACGCCGTAATCACCGTTCCGGCATACTTCTCTGACTCTCAGCGTCAGGCCACAAAAGAGGCTGGACAAATTGCAGGCCTCAACGTTCGCCGTATCGTGAACGAGCCTACAGCTGCCGCTCTTGCTTATGGTGTAGACAAGGCTAACAAGGAGATGAAGATTGCCGTGTTCGACCTTGGTGGTGGTACATTCGATATCTCTATCCTCGAGTTTGGTGCTGGCGTGTTTGAGGTGCTCTCTACCAATGGTGATACTCACCTGGGTGGCGACGACTTCGACCAGGTTATCATTGACTGGCTTGTACAGGGCTTCAAGGCCGACGAGGGCATCGACCTCTCTAAAGACCCCATGGCTATGCAGCGCTTGAAAGAGGCTGCCGAGAAAGCTAAGATTGAGTTGTCAAGCACAACTTCTACAGAAATCAACCTGCCCTACATTTCAGCCGAAGGTGGCGTGCCCAAGCACTTGGTTAAGACCCTGACTCGTTCACAGTTTGAACAGTTGGCTCACAACCTCATCCAGGCATGTCTCGTTCCTTGCCAGAACGCTATGCGCGATGCTAAGCTGCAGACCAGCGACATCGACGAGGTTATCCTTGTAGGTGGTTCAAGCCGTATCCCCGCTGTGCAGACATTGGTTAAAAACTACTTCGGCAAAGAGCCTTCAAAGGGCGTAAACCCCGACGAGGTGGTAGCCGTAGGTGCTTCTATCCAGGGCGCCATCTTGAATAAGGAGAGCGGTGTGGGCGACATCGTGCTGCTCGACGTTACTCCGCTTACCCTCGGTATCGAAACCATGGGTGGCGTGATGACAAAGCTTATCGATGCTAACACCACCATCCCTGCCAAGAAGAGCGAGGTGTTCTCAACAGCCGTTGACAACCAAACCGCTGTTACCATTCATGTGCTGCAGGGCGAGCGTCCGATGGCTGCACAGAACAAGAGCATCGGACAGTTCAACCTCGAAGGCATTGCACCCGCACGTCGTGGTGTTCCGCAGATTGAGGTTACATTCGATATCGATGCCAACGGTATCCTCAACGTATCAGCAAAAGATAAGGCTACAGGCAAGGAGCAGGCCATCCGTATCGAGGCTTCTTCAGGATTGAGCAAGGAAGAAATAGATCGCATGAAGGCCGAAGCTGAGCAAAACGCTGCTGCCGATAAGGCCGAGCGCGAGAAGATTGACAAGCTGAATCAGGCCGACTCAATGATCTTCACCACCGAAAACTTCCTCAAGGACAACGGTGACAAGATTCCTGCCGACAAGAAGCCGGGCATTGAGCAGGCACTGCAGCAGCTCAAAGACGCTCACAAGGCCGCCGATGTAGCCGCTATCGACTCTGCCATCGCTAACCTCAACCAGGTTATGCAGGCCGCCTCTGCACAGATGTATCAGGGTGGCGCACAACCAGGTGCCGACGCTGGCGCACAGGGCTTCAACGGCGCTGGAGCTGGTCAGCAAGGTGGCGCAAACGCCAAGAGCGACGACACCATCCAGGATGCCGACTTTGAAGAGGTTAAGTAAGCTTGACTTTCAAGGATAGACATTCTGAATTAGAATAAATAATAAGGCGTACAACTGAAATCTTATGGATATCGGTTGTACGCCTTTTTTGTTACTAGCTGGAAGATAATTTTGTTGTGGCTGGAAGATACGCTGGGAGATACCCCATTCAGAAGCTTATCTTCCAGCCTTTATTGTGTTTACAGTCAGAGTGTTGCGCCGATTCTGGGAGATATGGCAGATTTT
>USAI01000039.1 GCA_900552675.1 uncultured Prevotella sp.
CTGTATTTCAATTAATTCAAAGAGCGATTAGTCCACTTTAACGGGACAGTAGTGATAGGCAATATCGACGAAAGACATTCCGCGCATATAGAAGCTAAACATGAAGATGTCGCGAGCGAGCGCCAAGGTAGAATGTTCAGGCAGTGTGAGGTTTGCTATCATTTTCAGTTCCTTCTCGCTGATGGCCCGTTTTGTTGTCTTGACGTATGACAGACGCACATGACAGAACAGATTAGTATTGCTCAGCAGCTTCTCTTCCGCAGCCTTGCTAAACAAGGTGTTGAGCGTGCGTAGATAGCAACGAATACTGTTTGGCTTCAATCGTCTGTCAATGAGCCACGCCTCGTAGCACGCTATCATATCGGGTGTGAGTTCGTCGAATGTCAAATCTACATCCTTACGAAACGCCTTGAAACGTCGATAGGCGTTGCCGTATGTACGGGCAGTGCCTTGTCGCCTCATCAGCTCTTTCTTGGCCACTTGTTCCTGCAGAAACGCAAACACTGTTTTGCATGTATGCTCTTTGCTGAAGGCTTGACACAGATCGTCAACCGTATAGCAGTGGTGGCTGCGTTCCATCCTGTCAATGGTTGTTTGCCACTGCCTGAATGTAAGGTTTGTTTTGCGCCGTATCAGTGCCAACGCGGCCTTACGTTCGCTTGCTGCAGCCACCACAATCGTTTCAGCCTTCTCGTCCCACTCGTCGGCATAGATGTGGTAGTGGGTGCTTATGCATCTCACTTTTCGTTTTTGTATCACCTGATAATATAATGTGCCCTCGGCTTCAGGTATTGATGAGGGGCGAAATTTGAGTCTTATTGTTGCCATTTTTAATATATTATTAAGTAGGGGTTCAAAATTAATGGTATATAAGTAGGTGTTCAAAATTAATCGCATATATAAATTTGATAAATCCATTTAAATTAATTTTGAACACCTACTTATGAATTTAATAAATTAATTTTGAACACGTACTTATAAAAAAACCTTGCAGCATTAAGAACAAAACATCTTAATGCTGCAAGGTTTATATTGGTTATAGCAGTGACCCTATAGATGGGAGGTTGTTAGTTGGCAGAGTTGGGTGCTGGTGCGCAGGAAGCGCTACGCATTGTTTTGAGATAGCTTTTCGCGCAGCTCGTTAATATTTATTTTGTGGCGTGTTTTCACACGGTCGAAACCACGGCCATAAACGCCTACTACGGCCGACTGTGCCACGAAGGCTTGAGGGTCGATTTCGTCAATCAGTTCGAAGATGAAGGCCGACTCGCTCTTTTTGGCGATACAGAATATCACCTTAATGTCTTTCTTTGTATAGAAGCCGCTGCCATTGAGCATGGAGCATCCACGGTCGGCAATCTGGTTAATGGCTTCGCCTATCTCTTGATACTTGTCAGAGATGATGAAGAACTGCACACTCTGGCGCAACGAGTTGACAATATGATCAACCACAAACGACATGACGAAGAGCAACACGTAGCCGTAGAGCACCTTCTCCCAGTCTTGCAGCACAACATACGACGAGGTGATGATAGTGAGATCGCAGAAGAGGATGGTGTGGCCGAGCGACATATCGCGATACTTGTGCACCATGGCGGCAATGACATCTGACCCACCTGTTGACCCTCCTGCCGAGAGCCCCAACCCCACGCTGGTGCCCAAGAACACGCCGCCCACCATACAGGCCATAAATTTTTGGTCGGCAAGGAAATGTTGGTCTGGCGGCATACAGTTTTGTATCATCGTAGAAGCTAAGGTAAATATCACCACGCCATAGATGGTCTTGGCACAGAAATGCCATCCCAGCACCTTCAGCGCCACGATAAGCAGCAAGGCATTGAGCGCAAAGAACGTTTCTTGTACAGGGATGCCCGTTCCCCAATAGACGATCGACGCCACACCAATGATGCCGCCTGTGGTGATTTGGTGGGGCAACAGGAACAGGTTAAGGCCCACGGCGCCCAATATCATAGCAAAAGTGATGATACCATAGTCGCGCAACTGGCGCAAGAACTTACCATTATTTCTTCTTGGATGCATAAAATGTTGTATCTTCAGATGGGTTTTCGTATAAATGTCTATTATATGCAAAGTTAATAATAATAACCTAATAATGGGGTGAAAACAAGCAGAAAATTATACAAAAAGGGTGGGATTGTTTGAAGGGTATGGCTTGATAATGTGATGAAAGCCATGAGAAAGTTGTTTCACATCGACCGTTATGAACACGAGCATCGACCGTTGTAAACACGAGCAACGACCGTTATGAACACGAGCAACGGTCGATGCGGCATGACTTTCTCAATGCTTTTCCGCGATTTTTGACATGCTTTCGCACAACATTCACAAGGTTTTCAGGCCGCTATTACCATTATATCAGTGAACAGATATTTTAAGTTTGGGTGTTGGAGGACGGGGCACGGAGACCACCGTCCTACTTTAAGATACCCTGGCTTCTCTTTATACTTGGCGTTGTTATTATAAAACAGGTAACCTTAGTAGGACGGTGGCCTCCGTGCCACGTCCTCCAACACCCATCATTTCTATCATCATTATTCTCTTCATTATTCTTTATTGGAGGACATAACGCTTCTCAGGGAGGACGGGGCACGGAGACCACCGTCCTACTTTAAGATACCCTGGCTACTCTTTATCTTGGCGTTGTTATTATAAAACAGGAGTGATTTGGGATAAAAAAAACGTCCTCTGTTCTTGACAATAGCCGAACAGAGGACGTTTGTTAAATGTATATTGCTACTTCTTAATTAGAAGAAGAGGTAGCGGTTATCAACAACGTTTGCGTTGAGGTAGAGCTCGTTCATGAAGTTGCCAGCATCCTGCATAGCCTTCTGACGCAACTTCTGCTCTTCAGCTTTCTCGTCGAACTTAGCAGGACGGTTGGTCTTGTTTGTTACGGTAAACACGTAAACGCCAGCGTTACCCTTAACAGGATGTGCTACAAACTTGCCCTTAGCGGTAGCTGCTACAGCACCGCTGAGTGCGGGCTCGCTTGCACCCGTTGCGGGGATGAAGGCGGGAGCAGCAAAGGTTACCTGTTTTACAGGTGCCACGATAGCGCCCTTGGCTTTAGCAGCCTGAACAGTTTTCACACCATTGAGTTTTGCCATCAGCATTTCGGCCTTCTTATCTTTCATCACCTCAGCCTTAACTATTTCCTTTACCTGAGCATCTTCAAGGGGAGCAAAGCCCTTCTTGCGGATGTTGTCAAGCACTACAACCAAGAGGTGGTTGTTGTCGCCACATTCGTACATGGGCGATACAGCACCCTGCTTAGCCTCGAACAGCCACTTCATAGCCTCGCGGGTAGAGTGGATGCCAGCAAGATAGTGCTCGCTGGTGGTAATGTTGTTGCGCTCTTGAACGGTATAACCTGAAGCCTTGGCGTTCTTTACGATAGCGTCGGCAGTTTGGTTAGCGCTAACAAAGGCGCTGAACTTGTTGTAAGCAGCCGAGTAGGTTTCGCGTGAGAACTCGATGTTCTTCTTCACGACAGCAGCCACATACTTGTTGATCATGTTCTTGCGGTCGAGCACCTGAACAACGAGCTGGCCCTGTGTGAGGTTGATAACGCGCACCTCGTTTACAGCCATTGTGTTGAGTGCAGTGATATAGCTCTTGGTGTTTGTATCGAGCGAGGGAGCGCTCTGATACTGACGTGTGGTCATCCATGACTTCTCGCCTCCCTGTCCGTACTTCTTAGCAACAACCTCAAAGTCGGCACCACCCTTGATGGCAGTGTAGATAGAGTCGGCAGTTTTCTTTGAAGCAGCGGCATCGGCATTAACTACCTGGATGGCGCGGAACTGAATTGAATCGGGCAACTGCTGCTTAGAGATGAGCTTGATTACGTTCAAGCTGTTGTCAAACTTGCTCTCGATAACGCCTGTAGTGCTGCCTACAGCCATTGAGTCGAGACGACCAGCGATGTCGTATGTGAAAGCATCTTTGCCTACGGGCACACCCAGATAAGACACGAGCGATGCACTCTTTGATACAACGGTAGAGGGGTCGGTAGCGGTAGCCAGCTCAGTAGCGTAGCCCTTCATCTGAGCGTTCAAGGCAGCTACGTCTTTAGCAGAAGCCTTTACCTCGATGTCGACATACTTGATGTCGCGGCCCTCAACAAACTGACGGAAGCGGGGCTTCATCTCAGCATACTTAGCCTTGAGGTCGGCATCGGTGATGGTAACCTTGTTGTCGGCAATGCTTGAGTAAGGCATTGCGGCGAGCTGAATTTCGCTCTCCTGGTTCTGATCGTTGAAAGCCATCTTAGCCTCTACCTTGTTTGACAGGAAGCAGTGTGCGAAGAGCGACTGATACTTCTGTGCGAGGAGCTGCTGACGGATGGTCTTCTCCATGAAGGTCCAGTATTTGTAAACCGACTCGTACTGCTTTGCCATCTGCGGGTTGGTGTTCTGCTGTGCCTTATAGTCGGCGATGAACTTCTGCAGTGCGCTGGCATCGAAGCGACCTGTCTGACGGTTTACGAAGGGTGTGCTAAGAAGCATGGGGTTTGTGCCCTCGGAGAGCATGTTCTTCATTTCCTGATCAGTAACGGTGATACCCACCTTTTCAGCCTGATCGGCAACAATTTTGCTCTGTACATACTGACCCCAAACCATGTCTCTTACACGGTTGAGCTCTTCTTCGTTAAGGTTTTCTTGACCTTGCTGCATCTTGAGCACTTCGGTGTACTCTTCAACAAGGTTTTGGAAGTCTTGATAATTGACTTTTTCTCCTAACACTTCGCCGATTTGCTGACGCTGATCGTTGTGCATATACTCGCACGAGCGGAAGCCTTCTTCGGCAATGAAAGCAAAGAGACCCAAACCGATGATACCGATAAGGATGGCACCTTTGCTTCTGATTTTTCCTAATGCTGCCATTACTTTTTTATTATTTTTGTTTTTAATTTTTGTTTCTTTTTTCGCAATAGATGTAGCGCCAGCTGCTTAGCGAGCCTCGTGGCAGAGGCGCTGCTATGTAACACGCGCATAAAATGCGTACAAAAATACTAATTTATTACCAAACAAGGGCATGTTTCTTCTGAAAAGTGATGTTATTCGCCCACTTTTAGTTTCACAAGCTCAATTTTGGTCATTGTATTCTTGATTATTCGGAACTGGAAGTGCCCTATCTTCACCACCTCGTTCAGTTTGGGGAAGCTTTGATATTCGTGCAAGATCAGTCCGCCAATGGTCATATACTCGTCGCTTTCAGGCAAGTCGAGGTCAAACATATCGTTCACCTTGTCGATCTCGAGGCGAGCTGAGAGCACATACTCGTTATCGGCTACCTGTTTGGCAATATAGTTTGAACTGTCGTGCTCGTCTTCAATATCGCCAAATATCTCTTCAACGATATCTTCGAGCGAGACGATGCCACTGGTACCACCAAACTCGTCGACCACTACGCCCAGGCTTTTCTTTTGCTGCAAGAAGATGTGCATAAGCTTTTGCGCCATCATGGTTTCGGGCACAAAGGGCATGGTGTTGATGTGGTCTTTCCAGGTGTCGGGGTTGCGGAACATCTCTGAACTATGTATATAGCCTATGATATGGTCGATGTCTTCGCGATAAACAATAATTTTTGAGTTGCCACTTTCAACAAACTTCTGCATCAGCTGTGCAGTGGTGCAGTCGTCAACATCGACGGCATGTATCTCGGTGCGGGGCACCATACAGTCGCGCACCTTGGTTTCAGAAAAGTCGAGGGCGTTTTGAAATATCTTTACCTCGTCTTCAATATCGTCGTCGTTCTCGGCATTATCAATGCTCGACTGCACAAGGTAGTCGAGGTCGACCTTTGAGAAGCCTTCGTCGTCGTTCTCCTTATTCATGTGTATGCCTACAACGCGCAACAAACATTTTGACAAGAAGGTAGAGAAGCGACTGATGGGCCATAGCACAACATAAAAGAAATAGGCTATAGGTGAGAACACCGACAACAGCCGGTTTGCATTGTTTTTGAACAACGACTTGGGCAAAAACTCGCCCGTAAACAAGATAATGAGGGTTGAGAGCAAGGTGTCGGCCGTTACGGTAAAGCCAGCATCCATGCCACTGAAGATGGTGCTATCGAAAAATTTAGCGATAAGGATGCCATAGATGACCAACACAATATTGTTGCCCACCAGCATGGTGCTAACGAAGCCGTTAGGATGTTTGTAGAATACAGTTATCAAGCGCTGGGTGAGACCGTTACGGTCTTTATCCATCTCGGCCAGCATACGATTGCTCGACACAAAGGCTATCTCCATTCCTGAAAAGAATGCAGACAACACCATGGTAACTAAAATGCCTATTATAAGCGGTATATCTGTTTCCAAAGTATAGAATTTAAAATAATATCATCTTGTGTTTTTGGGGAACGGAGCTACCTGCGGACGAAGTTTAGCCTTTACCGTGTCGGGGGCTGTGGTGATTGTGTCGCCACTGCCTGAGAGGTCGCTCTTTTCAAATGATCCTTTGCTGTTTGACACATAGTAGCGTGTCATGCGCTCGTCGCTACGAAAATAGGCGCCTTCGAGGGTGCGTTCGGGAGTAACGAGACGCGAGAACACGTTTGAATAAAGTTCGTGGGCGTTTTCGTCCCAAAACAGTTGCTCGCTGCTGAAACGCAAGCCGTCTTTTGTGAGCACACGCACACGGCTACGCAGTTCCCACAGCTTCTTTTGGTCGTAATAGTAGGCAGTGTCGCACTGTATGTACGACTGCACATGAAACTTTTCGTCGAACTGTTCGAGGAACAAGCCCTTATCAAAAATCCAGCGCGAGGGGTTGCGCTTTTCGTTCACCTCCCAGCGCTCGGTAATGATACGATATTTCATCACACCCGAGTCGGAAATCAAAGTGTTTACCCCAAAACTGGTCATCATGGCCACCGAGTCGCGGTCATGGATAGCAGAAGCAGTATGCTCTTTCTGCTCCTGGCACGACACTGCGAGCAAGAAGCAGAAAGAGCATAACAACCCAGCAGCAGCGTGCTGGAGCGAAGAATGTATGTATGTGTTACGTTTCGTTTTCACAATCATTATTCAACCTTCCACTTAGCAAACCATCTCTCGTTGAAAGTGAGGCCGATATTAATTCGGAATGAATTTTCTTTAATAAACATTTTCGTATCCTGACATACCCACTGACCAGAGATGTTGAGGATAGAGCGATTGTTGTACGAGTTCATGATGGGGATGCCGAAACCCGCACTCACACTGTACTCTTTGGGGCCATCGGCTCCATTAATCTTCAGATACGACGAGGCGTAAGAGGCGCCCATGCGATAATGGATGCGCTTGAAGAAGTTGCGGCTGTTTTCAAGCGGACAAAACTCGCCACCGAAGGTAACCTTATGGCGGTCGTTAAACTGGTTCTTCAGGGCTACATACTGAGGTGTGGCACCAGAGGTATCGTAAACGGGCGACACTACTGAGGCCCACTTCTGCAAAGAATAGTCGACACCCAACTTCAGTTTGTTGCGGTGGTTCCACATCAAGCCTGCACCATACATAGTGGGCAGCTCCATGGCGTTGCGCACTGAATAGGTAGCGGTATCAGAAATGGCGGTCTGCGAGTTGGTAGATATCACCTCACACTTGGGGTTGCCATGCAACTTATGCCCCAGGGTGTATGACAAGCCCAGGGTGAGCTCGTCGTTCTTCGATATACGAGCGGTGTACTGTGCGCCAAGGTCAAGCTTATAGTTGTTTACCGTGGCGGTATAGTATTTTGAAAGAGTGTTGATGTAAGCGTCGGTATAGCTGTTTATCACTGAACGGGTGTAGCTACCCCAGAGATAAGAGATGTTGGCACCAAAAGAAAAACCTTTAATGGGCTGCCAGCCAGCGCCAATAAACACCTGATGCAAACCACCTTCGCCTGAATAGGTATTTACATAGCTGGTGGTTTCGGTATCAGAAGAGGCGCCTATTTTAACCGTATTAGAATAGTCGTAACCAATATTTGTGAAAGGCAATATACCAAAGGCCACACCCAGATGACGGGCAGCACGGAAGCCGGCCACCACATACTCAAAGTTGGCGTTATTAGCGTTCATCTTCACGCCATTTTCAGAAAAATTGGTTATCTGTCCAGAGATGCCAGCGTCGAAGATAAAGCTCAACGAGTCGATGGCTGAATAAGAAGCGGGGTTTTGAAAGTTCACTTGGTTATGTTCGTGAAAGCCCAAGCCGAGGCCATTCATTCCCCTATTAAAGCCGCTTGTCTGGTCGCTGAGCAAGCCTAAGCCATACTGACTGTAGGGCGAGTTGGTTCCGCTCTGCGCATAAGTTGTTATTGTCATTGCCGACAACACTGCGGCTGCTATGATTTTTCTCATTGTTATAATACGTTTCTTTCAAATAATCTTACCTCCTAAAGCGCCTTTTATATTAACCGCAAGGAGTATCAAAAAAAGATTTGCTTGCAAAATTATTGAAATTTTTCGAAATAATAGCACGATAAATGGGAAATTAAAGTTATTTTTGCATCGTGAAACGTTTTAGAAGTATTTTACGACATATCGTCCTCGTATTTTTTCTGTTGTTAACACATCAGATACAAGCCCAAACCGACAGTGCTGCGTTGGCACGGATGGATGCAGTGGATATCAGTCTGCTGTCGTGCCAACCGAGACAATACATCTATAGCCTGTATGGGCATACTGCCATTCGCATTACCGACCATTCAACGGGCACCGACTATGCCGTAAACTATGGGCTCTTCTCGTTTGAGAAGCCATTTTTTGTGCTTCGGTTTGTATTCGGACTGACCGATTATGAAATGGGCATCTGCAGCTACGAACACTTTAAGATAGAATATGAACGTGCACAATGTGGCGTGGTGCAACAAGTGTTAGACCTGTCACGCGAAGACAAACTGGCCATCTTACAAGCCATCGACCGCAATGCGCAACCCGAGAATGTGGTTTATCGCTACAACTTCTTCTACGACAACTGCACCACACGCGCACGCGATATTATTATAAATAATGTGGAAGAGGCGGTAACCTTTCCATCGAGCACACGCGCAATCACCTATCGACAAATGGTGCACCAATATACCGCGCAGCACCCGTGGGCACGCTTTGGCAACGACCTATTGTTAGGCGTAGGCGCCGACCGCCCTACCGATGCTCGACAGCAGCAGTTCTTACCCTTTAACCTGAAGAGCGACTTTGACCATACCACCCTAAAAGGTAAAGATGGTGCGGTGCGCCCATTGGTGAAAGACAAGTTTTGGGCTATCAGTGCGTCGGCTGCTAAACCAGAGTCTATGCTTATCACGCCTATATGGTGTGCTATCGCACTGGCTATCATTATCTTAACAACTTGCCTGTACGATGCTAAGCGCAAACGTGTATCGTGGGTGCTCGATGGCATTTTGTGGCTACTGACAGGATTGGCAGGCCTCATCTTGTTTGCTATGGTGTTCTCACAACATCCCACCGTAAGGGTAAACTTTCAGATACTTATGCTGAACCCATTGGCGCTCGGCTTCCTCTACCCCACCCTTAAGGCGTTACGCCATAAGAAACATAGCCTTTGGCTGACAATTTGGCCGATTTGCCTCGTTTTATTCTTTATCGGCGCATTTTGGCAGACCTATGCCGATGGTATGTGCATATTGGCATCGTCTTTGCTTGTAAGAGCCATATTTATCAACTATATAGTGAGAAAGGAACAATGAAACAATACATTCCCTCTATACTACTGGCCGCTTTAGCTGCTGCCGAGGTTCAGGCACAAACCATTCAGCCTGCACCCCGACTGGTGGTAAACATTGCTATCGACCAGCTTCGCACCGACTATATTGAGCATTTCTCGCCACTATATTCAGAAAACGGATTTAAGAAGTTGCTGAATAAAGGGCGTGTGTATGAGTCGGCAAGTTATCCTTTCTCACCCGTCGATCGTGCGTCGGCCATCGCTTCGATAGCCACAGGCACCACCCCTCATTATAACAACATTGTAAGTAGCCAGTGGTTAGATAGAAACACATTGCGCCCCATCTTCTGTACGGATGATGGCAATGGTGGCGACTCGCCTAAGATGATGGCTACGTCGACCATTGGCGACGAGCTAAAAGTGGCCTCTCGTGGCAACGCACTGGTTTACAGCGTAGCTGCTGATAAAGATGCTGCCATATTGGCGGGCGGACATGCTGCCGATGGTGCCTTCTGGATTAGTGAGAAGAGTGGTCGATGGTCTACTTGTTCCTATTATTCAACAGCTTCGCAAAACCTTTTGCGAGCCTATAATAACACCCAATCTTATAACGCTGATAACGACGCCGTTGAGAAACTGGCCGAAGCCTGTATCAATGATATGGGCATGGGCCGAGATAATATTACCGACCTGCTATCGATCACGCTGTCGGCCAAGGTGAAAGACATCACCAACTGGCAGACTGACATGGAGATAGCCTACATAAAGCTGGACAAGACACTTGCCCAGATTATTAGCACCATAGAAAATAAGGTGGGCGAAGGCAATGTGCTGTTTGTGGTAACCAGCACGGGCTATACCGCCGACCAGCCTGTTGACTATGGTAAATATAAAATTCCGACAGGAACTTTCTATATCAACCGCACGGCCAACTTGCTCAACATGTATCTTAGCGCCATCTACGGACAGGCAAGATATGTTGAAACGTGCTATCATAACCAGATTTATCTCGACCATAAGCTCATTGAACAGAAACGATTGAGCCTCAACGAGATGATGTCGCGCTCGAAAGAACTGTTGCTACAGGCGGCTGGCGTAAGAAACGTCAGCTACAGCCCCTATAGCTCTGAGGTGAGTGGCGACCTGCTGATTGAGGTAGCCCCTGGCTGGCAACTTGTAAATGAAGATAATCACGAAAACTATACCTCACGTGCCGCCTTTGTTCCGTTCCCCATCATCTTTTATGGCGCAGCAACAAAGGCTGAACGTGTTATCACACCTGCTACTGTAGACCGCATTGCGCCCACAATAGCAAAAGCTATACGCATACGTGCCCCGAACGCTTGTTCGGCAGCTCCGTTACATTAAAAGAGCTTTAAAATAGAGGGCTATGGGATAGTTATGTCTTAAAATAGCCCTCTAAATGGAAAAATATTCGTACCTTTACACCCTTGAAAAGGTAACACAGCGGCATAAGTCTTATGAACCTTATGCCGATTGCCCATAAACAGAAAAAATAAAAACAAATATAACAATGAATTTCAACAAGATTTTACAATCGTTGTTCGGGAATAAGTCGACTCGCGACATGAAGCTTATACAGCCGCTCGTAGAGAAGGTAAAAGAGGCTTATCCCGCCATCAAGGCGCTGTCGAATGATGAACTGCGCGCTAAAACCAAGGAGATACAACAGTATGTTCAAAACTCGGCAAAAGAGCAAAAAGACAAAATTGCCGAGCTGAAGGCTAAGATTGAAGAAACGCCCATCGACGAGCGCGAAAGCATCTTCAACGCCATTGACAAGCTGGAGAAAGAAGCGCTGGAGATTTATGAGAAAGCACTGAACGAGGTGATGCCTGTAGCTTTCAGCATTGTGAAAGATACGGCTCGACGCTTTGCTGAAAACGAGGAAACCATCGTTACCGCAAACGATTTTGACCGCGAACTGGCTGCCGACCCCAAGAAAGACTTTATCACGATTGATGGCGACAAGGCTATCTATCATAACCACTGGACAGCGGGTGGCAACGACCTGAAATGGGAAATGGTGCACTACGATGTTCAGATATTTGGTGGTGTAACCTTGCACCAAGGCAAGATTGCCGAGATGGCTACGGGTGAGGGTAAAACCCTGGTGGCTACCCTGCCTGTATTCTTGAACGCCCTTACTGGCAACGGTGTGCATGTAGTAACCGTGAACGACTATCTGGCGAAACGTGACTCGGAATGGATGGGCCCGCTCTATATGTTCAACGGTTTGTCGGTTGACTGCATCGACAAGCATCAGCCTAACTCGCCACAACGTCGAAAGGCTTACATGGCCGACATCACCTTTGGTACCAACAACGAGTTTGGTTTCGACTACCTGCGCGACAACATGGCACACTCGCCTGCCGACCTGGTACAGCGTGCACACAACTATGCCATCGTGGATGAGGTTGACTCGGTTTTGATTGACGATGCCCGTACACCGCTTATCATCTCTGGCCCCGTGCCCAAGGGCGAAGACCAAATGTTTGAAGAATATCAGCCACTGGTTGAGCGCCTGGTAGCTGTGCAGCGCAAGCTGGCAACACAGTATCTGGCCGATGCTAAGCAGATGATTACTGAAGGCAATGAAAAGAACGATAAGCAACTGCTGGAACAAGGTTTCTTGGCACTCTATCGTTCACACAAGGCACTGCCTAAGAACAAGCCCCTTATCAAGTATCTCTCGGAAGACGGCATCAAAGCTGGTATGCTCAAGACCGAGGAATACTATATGGAGAACAACAACCGCCGTATGCCCGAGTGTGTTGAGCCGCTCTACTTCGTGGTTGACGAGAAGCAGAACAGTTGCGACCTCACGGATAAGGGTACCGAGTGGTTGGCACAACAGGTAAACGACAAAGACCTCTTCGTATTGCCCGACATCGCTTCACAGCTGTCGGCACTGGAGAACGAAACTGACCTTGACGAGCAGCAGAAACTTGACAAGAAAGACGACCTGATGAACCATTATGCTGTACAGAGCGACCGCGTACACACCCTTCAGCAGTTGCTTAAGGCATACACCATGTTCAACAAGGACGACGAATATGTTGTGATGAACGGTGAGGTAAAGATTGTTGACGAGCAGACAGGACGTATCATGGAAGGCCGCCGCTGGAGCGATGGCCTGCATCAGGCTGTAGAGGCTAAAGAGCATGTACGCATTGAGGCTGCCACACAGACCTTCGCTACCATCACTTTGCAGAACTACTTCCGTATGTACCACAAACTGTCGGGTATGACGGGTACCGCTTCTACCGAGGCTGGCGAGTTTTGGGATATCTACAAACTTGACGTGGTAGAAATTCCTACCAACAAGCCCATTCTGCGTAAAGACCTCGACGACCGCGTTTACAAGACAGCACGCGAGAAGTATGCTGCCGTGATTGACGAGATTGTAGAGATGCGCAACAGTGGCCGACCTGTGTTGGTGGGTACCACATCGGTTGAAATTTCAGAATTGCTCTCTCGTATGTTGAAGTTGCGCGACATTCCGCATCAGGTGCTGAACGCCAAGTATCACCAGAAGGAGGCCGATATCGTGGCTGAAGCTGGTCGTAGCAACATGGGCAAGGTGACCATTACCGACGCTGATGGCAACAAGCACGTTGAAGAGCGCATGCTGGGTGCTGTAACCATTGCCACCAATATGGCAGGTCGTGGTACCGATATTAAGCTGACGCCCGAGGTAAAGGCTGCTGGTGGTTTGGCCATCATCGGTACCGAGCGTCATGAGAGCCGCCGTGTAGACCGCCAGTTGCGTGGTCGTGCAGGGCGTCAGGGCGACCCCGGTAGCTCAGTGTTCTACGTATCGCTTGAAGATAAGCTGATGCGTTTGTTTGCCAGCGAGCGCATTGCCAGCGTGATGGACCGTCTTGGCTTTAAAGAGGGCGAGCGTATCGAAAGTCCCATGATTTCGAAGAGCATCGAGCGCGCTCAGAAGAAGGTTGAAGAAAACAACTTCGGTATTCGTAAGCACCTGCTCGAATATGACGATGTGATGAACAAGCAGCGTACCGTTATCTACGAGAAGCGTCGCCACGCACTGATGGGTGAGCGTCTTGGTATGGATATCACCAACATTATCTGGGACCGCGTTGTAAACATCATCGAGACCAACGACTATGCCGGATGCCGCGAGCAGTTCTTGAAAGTGCTGGCCATGGAATGTCCGTTCTCAGAAGACCAGTTTATAAACACAAAGCGCGAAGAACTTGAGGAGCGAGCTTTCCAGGAGGCTATGGCAGCCCTCAAGCGCAAGATTGACCGCATACAGAGCGTGGCATGGCCCGTTATCAAAGACGTTGAAGAGCAGCAAGGTAGCCGCTTTGAGCGCATCATGGTGCCCATCGTTGATGGTAAGCATGTATACCGGATTGCTTGCAACCTGAAAGAAGCTTATCGCACCGAGGGTAAAGACGTAGTGAAGCAGTTTGAGCGCACCATCATGTTGCACATCATTGACGACTGCTGGAAGGAAAACCTGCGCCAGCTCGACGAATTGCGCCACAGCGTGCAGAACGCTTCATACGAGCAGAAAGACCCGTTGCTGATCTTCAAGCTTGAGAGCGCTAAGCTGTTCGATGCTATGGTAAACGATATGAACAACCGTATCTCTGCCATCCTCACTCGTGCACAAATTCCGGGACAGGAGATGCAAGAGGATGTTCAAGAGGCTCCCGCAGAGGCTCCCGCTCCACGTCAAAACTACGTTGAGCACAAAGAAGACCTGTCGAACCCCGAACAGCGTGCTGCAGCACAGCAAGATACACGCGAGCAACAGCCTCGCACACCGTATGTTGCCGACAAGATGCCTGGTCGCAACGATCCTTGTCCTTGCGGAAGCGGTAAGAAGTTTAAGAACTGTCATGGTCGTGGACTGGTATAATCGACCCACCCTTTGACAATATATCGCACAAAGAGAAACGCGGTAAAGGAGCTAACCAACAGCTCTTTTACCGCGTTTTTCATTTATAAAGCGGGCGTATTTAACCCATATCGGTCATTAGGGCGTTTCATGTATTCTTTTATAGCTGCTTACAGTCTTTTGGTTTTAAAATTTATTCTTCTAAAAAATCAAAAATACAAGCAAGCCCTAACGACCGATTTGGGTTTAACCCATATCGGTCATTAGGGCGTTTCATGTATTATTTTTATTTTACAATCACTTTCTCGGTCTTTCTTTTGCGGTCGGCCACAACCGTAACCATATACACGCCTTTCTTCAGCATCGTAGACGACACCTTCGTATTTCCACTAAAATGGCCAACGGCAACCGTCTCGCCACCCACCGCTACAATGCTATACGAAGCGTTATGGCCAGCAGCGCCGAGATGTATATCGGTGCCTTGCTCTACAACCTTAGGATAGACAACGATGTCGGACTCGGCCGAAACATTATCAATGCCCGATGCCACCTGCCCGTAGACCTCAAACTGCCCAATAAGCGCCGAGTCGGTAACGCAGCTATAGGGTATTTCTAATTTCACATAGCGACCGCTAACCGTAACATCAGGCACATAGGTTTTAGTGTTTTCAGAAGAAGCATCTGTAACATTGGCCACACGTTTCCAGCCTACGCCACCTGCACTTCTTGCATAATTTTTCATCTGTGTATCTGTGGGACGTGTATTTGACACATAAATGCGATAGCCACTAATGTTATGGGTTCCACCAAAGTTTTTCGAGTCGTACAACTTAAATTGGTTCATGTTACACGTTGCACCTAAGTCGACAACAGCCCAAGCATACACGTCGGCCGAATTGGTCTTCTTTACCTTCCATGTAAAAGGTTTTAGGGTGCGCGTCTTCAGACCATCAAATAAGTTGAGTGCCGACTCATTGAAATGAACAGGACTGTTAGAACCTATCACCGAGCGATGTAACGATAAGAGGCCCGTTGTTGCCGTAGGCTCTGTTTCGGCCGTAGGTGTGCCCCACATATCAAACTGATACACGCGCACGGCACCATCACCTTTTGCCATAGTGAGTTTTACATACTTAGCTTTTACAGGCTCAGTAAGTGTAGACGAGTGAACATCTTCGGCAGACACTCCCTTCTCGCTCACCGCTGTTGTGTAAGTATTGCCATCCATACTATAAGCAATTTCATACTCGTCTGAATTGCGAAAGACTTCATGCGTCTTCGAGTCGTAGATATCAAAGCCTGTGAGCATGTGCGGTTCGCTCAGTTCAAACACAACCGAAGGCTTTTCTAACGAGCCATTATAACACCACTTGGTGCCTCGCTGACTGTCAAGCATAAAGTAAGGATCTTCCTTTTCATTTACACGTCCGCTCGATTTTACCACTGTAGCCACCTGTCGGCCAAAGCCATAAGTAGGAATACGACTGATAATTTGAGGTTGATCAGCCTCGCCCTCCTTAGGTTCATGGCCATACACACTAAACTCGTATACACGGGCAATGGTGCCATCTTGCTCACCCTTTACTACGCGCAAACGCACGCCCTCACTAACAAAAGGATGCTCAAGCACAAAGTCGGTAGTGTTAGCTGAATTATCTACCACAGTTTGCACATCAACCCATCCATCGTTTACATAACGTTGCAACACATATTCGGAAGCAATATTGCCATCGCCTTCACATCCAGCGTTTAGCACCTTCCAGCCTGTTATTGTCATGGGCTTTTCAAACTTATACTCCAGCCATTTCACCGCTGACGAGTTGTCGCACCATTTGGTATCGGCATTGCCATCGCAAGCCTTCTGCGCGCTCTCATTACTATTTGTTTGTCCTGAAGCTCTCACCGTTGCAGGCGTAATGATGTCGTCGTCGTGTTCTACAGCTTGATAAGGGTCTTTCGTGTCTTTGTGTTTCAGCACATTTACCACCTCAGATAGCGGTTTTGTATCATCGTTAGCATTGTCTGACACACTGATAGCATAGACCAAAAGATCAGGATCGTTAGGTAGCGTAATCGTATTATCGCCCTCGTTCAGCGTAAATGCATACTTATACATATACAGATAGTCGTATACATTATCGGCCGTTTTGCTGTGCGAATGAGTAGCCGTAAAGGCAGTGTTCTCAAGGCGATAATGTTTCTGCACATCAATGCTATTGCTCCATACGCCTACCATACCACCATAGTAGTCGACAAACTGTTCTACGTTTCTGGTTCCGATACCAAACGTTGCCGTGCTGCCCTTTGTATTGAGCGACGAAGCCAGTATGTATACCTTACGGGCACCCTTCAGTGCAGGCAATGTGATGGTTTGCCCCATGCAGCGCACAGCATTTTTCTTGCCTATGCTGCTATTTCCCATGGTAAACGATATGCCATCGGCTTTCAGTTCGCTGCCCAACAGTTCTGCAGGAAAAGCCTTATCAATGTCAGCATCACTACGACGCTCATTGGTGCTCATCACATCCACATTATAATCGAGGCTCACAGGCACCGACTGCGGTGCTTGTTCACTAACTGTAGATGCCGATGACGCTGTAGAAGAAGCTAATTCAAACTGGAACGTTTTAGGATGGAAACGATCAATATGGAATGACAGTTTGCGGCCACTAAACTGTGCGGGACCTAACAATTCTTCAACACCGTTCACCTCGTCGGCAGAAACAATGTCGGCGGGGAATTCGACTGTAACATCCTGTCCTTTGCCCGTCAACTCATAAAAGCGAACAATATATTTATCTGAGCCCTCAGCCTTCTTTAGCGCTTTCACTGCCACGTTGCGGTTATCTACCTTTAGGAAGCCAAAATCAGAGCCCAACGAGCCCTTTTGACAGGTTGTTTGATAAGCTAACATCGGCTCGTTCAGTTTGTCGGCTTCCCATTGCGTATCGGCTCCCCACACGCCCTTATGAGCAAAGAATGAATAGGTAAAACGATTCAAGCCCAAATCTTGCTTGCCTTGATAAGCATAATTATTTGAGCCCACCTTAGGTGTATGTATCAGCGTGAGACGTATCTCATTGTCTTTCTGCTTATCCCAACCATACTTGCTATCGTTAAGGATAGAAACGCCACAATCGCCATTGGTGTTAGTAACGTCGGCCCATTGATGTCCGAGAAACTCGCATAATGAGGTATTGTTGTTTGAATCGGTACTATAACTGGTGCTATTATTATTTACATCTGTGCCTATGCTAAGGTCGTAAGTGGCTTTAGGATTGCTTACGGTGAGCGGGAAAGTGGCTTTCAGCAAACGTTCACGCGTTTGCCAGTTTACCTCATTCACAAAGTCGATACGGTCAGCACAGCCTTCAGAGGCCAGACGTATGTATTGCACAAAATCAGATGCTCCTTTTTTGCGTGTTACCTTTAAGCTGACACGCAATGGGCCATTTTCGGCCACCTCTACCTGCAGTCCTTCTTTATCTACATACTCGCGCGGTGCCTTTTGCAGTTGGTCGCCATGTATCTCCCACGATGGCCATGTAGTCGACTCGTCGAAGAGCAATGCCAAACGAATAGGTGCACTCAACATCTCACGGTTACCGTTTTGTTTATCAATAATCGACGACACGTCGCCATTTGCATCAATGGTAACCTTATAGCGCTGGTTCTCCATACCTTTTTCGCTGACACTGAGGTTTGAGGCAGAGGTAGGAGTAGATACATTAGTATCTGGCGCCACATTGTAGGTAGCATAACCTAACGATGGCACCGTAGCCAAGAAGATAAAGTGAAGCCGGCCATCATCTTCACGTTCTGTTATTTGGCATGGCACCACATTGCCCTGCGCATCTGTCACTTTGATATTCTGCACATCGGGGGCCATTGCTATTTGTCCTTCAACAATGTCGGTACGCTGTATTGACAACGGATTATAAACCACCACAGGCACATCTTGACACCACTGAGTGTTCATCAGTTTGGCCACGCCACCCACAGCATTATTCAGTGTGCGCGAGAAATCGAGCTGATTGAGCACTTGATCGTTTACAGTATAAGTGTAGGCTTCGTTGATACATGTACCTGGAATATCATCATGAAACTGGTGCCATAACAAACGCACCCAGGCATCAGTAAGCGTTTTCTGCTGATAAGGCAGCGTACCTAACCAGTTGGCTGTCACCGAAGCCTTCTCGGCTGCATCGCCCAGCAGTTCGCCCTTACGCATCCAATATTTCAGCATGGTGCGCGAGGTGTATCCACCTACACCATGGGCACGCATGGGCAAGCCATGATTAATGACAGGCAGTTTATCATAGCCCATATGGAACAATTGGTCGAGCATACCCGTTGATGAGTTGAGCGTTACCCCCAACTGTCCGCTACCATCTACACTTTTTGATAGCCAGTCGGCCGTTTCCTTATCCAGGCCTCCGCCACGGTCGCCACGTGGGCCTACATACTTGATGGTAGCAGGAATACCATATTTCGTTTTGTTTGTGTTTACCTCTGCTATCATATCAGCGTCGGCCGACATATCCTTACGAAACTTTTCGTGCTCATCATAGGCACACAATTTCAGCACCGACAACACCTCTTCGCCATCAGTGCCTTTCCATCGTGCAAAGCGTGGCAACGAGTTGTAGGCGTAGGCCGAATTCCACGACAACTTCTGCGTATGAAAATACTTCATACCACAATGCGCAGCCACGGTGGGCAAAGACCAAGGAAAGCCGAAACAGTCGGGCAGCATGATGTCGCGTCCGCCACGTACGCCAAACTCTTTACGGTAGAACGATTGCCCGTAAAGGAAATTGCGTATCAACGACTCGGCCGAACCAATATTTACGTCACTGGCATCGATAGAGGCACCAGCAATGTTCCAGCGCCCATCGGCAATATATTTCTTCAGTTTCTTATATTGGTTAGGGTAATACTCCTTTGCCCACATATATTTTATGGCCCCTTCAAAATTGAAGGTAAAGTTGTGGTCGTCTTTATCTTCAAAACGTTCAAACGTTTGGTTGAGCGTGTTCTTTACATAATCGGCAATGGTCGACTTCACCGTCCAGTTCCATTGCGTATCAAGGTGCGAGTTGGAGATAAAAAAAAGTTTTTTATCTTTTATCGCAGTGCTTGTTTTATCGGTAGCGGTAACAGCAAAAAGACATACCGAACGGCCCTTTTCAGCCAAACTTACTGTGATTGACGTTACCTCATGCGTAGCATCAGAAAGCGAAATTGGGGCTTCATACAAGGCATAGTTGGTGTCGGGCGCCGAGCTATCGCCATTTGTCAAACCCAACTGCCAAAAAGCCGAACCTTTGCTCTGCGTAGCTTTCCAGTTGGCAATGGCAATATTATTGATATCTTGTGTAGAGCCATCAGCAAAATGCACGGTAACATTTACCTTGGTAGCACCATGTGGTGCTGTAGCCAGCAACCATAGTGTGCGCGCCCTCTGCGGAGTGGCCAGCGCAATGGTGATATTTTGTCCGTAAGCAGTGCCCTCGGCAGCATCAATATCGGGCGACGAGAGTTTGAAAGCACAAGGTGCAGAGAAATCGGCCAACTGGTACGGCACATCTGAAAACATACCGTGCAACATCTGTGGCAAACCACCACGCCCTTTTAGCGTTTCTGAATAAAAATTCCAATGCCCATCGGCAGTATTAACAACACGCTCTCCTGGCTGCAACACCACATCGGCATTGAACCCACTGAGGCGCAGCGGTGTATAGTCGATGTCGGCGGCATGCAAACTCAAGTTCTGACCCAAAAGAGGTAGTAACAATAGTGACAGTTTTTTGTCCATAAATATTAAGTAAGTTGATTTATAGTCGTGTCATTCATATAGAGGCACGCTACACATTATATTCTATATTATAAGTTTTGAGCATAAAAGCCCTGTGTGTGATTTAA
>USAI01000040.1 GCA_900552675.1 uncultured Prevotella sp.
TATAGCTGAAGGAAAGCTTTGAGACCGTCAGGTAAATTATTTGTATCAAAAGTGTCGTTTGTTGAATAGCCTACAATGTCGGGCATACGGTCATCGCCAGCCACAATGACATAGCCTTTGCCTTGCGTGCCAGAGAACACATAGAAACTCTCGTCGGCAGTTTTTTGCTGACGATTTGTGCTTATCATGCTTCGTTTGATACTTTTTGATGCAGATGTGATGTCTACACCAAGCGTTGTTGCCTTGTTTAAGGCTATCGCTCGAGCTTGATTTAGCGAGCGTGGTGCTGCGTTGATGGATAATACCATCATGAGCATTAATAGATTTAAGTAGATTCTGTTCATATTATTGGTAATTAAATGGTTAATTCGGCGTGAACACAAAGAATAAGGTTTATTCTGTTGCCAAAGATAAGTTTTTTTTTGATACAAACCTATTTCTGATGCGACAAATTAACATTTTTATTGAAAATCATCAAATAAAGTGAACTTTTAATTCTTTACCAATGTAGCAGATTAGTAGCGAGGTATAAAGTATATGACTTGAGAAAAAATATATTTATAGTTCTTAATTCATAATTCACAATGGGGCTAACGCCATACAGTGCGTCTCAAATCATTATGAATTATGAATTAAGAATTATGAATTAAAATCTTGTCATCACCTCCACTACAATTTTGTCGCGCTCTGATGGCTTGGCGATAGCGCCTGAGCGATAGAAATATTTTTCAAAGTTTAGGCGAATGTCGCTCACAAAAGGTTTGGCAAAGCTGAAGGTGAGGCCTCCTGTGAGGCGCGAACGCTTATAGTCGGAAATCTTCAGTACGCCGTTCTCGTTTTTCTCGCCGTCGAGGTATCGGTAGCCATCGCTGTGGTCAGACATAAAGTCGTAGCGCACCAGTGGTGTGATATATTTCAGTGCGCCGCTGCCCATACGTATGTCGTAGCTGGCAAACACGTCGGCGGCATGCACACTGCTAAATGCCTCGTGGCTGTAGTGCTTATACAGATATTCGGCTTCGAGGTGCCAGCCGTGGCTATGATAATAGGTGGCGGCATCGTACATCATGATGCCAATGTGGTCGGGGCGTATCTTCTGCATGCTGAGCGTAACGTTGAAGCCGTGGGGAAGAAATACTTGCGCCTTGGCCGAGAAGTTTACCGACTTTGTCCAATAGTCTTTCTGCCCCGTCAGACCGCTGCCGTTGAATAGGCCCGCCTCAAGAATAATGGGCACGCCCACATTCATCTTATACGACATGGCGGCACCCACGTCGCGCACATTGCCCACTTGTTTGGCAATGAACGAGCGGTTTGCAAAATATTGCTGGTGAGGCGAGCGGTGGGCGTCGACGGTGAAGGGCACACGCATCTGACCAATGGTAATGGCCCATGCCTGTGTGGGGCGTAGGCGAGTGTAGGCATCAAGCATCTTGATAGCGCCCTCGTCGCACAGGTCAATCTCGGCCTTGTATGATATCTGTGGCGTGATGTTGCCATCGATGCTTACGCGAGCGTTGCGCACTTCAAAGCGTCCTTCGCCCTCTTCCGTTTGATATTCATATTTGCTGCGCACCGTACCGTGCACAGCAGGTAGCGATATTGTTTTTTCAGTGTCTTTCTTCTCAACATTGTTTTCTTGTGCTTGTGCTGTGAGTGGTGCCCATAGGCATGTGGCCCACAACAAAGCAACGGCGCTTGAACCAATGGTGTTCTGCAATAATCTTCTGATAACGTTCTGTGAAAGTGTCATGTCGTTGTAAATATTCGTTACGTTTTTTTATTCTGTTCTTACGTATATATGTTACAGCGGCAAAGGTACGCCCATCGTTTTAAAAACCTGTGTCACAGATGTTACAATATGGTTATCATCCTTCTACATCCTATCTATTTGTAAAAATAGGCTGTAAGAATATATACTTTTTATTAGTTATACTTAAAACTTTTAGCGGTTTCAGTAATTTTATTAAGTATACCAAACAAAAACTATGGAAACCATGCGTTTGTTAGTTATACTTAACAAACGGGGTGGCGAAATAGAAGAAGTGGGGTGATTTATCAAAATTATTGAAGCAAATAGTCAAAAGCATTGATGCTGATGGGTGAAAGCATGGATGTAATTAGTCAAAAGCATTGATACTAAAAAGTCAAAGTATTAGGAAAATTGGACGAAAGCATTGAAAAGTCGTCTCGTAACGGTCGATGCGCGTGTTCATAACGGTCGTTGCTCATGTTCACAACGGTCGTTGCTCGTGTTCACAACGGTCGGTGTGAGACGACTTGTCCGTGGGTTTCATGCAACAATGTGCTGGGTTTTAGACAACGTTGGCCTGGGTTTTACGCATCAATGCGCTGGGTTTTATCTCATTTCAACCTGGGTTTTGTTTCATATTAAGTGGTTGTCGCTTCTTTTGTAGCCCTTTATTTTTCCTTTCCTTCGCCATACATTTTCTTGTACGTTTCGTTGTAGTGTATGATGGCGTCTTGCAGTTCCATGGTTTTTCCCAGGCGTTTCAATACACGTGTTTGAGTGTGGAAGGCCGTTTCGTTTGTGGGGTCGATGTAGAAGATGCATTTTATGCAGTGTAGGGCCGACGTATAGTCAGATTGTTCTACCGCTGCGTTCATGAGTGTAGTGAGCGGTTTGAGCAACAACTGTTCGGTGTTCGACTTAAAGGTGTCGAGCACAGGAGTGTCTATGAGGGCGAGAAATTTTCCGCGACACACAATGTCGAGTATTGCCGAGCGACGCTCATACAGACTGGTGGAGTCGTCGTTCAGTAGGTTGAGCAGCGAGAGGTAATCGCAATGAAAGTCGGGCTCGGTACGTAACTCGTTATGGCTGGTGGGCAGGATGTTTAGCTTAAACTTTCCGGCTTCGTACACCAGCGTCACACCTTCAAACTCTTTCAGTGCACGACGTAGGTGGTTGATAGCCACGCTCTTCGAGTTTTTAATCTTTTCAGGCGTCTTGTCGCCCCACATCTCGTAGCCCAGTTGTTGCGACGAGATGCCCCCTTCGGCGCTGTGCTGAAGGATGAGGCAGAAGAGCACACGCAGCTTGTCGGTAAACAGGTGGCTTATGTCGCACCCATTGCGTCCACAGGCAGTAAAGTGTCCGAAGAGGTATATGGTGTTGGGCTGTATGCCTTCGGCTTCAGGCTTACTATTGTCGGTTACGATGATGCGTGGGTGGCGCCTTCTATTAAATAGCCATACGCCAGCGCCCACCACGGCTATAAGAAAGCCCGATGCGTAGGGTAGCCATGGCGTGCGCTTTTGGTCGCACCCATAATTGTTAAACACCGCTTCGGTAATAGCGGGCGCGTTGATGCTGTAGGCGCGCAAGGTGTTGTGGTGCTCGTCTTTATATTCGTGCACGGTTACGATAAAGCGGTGCAGCAGTGCGTCGTAGTAGAGCGATGTTTCAGTTTCGATACGGTCGGGGTGTATTAGTATAGAGTCGCCAAGTTGACAGAAATGTCCGTCGCGTAACGAGAAACGGTAGAGGTGAATGTACGAGTTTGACTTAAACTCAGAATAACCAATGGTGTAGAAACTGTCGCGTGTAAGCACCATCGATTTTGAGAACACGATATCGCGGTAGTGTTTCCAGTCAATGTTCCACACCTTTTCTACACGGTTTGTGCGTGTGTCGTAGCGGTGAAGGTCGTAGAAGAAGCGGCGTCCCACCGTTTGGTCGCCCGACTCGTTTCCCATGCCGCCAAAGATGTAGGCATAGCGTTGGCCATCATAGCCCATCGATAAAAAATAGCGTGGGAAGCGTTCGCCCTGCACCTCGTTTAGCATGTGCCAATGGTGGTCAGAAACATTGTAACTGTAAAAGCGTGAGCTGTATTGCATGTTAGCAAAACCGCCATAAATGATAAATTGTTGTGTGTCGGGGCGATAGAAAGATCCGTGGTGGTGCATCTGCCCCTCGTTTATCTGTACGGTGCTCTCAGTGCTCCACTGGTAGGTGTCGAGGTTGAGGCTGGCCACTGAAGGTTCTGCCTCGGTTTTCTTCTCTCTAAAAGCCTCGTAACTGTATAGCTTGTGGTGAGAGGGATCGATAAAGTTGGTACCAAGGTACAATTTTACTGGGCAAGGTTGTGCAAACGGTTGTCGCTGCGTAGCACCTGTTACCACATTATAAATATATAAGGAATCGTTGTTATAGTAAAGCAGTTGGTGGTTAGGAACAAAAAAGTTATGACCCGCAGGAGTGTCTGACTTCCATGATAAGAGTGGCGTCCAGTGGTAATGATCGTTCAAGAGCCAATAGGGCGAGTTGACAATGCCTACGGTGTGGTGTTGTTCATCAAGCACAGTTGTGCCAGACGTTTGTTTTAAAGGAAAGCGCCAGCGACTATTGGCATCACTCACCACTAGGTTGCGCATGGCAAACGAAGGTACATCGATAAGATAATCGCTTCGTCCGAACACAATGCTGGCTTGAATGACACGTGGCAAGCTGTTTTTGCCTGTGGGCAGCGTGGTGCTTTTTTGTTCGCCATCAATGCTCATGCTGATGGTTTGCTGCTTCATGTTGAAACTGATGTGCACCTTAAACCACTGCTTCAGCATAAGCTTTTGTCGGTTAAACGGTATCTTGATGAGGCCTTTATAACCCTCGCGGTTTAGTTCAAAATAGTCGTTGCCACGCCCATCATAAAACACATTAAATATTTTATTGTCGGTTTTATCAATCACGCGCACAATATATCCCACCTCTTCGCGATAGGGCAGACGCATGTCGAACGAGATGTCGAGCCGTTCAGAAAACTGTTCTTCATGCTCGCCAAACACGTTGTATGAGGTGCGCTTTTCGATAGAGTTGGCTGGGTTCTGAAAGGCCAGACCGCCCACCTTGGCCTGTAGGGGTGCTGGCAAAAGCATGAACAGGGTGGCAATGAGCACAAAAAGGTGTGTAGCGGGGCGCTGGTATATGGTGTGTATGTGGTTTTTCGTGTGCATAGGTGCGACATTGTTTTAGTAGTTGCAAAGGTATAAAAAATGTTGTATCGTGCAAGTGATAGCCTGTTTTAATTGTAAAAAGATGATTAAAAAGCCCTTTTAATGGGGTTAAATGGGGATAATAAAGGGTTAAAACCACTTTTTATGGGTTATTTTATGGGCAGATTAATGGTTTTTATCCGAAATTAACCGCTAAATAACCCAATTGTTAATATATGGTAACGTATCTTTGCCACCGTAAAATGTAAAACCTAAATAGCATGTTTATGTTTTTCTAAGTCGTTACTACTGCATGTTGATATGTTTATCGCTGCACGTTGATGATGGATAAACTGAATAATAACAAACCTACTAAATAAATAAAAACTATGATCACAAAGAAACTTTTTAATGTGCTTACGGCCGTTTTTCTTTTGGGTTGTTTAGCATGGGTGGCTACGTCATGTAGCGACGATGATGATAAGGGTGGCTTGGGAACAGGCACCGTATCGGGTATTATTACAGACGATTATGATGCCCCACTTGAGGGCGTAGCCGTAAAGATTGAGGGTGGCACTGCCACTGCTACGACCAATGCCAATGGTGAGTTTACGTTAAATGAGGTGGCGAAGGACAAAGCTATTCTTACTTTTACAAAGCAAAATTACCAAACCATCAGTGTTACCATTACTCCGAAAAGTTTTAGCAATGGTGTGGCACTGGTTAACGCATCGATGATTTATGCTGCTGCTAAAATTTATGGTACGGTGCTTGATGGAAAACATGGTAATGCACCATTAGCTGGCGTACAAGTTAGCATTAGCGAAACACAGACGGTAACCACAGGCGCTGATGGTACTTTTTCCATTGACAATCTGCCTCTTGATGCTTATACTGTAACCTTTACTTACGATGGCTACGAAACTGTTACTCGTACGTTAGGTATTGATGGCTTTATTGATGGTGTTGCAACTGTTGATGTTACGATGGGTGGACGACAGATATTGCCACACAAAACTCTTGACGATCTGTTGAACGCTGACCACTGGTTCTTTAGTGAGTATCGTGGTGGCCGTAATGGGCAGGATTATCCTCACTTTGATTGGTCGACCGACTTTATGGCTACGCTCGATTTCCAGGGCGCTTGGGAAGAACAAAACGAGGGTACCACCTTGCAGATACAAAACAATCCTGGTGACGACCAAGCCCATCCTGCCGATTTGAACCACTTCGACTCGTATGTATATGGCCTCAAACATATTACCGAAGATAATAAAATTCTGACTATACAGTGTCGTACACACTCGGCGTCAAACGATGACCCTGTTGTTTGGGGCGTGCAAGTGGTAGATATGAGTCAGACATCGCCTTCAGCTGTGAAGTTGGGCGAGAACCGCACATTAAACACTGAAGATTATAAGAGTGAGGTGTTCGACTTAAGCGACTATGTAGGTAAGGATGTTATTATTGCCATAGGCATTTACCGCGCTCGTACGGGCGACTACTGGAAACAGTTTGTTCTGCGTCGTTTGGCTTTCAACAAAACAGCCATCGATGAAGGCTTCTGGGGTTGGCTGCCTGGAACTGCTATTAATGACGAACTGTCATCGTGGGGCCTTACACAAGAAATGGTGCGTTCGGCCATGCCACAAACAGTTTATAGCTTCTCGGGTGTATCGCCAATGAATGGCAACCGCGACAATTATGGCAACGCTTACCACTCATGGCGTGATGTGAACCATTTGTTTGCCCTGTGGTCGTTTGTACCTCTGCATAAAGATACTGAGCCGTTTGCTGGCGAAGGCTTTGTTATGAAGACCAATGGCGGTGGCACACCTGTAAGCCTTACCGAACCTCAGGCTTATGTATATGCTAAATTCTCAATAGCTGCTGGCCACGACCACTTTACCTTGCGCTGTCGCAACTTTAGTAGTGCCAATCCTACAGTGTTTAAGCTCACAGCCATCACCAATGATATGGCAGTGAAGCACATTCTGCCCTCTAACGTGTCGGCCAACCAATGGGGCGAGGCTGGTGACGGCTGCGTAAGCTTTGTGCATGAAGATGGTGGTAAGGGCAACCCCGAGGCATACGCAACCTTTACCTACGATCTGACCGAGTTTGATGGTAAGGACGTAACGCTGTGCTTGGGCGTGTATAAAGGTACTGATAATGGGGATGAAAACAAACTATGTATCTATAGTGCCAACCTTAACTAAGGCACACTCACCCCAAATATGACAATATCGTGGGGCGGCATCTTTAAAAGAACATCCCTTGCCGCCCTTCTTTTCCTTTTGAGACGAAAGTAAAAGGATTGTCTATATACTATATATAATAATGTGAAGTCGGCTGGCGGGGCAATCAACCTCGAGGCCCTCGCACAGCGACTTCTTGAAACGCTAAACAATACAACAAAATGATGAAAAAAACCTTATTACTTATAGGTGCTGCGCTATGCTGCATGGCCACACTCTCGAGTTGCGAGAAAGAAAAGATGAATAGCATGCACTATGACCTTGAGGGTCAACCCTTGCCCACACAGCAAGGGGCCGAACTGGCTGCCCTCAACCTCTCGCGCGCCATCACACTGGCCGACTCGGCCTTTGCACACAACTTTACGGGTAACACCATGAAACTGTTGCGCTACTATAATCCTATTACCAAAAGTACTGATGGCGAGGTGGGCAGCGTGTGGATGTATACCAGTGCCATTGAGGCGGTAAACGGTATACTCGAGTCGTTGAAGGATATGCAGAAGCAAGTGCCCGACTTGTATGCCAAAAACTATGAGCGCTATGTGGGTAGACTGACCAGTTTGTACGATGGACTGGAATACTATGCTGGCACCTATACTCTTACCTCATACACACAAACTAAGAAATGGACGGTGTATAGCGTGAACCGTGCCGACGATAAAGGGGGCGCTAACGTTACTGGCGTACTGAACGTGTATGACGACCAGCAGTGGATTATCCGTGAGTTGCTGCGTTCGTATAAAATCACTGGCAACACCGATTATCTGGCCAAAGCCGAATATCTTACCGACTATGTGCTGGATGGATGGGACTGTACCCTGAACGCTAATGGCGAAGAGAATGGAGGCATAACCTGGGGCCCAGGCTATGTGTCGAAACATTCGTGCAGCAATGGCCCTATGGTCAGTCCGCTGGTATGGTTGTATGAGATATATCGTGGCAAGGCAGATGAGATAACCTATCGCAAGGTTGACTTAAACGGACGCCGCTATGAAGTGACAGAAAAAAAGGCCGACTATTATCTCAACTTTGCCAAGAATGTGTATGACTGGCAGAAGAAGTATCTTATGAACGCTGATGGTGTTTACTACGACCTTATTGGTGCCGAGGCAGATGCTCCGCAATATGAATGGGTTGATGGTAAACAGTATCGTAAGGGATTGGCTTTGACCAATCCTTCGGGCCGAAGCTATAGTTATAATAGTGGCACCATGCTATCAGGCAGTGCCGACCTGTATCGTGTAACGCGTATCGCACAGTATCTTAACGATGTGAAGGCGCTGTCATTGGCTACTTTCAAAGTGTTTGCTTCGAAAGATCCTGTACGCGAAGGCTATTATGCTTACGCCGTAGATGGCTTTAACCCTTGGTTCAATGATGTGCTGATGAGCGGCTATGCCGAGGCCTATGGCTATGATGAAATATCGCGCAACAGCCTTAACTATTATCAGGCTAACCTTAATTATGCTTGGGCTAAGTATATGAAAAACGGCACGCTACCCATAAATTTATTGGTGGGCTGGAGCCAAACGGCTGTAAACAATAAGGTAGAAGCCATGTTCTCATTTGCCTACGTTTCCGAGTATGCTGTGCTGGCTAACTGCCAACGCAAAATAACCGAATAACGTTTCCAAAAACAAACTATGTTATGAACATAAAGTCATTATTATTTATATCGGCTCTGGTCATGAGCTCGGCGGCTGCACAAGCTCAGGGCATCATGGTAAAGGGCAAGGTCGTTGACCAACACAACGAGCCCGTTATTGGCGCTACCGTAGGCGTTGATAAGGGCAAGGCCAAGACGGTGACCGACATTGACGGTAACTTTACCCTTCAGGTGCCTGCCAATGCACAAATTGTTGTCAACTATATAGGTATGAAGCCTGCCACACAAAGTGTGGGTGGCAGACGTGAACTTAATTTTGTATTGCAAGATGATGTAAACCAGCTACAAGATGTTGTGGTTGTGGGCTATGGCACGCAAAAGCGTGGCTCAATAACAGGATCGGTAGCTGCCGTAAAGGGCGATGAGATGGTACGTACCAAGAACGAGAACCCGCAAAACATGCTTACGGGCCGTGTGGCAGGTGTGCGTGTTTGGCAAAAGAGTTCTGAACCTGGCTCGTATAACAACAACTTCGATGTGCGTGGTATGGGAACACCGCTGGTTATTATCGACGGTGTACCTCGTGATATGAGCGACTTTCAGCGCATGAACGCTGATGATATTCAAGATATCTCGGTGCTGAAAGATGCATCGGCATCAATCTACGGTTTGCGATCGGCCAATGGCGTAGTGTTGGTAACCACCAAGAAAGGTCAGGCTGGTCAAACCAAGTTCTCGTATAATGGTTCATACACCATACAGTCGCCTAAAAGCATGCCAAAACTGCTTGATGCTTATAAAACCATGACGCTGTATAATGAGCGAAACCTGAATAATGTGAACGGTGGCTCGAAAATTTATACTGATGAGATGTTTGACGAGTTTAGAAACGGCACACGTAGAGAAACCGACTGGAACAACCTTATCTTTGCCAAGACATCGCCACAAACCAATCATAATATTACGGTGTCGGGTGGCAATGATAAAACCCAGTATTTTGTGAGTTTTGGTGCTTTATATCAAGAGGGCTTTTTCAAATCGGGCGACCTCAACTATCATAAGTATAACATCACTTCAAACCTTACCACTGAGGTGTATCGCGGATTGAAGCTGTCGCTCAATATCAACGCTATGACCGATAAGCAGAACAACCCCTATTGTACATCAACCGATATTATACGCAACTATTGGCGACAGGGTGTGCTCTTTCCAGCCTATGCCGATGAGGCGGGCACCATGCTCAATTATGATGGCCTAGATCTTGAAGAGAACACTGTAGCTAAAATGACGGCCGACATATCGGGTTACCGTCGTTATAAGCAGAGCCAGGTGCTTACTTCGGGCATTGTTGAGTATGACTTTGGCACGTTGTTCAATGTGCTGAAAGGCTTGAAGGCAAAGGTGATGTTTAGCTACGATTATCATTTGAATAACAACACTATTTATCGCAAGCAATATTATCAGTATGCTTACGACCCGGCCACACAAACTTACAAACAAAAACTGTATGCATCGAGCGCGCCCAGCAACCTGCGACGCGAGCATTATGATACACAACAATTTTTGTCGCAATATACTTTAAGCTATAATCGCGACTTTGGGCCACACAGTGTGGCTGCCGTTGTGGGTATGGAAACACAACGTCGCACAGGCGACAACTTCTATGCCATGCGTAATTTGGCTTTCTCATCGCCATATCTCTTTAATGGTGTAGAAGAGGGACAAGTAGCAAATAGTGCTACGGGAGGTATCTACTCGGCCAACTATAACGCCTTTATCGGACGTTTAAACTACAGCTTTGCGCAACGTTATCTTGTAGAAGGACAGTTTCGTTATGATGGTAGCTCAAAGTTTGCGAAGGGGCATCGTTGGGGCTTCTTCCCATCAGTATCATTGGGCTGGGTAGTGTCTGAAGAGCCGTGGTTTAAGAAAATTGAATTCTTAAAAGGCGTCGACCAGTTGAAGTTGCGTGCAAGTTATGGTGAGATGGGTGACGACTCGGGAGCCAACTACGATTGGGTGGCTGGATATACTTATCCATCGACGAGCGGAAACTCAGAGAAAGGCTATTATAACCAGTATGCTCCAGGCTTCATCTTCGGATCACAGTTTGTGTATGCTGCCACGCCGATGGCTATTCCTAACGAACTGATATCATGGTATAAGGCTAAAACCTTTAACGTAGGTGTTGATTTCGATACCAATAACAAGCTATTCGGCTTCTCGCTCGACTACTTCAGCCGCAAGATGACGGGCCTGTATGAGTATCGCACCTCTGTGTTCCCCACCGTTATTGGTGCAAAACCACCACGCGAAAACGCCAATAGCAGTCGCAATTTTGGTATGGAACTTGAGCTTCGTCATCATAATCGTATTGGCCGCAATTTTGTGTATAATGTGAAAGGTATCGTTACCATTACCCGACAAAAGTATCTCACCGCCATACAAAACGGACCGTATGCTAACGCCTACGACCAGTGGCGAAATGATCACCTCAACAATCGTTATCAAGGTGTACAGTTTGGCTATGAGGGTAACGGACGTTACCAAAACTGGGACGAGATATGGAACGAAACACTATATCACGAAAAAAACTTGCTGCCAGGCGATTATAAGTATCTCGACTGGAATGGTGATGGCGAGATAAATAGCCAAGATGAGCACCCGTATGCTTTTGACCAAACGCCGTGGATGAACTATTCGCTTAGCATTGATTGTGCTTATAAAGGTTTCGACTTTAGTATGCTGTGGCAAGGTTCGGCTTTGGGATCAATGTCGTATGAAGAGCCGCTCTACTCAATATGGGGACAGAACGGTGGTGGCGCCCTTGAGCAATATTGGGATCGCTGGCACCCAGCCGATGAAAACGCCGATCCCTACGACCCGAACACTAAATGGGTGAAGGGATATTATGCCTATACGGGGCATTATCCTTCGGCCAACTCTACATTCAACCGTGTTAGCACTGCCTATCTACGCTTAAAACAGATAGAACTGGGCTATACGTTACCCAAGTGGAAAGCGTTCCCCTCGCTCAATTTGCGCGTGTATGCCAATGCTTACAACCTCCTCACCATTACAGGTGTGAAGTTTGTTGACCCTGAGCATCCCAGCGATGACCTCGGACGCCTCTATCCGCTTAACCGCACCTACACCTTTGGTGTACAGGTGTCGTTCTAAAGCAACACCGTTTAAAGGTATCGTATATAATGTATAACATCATTTATATTAACAAACAAGATATATGAAAAAACTCATTATATTTTTAGCAACAGCATTGCTTGCTACCTCGTGCGTAGATATGGATGTGCCACCGAAGAATGTCGTCACGGCCGACCAATTGTTATCTGACGAATCGGGTATCGACATCTATATGGCGCGTATGTATAGCTATATGCCGTATGAAGATTTTAAATATCAAGGACAGTGGGGCTTCAACTTCAATGGATGGCTCGTGTCGTTAGGCATTGAAGGCACGGGCGAATGTCTTGATAGAGATGGTATCTGTTCTGCCTTTACGGGCGAGGATACTCCTTATTGGGGTATGGCTTTCTCTGAATTGCGTGATGCCAATTATCTTATCGAGAACCTTCCCAAGTATAAAGACAACTATCCTGAAATAATATATAACCACTACCTGGGCGAGGCTTATTATGTGCGGGCTACCGTGTTCTACACTATGGCAAAGCGCTTTGGTGGTGTGCCATTGGTAACAAAGGTTATTCAGTACCCTGCTGATGCTACTATATTGGAAGTGCCCCGAGCCTCAGAAGAGGAAACGTGGGATCAAGTATTGGCCGATTATGACAAGGCTATTGAATTGTTACAACCCACAAGCCCTAAACAAGGATACTGTAATAAGTATAAAGCGTTGGCATGGAAGTCGGAAGCTATGTTGTATGCAGGCAGTGTGGCCAAATATAACCAAACGGTGGCTGGACATCTCACAGGCTTGGGCAAGAAAACGGGCGTGCGTGTCATGGGCTTTGCCCCTGACCGTTGGGAGGCTGCTTCGCATAAGTATTTTACTGAGGCTTACAAATCAGCTAAAGAGGTTATTGATAGTAAACGCTACGCTCTTTATATGAAGAAATGGGCAGATGGCGATGCCGATGCACAATATCAAAACATGGTAGACATGTTCTTCGATGATGATAGCCCTGAGAATATTGACGTGCGCGAATATTCATACCCTACCGCCACACACGCTTATGATGCCTACAACTCGCCATTCGTTTACCACAGCCCGCTATCGTGTGGTATGTGTCCTACCGAAGATTTTTGTGAGTTGTTTGATGGCTTCGACCGTTATCCCAATGGCTCAATTCGTGTTACCGATGGAACGTCGAACACTACGGGCCACTATGTGTTGTATGACCAGCCCATGGATTTCTTCAAAAACGTAGAGCCTCGTCTCAGAGCATGGGTGATATATCCTGGCGACTACTTTAAAGACCGTAACCAGGAGATACGCACTGGCACCTGGGTGGGCGCTGCTCCTATCAGTCCGCTCTTCGACGACTATTCGTATGCCACTTCGCAGAAAACCTATCAGCAGCTTGATGCTTATACCAAGAAGCCTAAGCAACTGTATCTTAGTTCTAATGCAAACAGTAGCCAAGAACAGGTGCCCCTTGACGATGGCACAACCATGAACGCTTCGGGCGCCAATGGCCCATTCTATGCCAATGGCGAGTCGTGCTTAACAGGATTGATGATACGTAAATATCTTAACCCCAGCGCTTCGGCCGAGATTGGTGAAGGCAAGTCGGAACAGCATTTCTTGCTGATGCGTTATGCCGAGGTGTTGCTGAATATGGCTGAGGCCGCTGTCGAGATGTCAATGGCGGGTGTTTCGGCGCCTGATGGTGCTGACTTGATGCAAGAGGCCACCAATGCAGTGAACGACATTCGACGTCGCGCTGGTGCCAATTTGCTCACCACCACATTGCCTAATACCGACGATGGCCGCGATATAGTGCGCCGTGAGCGTCGTAAGGAGTTGGCTTTCGAGTCGAAAACAAAGTGGGATTTGCGTCGCTGGCGTGTGCAACATTATGAGGGACGCGATGGCTTCTGGGGCGAGAAACGCGATAAAACAACTTATAGTGACGACAGCCGTTATCGCTTCCGTGGCCTTTATCCTTTCTACTCAACACAGGCCAAGAAATGGTTCTTTGATGTGCATTTCCAGTTTATCAGCCAAAAAACGTTCGATTATTCGGTGCTTGATTATTACTGGAATATTCCTGATGGCGAGGTTACCAAGAGCGCTGTTATCGATCAGCAACCTAACCGTTAAGGTGTGTGCATATACTTTATAAAAATAATCGTAACATTCAGTGATAATGCCGTATGATAATGGCACAAAAGAAAATAACGAAATGAAAAAAATAGGAATTATTGCTTTGTTGTTCGCCTCGATGTCTTTGGTCTCATGCGACCTCTTTGAGATGGATAACTACGAATCGCCCTCAGAAACTATTCATGGCGCGGTGGTGGATGCCGAAACTGGCGACTCTATACGCACTGATCAAGGTAGTGAGGGTATACGTGTGCGCTTGACTCAGCTCGACTATAGCGAGAACGCCAGCCACAACCCCGACTTTTATTGCATGATGGATGGGTCTTTCCAAAACACAAAGGTGTTTGAGGGCATATACAATGTTCGGGTTGATGGACCTTTCATTCCATTGGTGCGCGAGAGTAAGGATGGGGTGCCTTTGGCTAATGAAACAAAGGATGTGAAAATAAAGGGAAAGACCGAGGTGATATTTAATGTGAAACCCTTCTTACGTGTCGAATTTGTGGGGTATCCCACAGTGTCGAACGGACAGATAACGGCCAAGGTAAAGGTTACACGTGGCGTTTCACGCGACGAGTTTAAATCGTATATTGAGCCGATGGGTAACTATGATGAGAGCTATCCTAACGTTACCGACATTCAGCTCTTTGTGAGCTATTCGTCATCGGTAGGCTATCGCGCGCGTGATGACCGCTGGTCGAATTCTATTGAGTATTCGGGCGATTCCTTTGAGCCGCTGCTGGGTACGCCTGTTACCATTCGCTCTACAAAGGGCCAGGTTATTCCTTCGGGCCGACATGTCTTTGTGCGTGCTGCCGCGCGTATTAATTATGATACGCCGATGGGTAGTGGCACTCGACGTTGGAACTATAGCGAACCAATGGAGGTAATGATACCCTAACTCTCTTCTGTATTAAGAATACCTACTTAATGTAAGATAAGGTATATATAACAACGAAGGCGCGCCAATAGCAGTTTGCTGTTGGCGCGCCTTTTTTCGGTTGTTATAAGGTGTTGTCTCTTTGTCTTTGGTTCAAAAGACGTTATTTCTTAGCCTCGGTACACTGGTCAACGAGGTAGACGATTGACTGGTAGGGTATGCCCGAGTTGGTGGTCAATCCTATCTCGCAGGTGCGGCTGTTCGAGTAGCCCTTCTGTATGCCACGCTCTTCCAGTTGGGGGCGCAGCTTGCGCAGGGCATATTGGTTCACCTCGGGGTGTGTGAAGCCACGGTCGCCAGCAAAGCCACAGCAGCCTACGCCCTCGGGCACAAACACGTTTGTAGAGCAGAGACGGGCCAACTGTATGATGGTGTCGGCCAGTGCCATACGGCGCATTGAGCAGGTAACGTGTACGGCTACGGGCTCGTTGATGGGTGTGAAGTTGAGGCGGTCGCGCAAGAAGGTGTATATAAACTCGGCGGGCTCGTACAGGTGCATGCGTTTAATGTTTTCGCGCATACGGTGCAAGCAGGGGCTCTGGTCGCACAGCACGGGGTATCGGCCTTGCTCGCTGGCTTGCCACAGGGCTTCTTCCAGCTCTTTTGTCTTGCGGTCGGCAATGTCCATCATGCCTTTGCTCTCCCATATGGTGCCACAGCACAGCTTCTCCATGTTCTTGGGGAAGATAATCTCGTATCCGCCTTTGTTCAGCAACGACACCATTTTGTTTACCAGTGCCATCTCTTCAGCCGACTTGTGTGGCAGACCCATGGTTTGGTTGATGCAGCTGGGAAAGTAAACCACCTTGTCTTTTTCTTTGGGCTGCGAGGCTTCCAGCGTTTTGCTCACATGGAAGGCTTTGGGCATGGCGGGTGTCCACAAGGGTATGTTTAGCAGCGAGTGCATGCCGCGTGTGATGGCGCTCATGGCTGTGGTGCCCAGCACGGTGTGTGCGGTGTCGGCCATGGTGAGCATGGGGCGCAAGCCACACTTCATGCCTGCAAAATGGTTGGCGGCATAGTTGCCTATCTTATAGCCCATGCTGCCAGCGGGCAGTGCCTGTTGTCGGATGACGTGTGTAAACTCGCCCATGTTGATGTGCATGGGGCATGAGGTAGAGCACAGACCATCGCCAGCGCAGGTTTCGTTGCCCCAGTATTTATAATCTTTCTCCAGGCTGTGCAGACGTTTGTTGTCTTCGCCAGTATGCTTGAGGCGAGCAATCTCGCGCTGTATCACGATGCGCTGGCGGCTCGACAGGGCGAAGCCACAGGTAAGGCAGTTTACCTCGCAGAAACCGCACTCGATGCAGCGGTCAACTAAGGGGTGGGTGAGGGGCAGTGGCTTGAAGTGTTTGATGTGGCACTTGGGGTCGTCGTTGAAGATGACGCCAGGGTTCAGCAAACCTTCGGGGTCGAACAGTTCTTTCACGCTCTTCATCACGGCAAAGGCGTCGTCGCCCCACTCATAGCGTACAAAGGGAGCCATGTTTCGGCCTGTGCCATGTTCGGCTTTCAACGATCCGTCATACTTGTCAACCACCAGCTCTTTCACATCGTTCATCAGGTTTTCATAGCGCTTCACGTCGGCCTCGCTGTTAAACGACTGGTTGATGATGAAGTGGTAGTTGCCCTCCAGCGTGTGACCATAGATGCAGGCATCGTCGTAGCCGTGGCGGGCAATGAGGGCTTGCAGGTCGGCAGTGGCTTCGGGCAGGTCTTCAATATGGAAGGCCACGTCTTCAATCAAACAGGTGGTGCCCAGCTTGCGGGTGCCGCCCACTGAGGGGAAGACGCCTGAGCGCATGGCCCAGTATTTTGAATATTCGTCGGGGTTGTCGGTGAAGTGTACGGGCACGAAGGTGTTGAAGGCGCTCAGACATTGCTTGATGGCAGCGAGGTTCTGCTGCAGCGCTTCGGGGGTGGCGGCCTTCGTCTCGGTGAGGATGGCGGTGAGGTCGTCGCCAGTGGGGTCGTTGACCGATGCTAACGACTTCTTGTCGAGCAGCTCGGCACTCTTCACAATCCATTCGCCATTGGCGTTCACCAGCTTCTTCATGGCCACTACGGCCTGGCAGGCTTCTTTGATGTCTTGGAAGTAGAGCATGGCGCTGGCCTTGCAGGGCTCGTCAATCTCGGTGCCCATCACCACTTCGGCCAGGAAGGCCAAGGTGCCCTCTGAGCCTACCATCAGGTGGGCAATGATGTCAAAGGGGTCGTCTAACTGCACGAAAGGCAAGATGTTCAGGCCCGTAACATTCTTGATGGCATATTTGTGTAAGATGCGGTCGCGCAGCTTGGCGTTGGCACGCACCTCGTCGCGCAGAGCTTCAATGCGTTTGATAAAAGTGGGATGGGTGCTCTGAAACGAGGCACGGCTTGCGGCGTCGCCAGTGTCAAGCAGCGTGCCATCGGCAAGGATAATCTTGGCTGACTTCAGCATCTTATCGCTATTGGCATGGGTGCCACAGTTCATGCCCGAAGCATTGTTCATCACAATGCCGCCCACCATGGCGCTCTTTACTGAGGCTGGGTCGGGGCCAAACTTGCGGCCGAAGGGCTTCAGAAGGTCGTTTACGCGCTGACCAATGATGCCGGGCTGCAAACGAATGGTCTTGCCCTCGTCTGATATCTCGTAGCGCTCCCAATGTTTTCCTGCCACAACCAGTACCGAGTCGCTGATCGACTGGCCCGAAAGGCTGGTGCCAGCGGCGCGAAAGGTTACGGGCAGATGATGACGACTGGCTGTTTGAAGGATGCGCGAAATTTCTTCCTCTGAGTCGGAGCGAATAACAACTTGGGGGATGAGGCGATAAAAACTGGCGTCGGTACCCCAAGCCAAACGTCTCAACTCGTCGGTATATACTCGGTTCTCAGGGATAAATGAACGTATCTCTTTCAGAAATGGATGATATTTGTTGTCCATTATTTATTGTATAGTTATGTTATAGTCAGAAAGCACTATTGTAGTGAGCTTTTATTGTCGTTTGTGAGCTGATTACTGTAGTGAAGCATCGCTTTTAACCACAGCATGCTATCAGTATGCAAAGGTACTATTTTTTATTGAAATGCTCAAAACTACAACCTATTTATAGACATTTTTTGATGCCGTTGGCCTATAACGTTCTTGTTAAACGGATGATGCAAAATGGGCGAAAAGTGATGCGCGGTGAATGTAAGCGGAATGTAAAACTGCATAAATATACAAAAAGGTAGGGAGGAAGATGAAAAATGTTATTTGCAAATATTTGCAAAACATCTGTTAAAATAGTGATAGATTATAACTAAAAGCGGTGTGAATACTTTCACTTTTCAAAGTTGATACTTCTCGTTTGCAAAACCATGGGTTTCACCTCCTAAAACCCATGGTTTCGCGTCCTGAAACCCTTGGTTTCGCAGCCTAAAACCCATGCTTTCAGACTGTAATTTGATGGGTTTCACGATCCACTCTCCATACTGTATATTTATGCAAGAAAATGAATAAATATACAGAACCACTTAGCGCCAATTCTTACTGCCCAAAACATAGTAGTACAGGGGCTCCATGCCCTGTACTCCAGCACCCAAACGGGTGTTCACCTCACAAAATCACCATCTTTAAACATTTCCTGGAATGTTCTTCCTTCCTTACCATAAACAATTGTTACTCTGCCGTTTAACTGGTTGTTGTGCCATTGCCCATAATAGCAGTCTCCGCTATTAAAGTAAACATAAGCGCCCTGTCCTTCGGCAAGCATATTTTCAAAGGTACCTATATAGGCATCTCTATTTTTATAAACCATAATACCGAAACCGTAGGGCTTACCTTCTCGAAGGTCGCCTATATAAACGGCACCATTAGAGTAGATGATCTCTCCAAAATGTGTATCTGACTGTTTGGTACGAATGTAATTGAGGTCGGGCTCCTTTAAATCATAATAAACCTGATACTTATCTATTATTTTATGTGAATTATTGTCGATAATATTGCCATTACTATATATTACGCCACAAATCGTTTTGTCGGGCTCAATGATAATGCCTGGCCCATCAAATTTTCCATCTTTCTGGTATAGATAGGAAAGAGTGCCATCGGTAGCCTCTATAATGCAAAAGCCATTTGGAATATCGTTTTTGTATATCAACATAGCACGCGTACCATCTTTGTAGCGTATGTAGTTGTAGCCATGTGCATTGTCGTTTTTAAATTCACCAGCAACAGAATCGCCAGCAGCTGTTATAATAAGGCCTCCTCCATCTTTTTTGCCATCTTTAAAACTGCCTTCATAGGTGCTACCGTCGGCTTTGCGATATTTACCGTTGCCATTCATTTTTCCGCTTTCCCAGTTTCCCGCATATTGGTCTCCACAGGCATAGGTAAAAATGCCATAGCCTTCATAGGTGTCGTTCTCCCAATGCCCCTTGTATGTGTCGCCATTTTTATATGTGCACGTACCCTCTTCTTCGCGCTTATTCTTTGCCCATAACCCAGTGTAAACGTCGCCGTTATTATATTTAAATGTGCCATAGCCTTGGCGCATACCTTCAAAACTATCGCCCGTATAGATGCCATCAGCAAACTTAATGGTTCTTGATGCCAACGAATCGTCAGTATGTCGTTGAGGGCGAGCCTTAGCGGGCTTATTGTTCTTATTGGGACTGCTATTTTTATTGG
>USAI01000041.1 GCA_900552675.1 uncultured Prevotella sp.
AACTAAAGCCAACGACTGCCACAACCACTTGAAACTCAAAACAAATGCTCTATTTCGCTATTTTTTACCTTTTTAGGCGTTCTTTTTCAAGCAAATCAGGACGCAGGCGACGGGTGCGTTCCATAGCCTGTTCCATTTCCCAATTCTTTATCTTTGCCTCGTTGCCACTGAGCAATATCTCGGGCACCTTCCAGCCTTTATAGTCGGCAGGACGTGTGTAGATGGGTGCCGAAAGCATATCGTCTTGAAAACAATCGCTTAGAGCGCTCTGCTCATCGCCTATCACGCCAGGAACGATGCGCACAATGGCATCGGCCATGATAGCAGCCGCCAGTTCGCCTCCCGTCAGCACATAGTCGCCTACCGATATCTCGCGTGTGATAAGGTGGTCGCGCACACGCTGGTCAATACCTTTATAATGTCCGCATAAGATAATGATGTTACCTTTCAGCGAGAGGTCGTTAGCAATATGCTGATCAAACTTCTCGCCATCGGGCGATGTAAATATCACCTCGTCATAATCGCGCTCGGCCTTCAGTGCCGATATGCAACGGTCAATAGGCTCACACTGCATCACCATGCCAGCAAATCCGCCATAGGGATAGTCGTCTACGCGGCGCCACTTATCAGTAGAATAGTCGCGCAGATTGTGCAGATGTATCTCGGCCAAGCCCTTTTTCTGGGCTCGTGCCAGTATCGATTCGTTGACAAAGCCCTCTAACATTTCGGGCAATACGGTAATAATGTCTATTCTCATACGTGCAAAGGTAATGATTTTCCAGTAGATAGCAAATGTTTTTGCACTTCTTTATTTCTACTTTCTCTTCTTCGACGTAGTGGTACGCTTCTTGGTTGAGGTGGTTTTCTTCGTCGTAGTGGTGGTAGTGGCAACGGCAGCCTTGTAGTATTTTAGCGCCTCAGGCAACTCGGCCTTGATGGTAGCAATGCGCTTAGCATCAGAGGGGTGGTCGCTAAACATATCGCTCTGGTTGCTATTGCCATTGCCTTGCGCCATACGCTGCCAAAAGGCCACGGCTACGGTGGGGTCGTAACCTGCCATGGCGGCAAAAATTAAGCCCATGCGGTCGGCCTCAGTTTCGTGGTTGCGCGAATATTTTAGGCTACGAAACTGCAACCCTTTCTGCGTCAATATTTGTGCCAACTGGGTGGTGGTAGAGCTCACACCTGCAGCCTGGAGCACACCTCCCAATATCTGTGTGCCATACTGGTTTCTGATTTGGGTGCTCATCTGTTCAGCTGAATGTTTGGCCACAGCATGGGCTATCTCGTGCCCTAACACGATGGCCAGCGAAGCCTCGTTCTGCGTATAGGGCAGCAGACCTTCATACACCACAATTTTTCCACCAGGCATACAAAAGGCGTTGGCCTCTTTATTCTGCACAAGGTTAAACTCCCAACTGAAATTTTTCACCTCGCTTGACAATCCATTGCTTTTCAGATAACTTTCAACAGCCGATGCCAAACGCTGTCCTACACGTTTTACCATGGCAGTGTTGGCGCTATTGGTCGACACTTTAGCGCTCTTCATAAAGTTGCTATACTCTTGGTTACTTAGGCTCAACACCTGTTCATCGTTTACCAAAAGCGTTTGGGTTCGCCCTGAAATAGGCACTACACGGGTCGTTCCACACGACACCATAAGGGCCGTCACCACGGCCAACAATACAATCTTTACACTTTTCATATTTTTATCTTTTTATACATCTTTTTACAATTCGTACATTTTTCCCTCTTTTACATATCAATAGACGTTGAAGGGCGTTTTTCTTTCAATCTGTAAGTAAATAAGCTCTGTTTGCTTACAGTTTTCAAAAGTGATACCCCTCATTTCTGATTCGCGGCATTTCAGGCCCTGAAACCCTTGGTTTCAGGCTGTAATATGCTGGGTTTCACAGTCTGAAACCAATGCTTTCAGACTGTAATTTGATGGGTACAAACTTACACAAAATATGGGACATAAAAAAGGAAAAAACGAGAAAATATTTCACAATCTTTCACATTTAAATCTTTTTAAAAATTATCTACGCACCAGGGTCGAGCCCGTAAAACCATCATTACCCCCATTCAGCTGTAAGGCATAGATGCCGTGTGGCAGATGCGCCAACGAAAAAGTGTATTGGCGCTGCCCTGTGGCAAACCGATGTGTGGCCAGCCGCTGGCCCGCTGTGCTATATACCTGTATGCTGAAGGGGCGAGATGCAGGGGCAGCTAAGTGCACCGTTACGCTGCCTTGGGCGTCAATGCTAAAGGTGGCGCGTGTGGGTTGCTGGTGCGAGAGGTCGGCAATGCCATCAATGCCCAGCAGGTAAAGCAAGCCACGGTAGGCATCTATCTCACCATAGCCATACAGGTTATTAGGATACGTGAGCGAGGGGTCGGGCCTACGACAGGTGGCACGCAGCACATCCATCACATCGGCGGGCGACAAGTCAGGGCGAGCCTGTAGCCAAAGGGCAATGACGCCAGCCACCACGGGTGCTGCCATCGAGGTGCCCGCGTCGCTCTGCCAGGCGTAGGTGCGACCATTATACGCGAAGGTGCTGACCAGCGACGACTCGGGCGACGCCTGTTCACTAATATAATAGCTGCTATACGACGAGATAATGTTGGTGCCAGGCGCCATCACATCGGGTTTTATGCGGCCATCATAAGTAGGACCAATGGCCGAATAGTGGGCTCGTTGGCCATGAGTGCCCGCGTTATATACCTGCACATCGCCCACCGAATTAACATACTGCGTGCGGTAGGCGGTAGCCCCCACCGCAATGACCGATGTGGCACACGAGGGACTGAGGATGCTGTGCGACGCATCGCCTGCCGATAAGGTGGGGTCGAGAGCATTGTCGTATAGTTCGCCCACCACTCTATAGAAAGCCACATCGGCCTCCTTACCCATCACCTCTACCGACACGGCCTTAACCATGCCCACCCTAATATCGGCGCTAAGCGCTACATCGTAACAGGTTTGTGTGGGGTCGTAGCACGAAGGGTAAGCCTGAACAGTGAGCACATAATTGTCAGAACAAAGCGCAAGGGTGTCAGTAAACGTTGAGTCGGGAGCCAACAGCACTTCGCTCATAGGCAACACATAGGTTTCAGGCTGTTGATGGTTCCACACTTTCAGTCGAAGGTTGAAAGAGGTATCGGCCTGTAACGTAAAGGCCACACGCTTGCCCCACTTGCGAATGAAGGCGCCCATGGCCTGCTCGCCACGAGGTTTTCTGAAATAGTTGCGTTGCCATCCGTCATTGCCCACCGCTGCCACAAGAATGTGGCCAGGGCCCGTCATGCGGTTTATCACCTCGTTATACAGTATGTCGTCGCCATGAAAATCTTGGGTTGAGCCCTCGCTGAAATTAATCACACAGGGCAAGCCACACGCCTCGGCATAATCAAAAATATACTGAAAGCCCAAGGCATCGGTGGCATAAGTATATTTATAGCGTTGCGTGCTGTCTATCAGTTCAGCATCATCGCTCACAGCATTGCTCACCAGGCACAGTTGGCTATCATAGGCCACCCCACGATAGGCAGTGCCAAAGCCCGTGCCCGCCGCTATACCTGCGGTATGGGTGCCGTGGCTGATGAGGTGAGCATCGCGCGAGTGGGCATAGGTTTTCAGCGCTTCGCCCTCATAGGCAGCACCTACAAACAGGGGGCTGTCAATAGTGTCGGTAGAAAGCATGTCCCAAAAACGCTGGATGCGCCAACTGGAGGTATTGCGATCGAGAAATGTGGGATGCGTAAGGTCAAAGCCTACATCTTGCACTCCCACCACTACCCCACGGCCTGTAAAGGCTTGGGGCAACTGCTGGGCGGCATACACCTCGCGAGCGCCCACCTGTATGTACACCGAGTCGAGCAAAGGACGCGTGCCATGTTGCGCCTCGATACGACACACGCGGGCATCGGCACTCAAAGCGGGCACGCTGCTCAGTGGCATCTGCACAATGCTAATGTCGCCATACTGCCTCAGCACGGTGCAGCCATGCTGGGGCAAAGCGTCAGCATCGGTGGCCGACCGTGTCTGCACAAAAGCACACACCTGAGGTTGAACGTGCCGCCCCATCGTTTTTTGCTTTGGCAAGCGTTGAGCCTCGTGGCGCACCCACTGTCTCAGCTGCCCCGACAGTTTGCCATACTGCGTCTGCTGCCCCATGGCGGGCAGTGGGCTCAGCAAAACAGCCATGCAGAGGTATATATATAATAAGGTGTAGCGGACGGGCTGTATCAAGTGCCGCCACCGACCGCAAGTTTGCTTCATAACGTTAGAATATTTGCCTACAAAATAACAAAAAAAACATGAAACAACCAACAATGCCAGCACTAACTTTCCTTTTTCCAGCCATTTTACCTACCGCTCTCTTGTTGTGCGTAAGCATCTATTCTGAGAAAAAGGTCTGTAATTTGAATATTTTATTGTACTTTTGCACAGACAATATAACTTGCTTAGCAATATAACAAAAAAATCATTATAAAACAATGGAACAAAACAACAACAAGTTTGTAGCTGTGGCCTACAAGCTTTACACCATCGACAACGAGGGTACCACGCTGGTAGAAGAGGCTCCCGTAAATAAGCCTTTCGTATTTATCTCGGGCTTCGGCATCACACTCGACAGCTTTGAACAAGCTGTAACAACACTGGAGAAGGGTGCCGAATTCGACTTCCAGCTCACACCCGAACAGGCTTATGGTGAATATATCAACGAGCACGTGATTGATCTTGACAAAGAGATCTTCACCATCAACGGTCGCTTCGACCACGAGCACATTGTGAAAGATGCCATCATTCCGTTGCAGAACGAAGAGGGACAGCGCTTCATGGCACGTGTGGCTGAGGTTAGTGCCGATAAGGTGAAGGTTGACTTGAACCACCCACTGGCTGGTAAGACACTGAACTTCAAGGGTTCGGTAGTGGAAAGCCGCACCGCTACAAACGAAGAGATACAAGACATCATCAACCGCATGAGCGGCGAAGGATGTGGCGGAAGCTGCGAGAGCTGCGGTGGTGGCTGTGGCGGACACGACCACGAGCACAACCACGAAGGGGGCTGCTGCGGACACTGTCACTAAAAACAAACCGCACCCATAACACCCCACACCCCTACACCTTATATATAGCACACACAACACAACATCTACACCGTTATGCGAAACACCTTCGGAAATATTTTCACGCTCACCACGTTCGGCGAAAGTCACGGAGCAGCTGTGGGCGGCGTCGTTGATGGCATGCCTGCTGGCATCGACATCGACATCGACTTTATTCAAAGCGAACTGAACCGCCGACGCCCCGGACAAAGCAGCATCACCACCAGCCGTAAAGAGGCCGACCAGGTAGAACTGCTCAGTGGCGTGTTTGAAGGCAAGTCGACAGGATGCCCCATCGGCTTTGTGGTGCGCAACACCAATCAGCACTCGGCCGATTATGAAAACCTGCGCAACCTGTTCCGACCCTCGCATGCCGACTTTACCTATAACACAAAGTATGGCGTGCGCGATCATCGCGGTGGCGGACGCACATCGGCACGTATCACCATAGCACGCTGTGTGGGTGGAGCGCTAGCAAAAATGGTGCTTAAGCAGTTGGGTATCAGTGTGCAAGCATATACATCGCAGGTGGGAAACATTGCCCTCGAGCGCGATTATCACCCATACAACCTGTCGCTCACCGAGAGCAACGCTGTGCGATGCCCCGACCAAGAGAAGGCACTGCAGATGGAACAACTCATCTCACAGGTGAAAGCCGAGGGCGACACCATTGGCGGCATTATCAGCTGTGTGATAAAAGGGTGCCCCGTAGGCTTGGGCGAACCCGAATTTGACAAGCTGCACGCCGCACTGGGCAAAGCAATGCTGGGCATCAACGCTGTAAAAGGTTTCGAATATGGCGAGGGCTTTGCAGGCGTAACGGCACGTGGCAGCGAACAAAACGATGTATTTTTGCCCAATGGCCACGGCGGCGTAACCACCCGCACCAACCACAGTGGCGGCATACAAGGCGGCCTAAGCAACGGGCAAGACATCTTCTTTCGCGTGGCTTTCAAGCCCGTAGCCACTATTTTGCAATCGCAACAAACGGTGAACCAACAAGGCGAGGCGGTTACCTTCAAGGCACAAGGCCGACACGACCCCTGTGTCTTGCCACGCGCGGTGCCTGTGGTAGAGGCAATGGCCGCCATGACGGTGCTCGATTTTTATCTTCTCAACCGCACAATAAATTTTAGATTAAACGATCAAGAATAGGGATAAATGGCTTGATTATTGGCCGATAATACATAAATAAAGCATTTTTACCCCCCCCCGAAGCAAAAAAAACGAATATTATTTTGTTTATATTGATTATATTGAATATATTTGCAGCATACATAGACAGAAAGGCTTGTGAAAGTCTACAATGTCAATTTAGTTAAGTCTAGTTTAGTTTTTGTGTTGGTTGAGGGTCGCTGATTGGCGGCCCTCAAATTTTTTATCTATACTATTTAGCCTATGGCACACCTACTTTTAGCGCTCAGCTTCGTGCTGCAAGCCTTCACTTTTGTTGAGCTAAACTGCGAGAACCTATTCGACACGCAACACGACAAAGGGAAGAACGATACCGAATATACGCCCTCTGGCACCTACCGCTGGAGCAAAACACGCTATTGGCGAAAGCTTGACCGCACTGGACAAACACTGCTTTCGTGTGCGAACCTGAAAGATGCTGCCGTGCCCGACATGGCGGTGATGTGCGAGGTTGAGAACGACACGGTGATGCGCGACCTTACACGACGCTCGCTGTTGCGCAACGCACGATACGATTATGTGGTCACACAGTCGGCCGACGAGCGAGGCATCGACGTGGCCCTTCTTTATTCGCCTATGACATTTCGCCTACTCAGCAGTCATGCCATACGCATTGCGCCCATGAAAGGCATGCGCCCCACACGCGACATATTGTATGCTAAAGGGCTCATTATCAGTGGCGACACGCTGCACATTGTGGGCATACATTTTCCCAGTCGACGCGGAGGCGAGAAGCTGTCGCGCCCGTTCCGCCAGCACGCCGCTCAACGTCTATCTGAAACCATTGACAGCATCTATGCCACCAACAACCAGGCACGCATTATCGTGGCGGGCGACTTCAATATGTATGCCGACGATGGCATTATGAAAAACATCTTATCGCACGGCCTTGTCAACCTTACGGCTCAAGCAAAAGGGCCACGGGGCGCTAAAGGCACCTATCGTTATCACGGTGCTTGGGGCAGCCTCGACCACATTCTGGTAAGCCCAGCGCTGTTGCCCTGTGCCACAGAATGTTACATTAACGATGCCGCCTTTCTTACCGAACCCGACGAACGTTATGGGGGCTTCAAACCTAGGCGCAACTATCAAGGTCCTGTGTACCACAATGGCTTCAGCGACCACCTACCACTGGTGGGGCGCTTTGTTTTTCAATAACCCACGAAAAAGGGTTTAAAAAAAATTGCACACTACCTATATATGTGCGCAAGATTGTGAAAAAGTGTTTTAAAATATTTTAAAACGACCGCGGCAAATGCCTCTTTTCATTATTTAATGTCTACTTTTGCATAAATAAACAGAGATGGGGAATGAATATGTCCGCTTTTACCACAAACGCGGTAAAGGTGGTATATGGCTTTTCCATCCAATGTGTATTTACACAAAACGAAGAAAAATATAATTGTATCACCATATAAAAAAATAAAGACAATCGTATGTTCGAGAACTTAAGCGACAGACTTGAGCGCAGTTTTAAGATACTGAAAGGTGAAGGAAAAATCACCGAGATTAACGTAGCCGAAACCCTGAAAGACGTGCGACGCGCACTGCTTGACGCCGACGTCAACTACAAGGTGGCCAAGACCTTCACCGACACGGTAAAGAAGAAAGCCATGGGCATGAATGTGCTCACAGCGGTCAAGCCCAGTCAGCTGATGGTGAAAATCGTACACGATGAATTGGCCGAACTGATGGGTGGCGAGGCTGCCGACCTGCACCTCACCAGTCGTCCCGCCATTATCTTGATGAGCGGTTTGCAAGGTTCGGGTAAAACCACCTTCAGCGGTAAACTGGCCAATCTGCTCAAGCAGAAACAGCACAAGAACCCGCTGCTTGTGGCTTGCGACGTTTACCGTCCTGCCGCTATTGAGCAGCTAAAGGTTGTGGGCGCACAGATTAACGTACCCGTATATACTGAAGAGGGCAACAAAGACGTTTGCACCATTGCCGCACACGCTGTGCAAGAGGCAAAGGCCAAAGGCTATGATGTGGTGATTGTCGATACCGCAGGTCGTCTGGCCGTTGACGAGCAGATGATGGACGAGATCACGCGATTGAAACAAAGCCTCAACCCCGACGAAACCTTGTTCGTTGTCGACTCGATGACAGGTCAAGACGCTGTAAACACCGCAAAAGAGTTTAACGATCGTCTCGACTTTGATGGTGTTATCCTGACCAAGCTCGACGGCGACACACGTGGTGGTGCTGCCCTTTCTATCCGCACCGTGGTTACCAAGCCAATCAAGTTTGTGGGTACAGGCGAAAAGATGGAAGCCCTTGACGTGTTCCATCCCGCACGTATGGCCGACCGTATTCTCGGCATGGGCGATATCGTGAGCCTTGTTGAACGTGCTCAAGAGCAGTTTGACGAAGAAGAGGCCAAGAAGCTTCAGAAGAAAATTCAGAAGAACAAGTTCGACTTCAACGACTTCCTCGCACAGATTGAGCAAATCAAGAAGATGGGTAACCTGAAAGATTTGGCATCAATGATACCAGGTGTAGGCAAGGCCATCAAAGATGTTGACATTGACGACAACGCCTTTAAAGGCATCGAAGCCATCATCAAGAGTATGACTCCGAAGGAGCGTACCAACCCCGAAATACTGAACCAGAGCCGCCGCCAGCGCATTGCCAAAGGTAGTGGCACCGACCTGCAAGAGGTAAACCGCCTTATCAAGCAGTTTGACCAAACCCGCAAGATGATGAAAATGGTTACGGGTAGCCAGATGGCACGCATGGCTGGCATGATGGGCAAGATGAAAGGTATGCCTGGCATGCCCAAGATGCCCAAGATGTAATAACCCCCACACCTTATCATATATATATTAGGAACAACAAAAAACAAAGATAGCATGCAGTTGATAGACGGAAAAGCCACAGCGGCAACCATCAAAGAAGAGATTGCCGCCGAAGTAAAAGCCATTGTTGATGCGGGTGGCAAACGTCCGCACTTAGTGGCCGTACTTGTAGGACACGATGGCGGTTCAGAAACATATGTGAAGAACAAGGTTATTGCTTGCGAGCAGTGTGGCTTCAAATCTACCCTCATACGCTATGAGAGCGACGTTACTGAAGACGAACTGCTGCAATGTGTTGACCGCCTGAACCGCGACAATGATGTTGATGGCTTCATCGTACAGCTGCCTCTGCCCAAACATATCGACGAGCAAAAGGTAGTGATGGCCATCGACTATCGAAAAGATGTTGACGGCTTTCATCCAGTAAACGTAGGACGTATGGCTATCGGTTTGCCGTGCTTCATCTCGGCCACTCCTTTGGGCATACTCACCTTGCTGCAACGCTATGGCATCAACACATCAGGAAAGAAGTGTGTGGTGCTGGGACGTAGCAACATTGTAGGCAAGCCCATGGCACAACTTATGTTGCAGAAACAGTATGGCGATGCCACCGTTACCGTGTGCCACTCACACTCGAAAACGCTGAAAGACGAATGTCGCGAAGCCGACATCATCATCGCCGCTATCGGTCAACCCGAATTTGTTACCGCCGATATGGTAAAACCCGGAGCCGTAGTGATTGACGTTGGCACCACACGTGTGCCCGACGCATCGCGCAAAAGTGGCTTCCGTTTGTGCGGCGACGTTAAGTTTGACGAGGTAGCACCGCTGTGCTCATTCATCACGCCCGTGCCTGGTGGCGTAGGTCCGATGACCATCTGCTCGTTGATGAAGAACACGCTGGCAGCGGGCAAGCACGAGATATACTAATGGAAACGTGCAAGCCTATGACCGCCGACGACTTTTACCAGCAGGGCAACGACTATCGACGTAAAGGCGACTGGCAACATGCCATCGACTGCTACCTCGAAGCCATCAGCCTTGACCCAATGTCGCCAGCCGTTGAAGCCAAACAGATGCTCGACAGCATCTTAGGCTTTTACTGTAAAGATATGTATAACCCTTAAAGGGTAGGTGCAGGTTTTATTAAAGAGAAAACTACACAGCACAACCACTGTTCCCATTTGCAGAACAGCGTGTTGCGCTTACAATAAATCATTATATAGAAATGGCAAAATTTAAAGGAGCTATCGTTGTCGACACCAATCGATGCAAAGGATGCGCACTGTGCGTTGAAGCTTGCCCGAAAGATGTGATAGCGCTGGCTCAAAAAAATGTGAACATCAACGGATACCCGTATGTCATGGCCGTCAATCCTGACGATTGCATAGGCTGTGCTTCGTGTGGCATCGTATGCCCCGACGGATGTATCACGGTTTACAAAAAAAGATTGGAGGATTAAAACAACATCATGGCAGAACAAGAAATAATGCTAATGAAGGGTAACGAGGCCATTGCACACGCCGCCATACGCTGCGGTGCCGACGGATACTTCGGATACCCTATCACCCCACAAAGCGAGGTGCTTGAAACACTGGCCAAGCTGAAACCTTGGGAAACCACTGGCATGGTGGTGCTGCAAGCCGAAAGCGAAGTGGCTTCTATCAACATGATTTATGGTGGAGCAGGCGCTGGAAAGCGTGTCTTCACATCATCATCAAGCCCTGGCATCGCACTGATGCAGGAAGGCATCGCCTACATGGCGGGTGCCGAACTGCCTGGCGTGTTTGTTAACGTGCAGCGCGGAGGCCCTGGACTGGGCACCATCCAGCCCTCACAGAGCGACTATTTTCAAGCTACACGTGGCGGTGGCAATGGCGACTATAACGTAATTGTATTGGCTCCTAACTCGGTGCAAGAGATGGCCGACTTCATGGACCTGGCCTTCACCCTCGCCTTCCGTTACCGCAACCCAGCAATGATCTTGAGCGATGGCGTTATCGGACAGATGATGGAAAAGGTGGTGTTGCCCCCGCAAAAGCCACGCCGCACCGAAGAAGAGATAAAGCAAGAATGTCCGTGGGCATCAATAGGTCGCACCCCTGACCGCGCGCCAAACATCATCACCTCGCTCGAGCTGAAACCTGAGGTTATGGAGCTGCGCAACCAGCATCTGCAAAAAAAGTATGCCACCATCAAAGAAAAAGAGGTACGTTACGAAACCATACAGCTCGACGACGATACCGACATTATGATTGTGGCCTTTGGTAGCGCTGCACGCATTGCCGAGAAAGCCATCGAGATTGCTCGCGAGCAAGGCATCAAGGCCGGACTGTTCCGCCCCATCACCCTGTGGCCTTTCCCTGAAAAAGAAATAGCACAGGCAGTGCACGGCAAACGTGGCGTGCTGGTGGTAGAGATTAACGCCGGACAGATGATTGAAGACGTGCGCCTGGCCGTAAATGGCGAGGTAACAGTAGAACATTTCGGACGTTTGGGCGGCATTGTGCCCGAGCCTGAAGAGATAGTGAACGCAATAAAGGAGAAACTATTATGAACGACATCATATCACCTGAAAACTTGGTCTACAAGAAGCCAACGCTGATGAACGACACCCCTATGCACTATTGTGCAGGATGTTCGCACGGCGTGGTACACAAGCTGGTGGCCGAAGTGATTGAAGAAATGGGAATGACCAACAAGGCCGTAGGCATCAGTCCTGTAGGATGTGCCGTATTTGCCTACCGATACATCGACATCGACTGGCAAGAGGCAGCACACGGACGTGCTCCAGCCCTGGCCACCGCTGTGAAACGTTTGTGGCCTGACCGTTTGGTGTTCACCTATCAGGGCGATGGCGACTTGGCTTGCATAGGCACCTGCGAAAGCATTCATGCCTTGAACCGTGGCGAAAACATCACGCTGATATTCATCAACAACGCCATCTATGGCATGACTGGCGGACAGATGGCCCCCACCACCCTTCTCGGACAAAAAACCAGCACCTGTCCCTATGGCCGCGTGCCCGAGTTGCACGGATACCCCTTAAACATCACCGAACTGGCAGCCCAGCTGCGTGGCACCTGTTACGTTACACGCCAAAGCGTTGAAACCGTAGGCGCCATACGCCAAGCCAAGAAGGCTATACGCAAAGCCTTTGAAGCATCAATGGCAGGTAAGGGTTCGTCGCTGGTAGAGATTGTGAGCACCTGCAACAGCGGCTGGAAGATGTCGCCCGCACAGGCCAACAAGTGGATGGAAGAAAATATGTTCAAACAATACCCGAAAGGCGACTTAAAAGATACAACAGCACTATGAAAAAAGAAATAATTATTTCAGGTTTCGGTGGTCAAGGTGTCTTGTCAATGGGAAAGATACTGGCCTATTCGGGTCTGATGGAGAACAAAGAGGTAACATGGATGCCTGCCTATGGCCCAGAGCAACGAGGCGGCACAGCAAACGTTACCGTTATTGTGAGCGACACACGCATCTCATCGCCCATCTTGAGCCACTATGATGTAGCCATCGTGCTCAACCAGCCCTCGCTCGACCGCTTTGAAGAAAAGGTGAAGCCTGGCGGCATCCTCATCTACGACGGCTTCGGCATCATCAACCCGCCCACTCGCAAAGACATTAATGTGTATCGCATTAACGCCATGGACAAGGCAGCTGACATGAAAAATGCCAAGGTGTTTAACATGATTGTGCTGGGCGGACTGCTGAAAGTGTGCCCCGTGGTAAGCACCAACGGCTTGCATCACGCACTGTTCAAATCGCTGCCCGAGCGCCATCACGCCATGATACCTCTTAACATGGAAGCCGTAGAGGTGGGCATGAACATCATTGAAAAGCAAAACTAAGGTTCTCTTTTTAAGACCCATCTGTTAAAAGAATAATGAATAGATGCGCGTTACATGAAGACATGCGATATGCATTTCGTACAACACGCTAATACAGTAAGAAAAAGAAATATAACATTGATGCCAACCGTCTTACCACTAAGGGTATGGGTGCTACCAATAAGCTCTCACGTCAGGTAGAATTCAACCGCGTAGCAACCTTCAAGGCTGAATAATAAAGACGCAACATTTTTATAATTATAGACGCGTCATTATTATAGACGCGACATTATAAAACAAAAAACTGCCAGCAAAGTGTTCAACACTTCTTGCTGGCAGTTTTTTTTATTTACTTTCTTTAGCAGTTATTTCTTCTTCAGCACATACAGCTTAGCCATTTCGCCTTCAGCCTCATTGCCCAGCGAGTCGGTCATCATAATGCTTTGCGCATCTTTCACCTTATAGAAGGTGTGGTCACCACTTGAGGGGCGCACCAGCATCAGTACACCGCCATCAAGCACCTGCAGCACGCCGCTGGCCTCATCGTGTCCGTCTTTGCGGTCAATATAGTCTTGCTGCAACTGATAGGTGCTATCAGCATTTATCGTCAGCACGGTTTTAATGCCCGGGCAGTCGGCAGCAGGCAGCGTTCCCTCATAGGTACCTGCTACAGCAGCCAAGTCAACAGCCGCTTTCTCAGCAGTGCTATCAACAACATTCATCGAGTCGTTGTCAGCAACATTCTGTTCCGTTTTCTTTCCTGTGCAAGAAGCCATCAGTGCAAGCGCCACCAATGGCATAATCATCATATTCCTTTTCATTTTTTGGGTTTTAATAAAAAACTATTATCTATTCTGTGCAGCATCAGCAGCACCAGACTACAAAAATATATAAAACTTTTGGTTTGAATAAACATTCTTACTTAAATCAGTAAAACGTTAACATAAATAGGCTTTTGCTGTACAACCAGCCATTGCACAAACACAGCTTCGCATAAACACAGCCTCGCACAAACTCAGCTTCACATAAACACGACTTCGCACAAACATAGCTTCGCATCTAAAGCTTTACGCCATATTTCACTATACCCTCGTTCAGCATACCGTCGGGCATAAAAATTTTAAGCACATTAACAACCGTGTTCAGCATCATCTCACGCACATAGTCGTCTTTGATATAAAGCGACACACGACGCAACGACAGATAGTCGCCTTCAATCTTTCGCACGTTGGCACGCTGCTGCTCGGTAAGGAAAGGCAGGTGCATCTCAGGAATGATGGTATATCCCCCATTCTCGTCAACAATGCGTATCAGCGTTTCAATGCTGCCCGCCTCATAAATATGTCGGCCTTTGCTACGCACCTTGCAAAACGAGAAAGCGCTATCGCGCAAGCATTGCGCCTCTTTCATGATCCACATATTTTCATGCTCTAAATTCTCGGGCTTAAACACGGGCAACTTTCGCCAGCAGCTTTCAGCCAGATAAACATAAAAGCGCTCGCTATAAAGCGGTATCTCTAAAAATCCGGGGCGCACGTTGTCAGCAATAGCAATGCCCGCATCCAGCTCGCCACGCAGCAGAGCATCAAGCATAAAGTTGGCCTTCATCTCACTGATAGAAAGTGCCACCGAAGGATAGTTTTCTCGGTAATGCTTAATAAACTTAGGCAACAGATAAGGTGCTATGGTAGGGCCTACCGACAGCGAAAAGGCATCGCTAAGCGCCCCCTTTTCTTCACGCACAATCTCGGTTATGCGGTCGGTTTCCATCACCACCGTTTGTGCTTGTCGCAATATTTTTTCGCCCACCGCAGTGAGCGTCACCATCTTGTTTGAGCGTTCAAAGATGCGCACATCAAGCTCTTCCTCCAGCTTCATGAGCATGGCGCTAAGCGTAGGTTGCGATATATTGCATGCATCGGCCGCCTTCGCAAAATTGCGAAAGCGGTCGATGGCCATGATATATTTCAGCTGTTGTAAGTTCATTCTTGATAGCTGTTTACAACCTTCTTCAAGTCAGACAAGCTCATCGCCCCACTCTGTCGCCACAGCGCATCGCCCTTTCTAAAGAGCATCAGCGTGGGCACCGACTGTATGCGATATTGCTCCATCAATGCTTCGTTCTTATCAATATCAATCTTGATGATGCGAAGGCTGTCGCCCATCTCCTCTTTTAGCTGTTCCAGCACGGGGTGCATCATCTTGCAGGGGCCACACCATGTGGCAAAGAAGTCGACCAGTGTCAGTTGGCTTCCGTTAATAATTTCATTCAATTTTTCCATCCTTTTCATTTATTTTTTAAGTTTACAAATCATTTGTGTCATATTGCCCATGGGGCAGAACACGCACCAGGTGCGCGGACGATAGATAACGGTGAGCACCTTCACGCATACGCCACAAGCCACACAGCGGTCTTTCTCGTTTTCAGCCTTATACTTCGATGCCATATCTATCTCATTGTTTATGGGTTTTCTGTTTATGTCACTTTTTTATTTGTCTTCAGCATCGAGCAATTCTTCCAAAAACTCTGACGCGTCGGCCACACAAAGTGGGCACTCGCGAAGCACCTCACCAGTGCCTACACCCTTCAACAGTTTGCACTGTGTAGCGCCATTGCGCTGCTGAAACTTGTTCATCATCACGCGCATGCCCTTCATAGCCTTGGCACGGTCTTTCACAGCAAGGCCGTAGACGATGCCAGCGCCCACCAGCGCGCCACACGTTCCCTCCATGTTGCCCATACCAGCGGCAAAGCTGTTACCCACATTTCTTATTATCTCCTCATCAAGACCAGTAAAGTCGTGATACGTGCAGCACACAGCCTGTGTGCAGTTGTGCGAGCCGCAAGCTTTCTTAGCGGCAGCAATATCTTTTCTGCTTTCCATATTTTCTGTTGTTATTATCTTCTGCAAAGATAGTGCAAACCGAACGCAGAATATCAAGCTTGCTTGAATATTATGCTGAGGTGTAGCCTATCTTTTGCAAAGATATACTTTTTATGATAGACAAACAAATGTTTTTATCTATACAATGATAGATTTTAGCTATTGACAACAAGAAACAATTGCAAGAGTTAACCTATGATAGAACACAGTTTTTCCTTACTCAACAAAGATTTTCAAGCAGAAAGCCTTTGTTTACAATAAATATTTGTAACTTTACAAACAGAATTGGTTTTGGCCCTTTCTAAGACATCGTTGAAAAATTAAGCATTCGCTATTATTTCGCGTTTAGCCAAGAGCGTCGGAAACTCATTTGGAATAACAAGCACGGAAATAATATGTGACAGGTGGCTCGTATACGTATGTTTCGTATAAAGGTTTCCTTGATGGTAATTAATAAAGCAATGCATACACGCTATAGGCGTGGTGCATTCTTATAATTACCCCGGGGCTCCTTCCGACGCCGCCCCGTGCTAAACGCGATAAGAGGCATCACGCCCTTTTTGCGTCTTAGCGGATTGATAGTTGTATGCCGATGTCGTATACTATAACTATCAATCATACTTATGGCAAACAAGAATTTAAACGCTGCGAAAGTAGCGAAGAAGGACGAGTTTTATACTCAGCTTTCTGACATTGAACGCGAGTTGCAGCATTATTGGCCGCATTTTCGTGGTAAGGTGGTGCTCTGCAATTGTGATGACCCTTACGAGAGTAATTTCTTTAAGTATTTTGCGCTTCGGTTCAATCAACTCGGACTGAAGAAGCTAATATGCACCTGTTATAATGGCTCACCCGTACAAGGCAATGAACTCATATTACATTTTGAAGGTTTTGAAGATGAACCCACCAAAGTAGCATATAAAGTAGAAATAACAGAGGTAAAGGACGAAAATGGCGATGGTGCTGTTGACCTATCAGACGTGCGATATCTTCTTCAAAACAACAAAAACGTTATGTCAACATTGAAGACAGGCGACTTCCGCTCACAAGAGTGTATCGACTTACTTAAAGAAGCAGATATTGTTGTAACCAATCCGCCATTCTCACTATTCCGTGAATATATTGGACAATTAATGGAATATGGTAAGAAATTTTTAATTGTTGGTCGACAAATGAATATAACATACAAAGAATTCTTTCCATTAATTCAAAAAAACAAAGTTTGGCTTGGGTATGGTTTTAAAGGGGCTGCCGCTCATTTTATAACTCCTTATGAAGATATTGCAACAGCAGGAGACCACAGGAAAGGAATGGTTAGAGTTTCTGGTGTTACATGGTTTACCAATTTAGAGATACCCAAGCGTAACGAAGAACTTGATTTAGTATGTCATTACACACCTGATGAATACCCAAAATATGATAACTATGATGCTATTGATGTAAACCGAACACAAAACATACCATATGACTATGATGGTATAATGGGGGTTCCTTTAACTTTCCTGGATAAATATTGTCCAAACCAATTTGAAATAATTTGGCAAGCAAGTGGAAACACGCGAGCTTCCGCCCCGAAAGAGATTTTAAAAGAAGTGGGATACAGCATTCATCCAGAAGATAGAGGAGGCTGCGCGGTTGTAAAAGGAAAGCGACAATTTACAAGAATATTTATTCGTCGAACCCCTAAAGAATAATTTAGTTGCCTTATGATGACAATCAAGCAATTAGAGGTAACCGTTGGCGAGATAACCAACGGTTATATCAATAGTGAAGAACAAGGCGTGCGTGGTTATGGCGGGTTGCTTGACATCCGTCCACCTTACCAGCGCGAGTTTATTTATAACGAAAAAGAACAGATAGCCGTTATCACCACTGTACTTAAAGGTTATCCGCTAAACGTTATGTATTGGGTGAAGCGTAGCGAAGATGCTGAGTGCCCATACGAAGTGATGGATGGACAGCAACGCACCCTATCGCTTTGCCAATATGTAGCAGGCACATTCGCCTACGACTTCAAAAATTTCTTCAACCAGCCTGCCGACATACGGAAAAAGATACTCGACTATAAACTAACCGTGTATGTATGTGAGGGCGAAGAGTCGGAAAAGTTAGAATGGTTTCAAACCATCAACATTGCTGGTAAGCCATTAAACGAGCAAGAAATTCGTAATGCGATATACGCAGGCCCTTTCGTGAGCGATGCCAAGCGACATTTTTCTAAAACCAATTGTGGTGCATACCGATTAGGAAAAGATTTAGTAAATGGAACGCCTATTCGTCAAGACTTTTTAAAAAAGGCATTAGAATGGATGGCCGACCATGAAACACGTAATGGTAAACCACAAACAGCGGTTGGGTATATGTCAGCACATCAACACGACCTTAGCGCTGGCCCACTATGGTCATACTTTCAAAACGTTCTAAACTGGGCTATATCTACCTTCAACATAAAGAAATTTAAGAAAATCATGAAGGGCATTGATTGGGCCAAGTTTTACGACGAATTTCATGAACAAGCGCTCGACATCAACGATATGGAGAAGCGTATTGCCGACTTAATAGGCGATGACGAAATACAAAAGCAGTTAGGCATTATTCCTTATGTTTTAACGGGCGATGAGCATTATCTCGACCTTCGTTCTTTCCCTGAAAAGATAAAACTTGCTGTATGGGAAAAGCAAGAACACAAATGCGCCATGTGCGGTAAAGAATTTGATATTGAATTTATGGAGGGCGACCACATTACCCCTTGGCGTGAAAAAGGAAGAACTGTCATTGAAAATTGCCAAATGCTGTGCCGAGAGTGTAACCGAAGGAAAGGCGGAAAATAATTAAAACCTTATGTGTCCTTATAAATAGTAAGCCCACCTTCTTATCTATATTATTTATAACAACAACGCTAATATATAGATAACAATGCTAGCAACAAGGGAACAACAAAAGACAATATTATGATCTTTTATTATATTATTAAGAATGTTGTTTTTTTATTGTTCCCTTGTTGTTACAAATGTTGTTTACTCAATGCCCCTACGTTCACATTCGTCACGCAGGGCATACAGATAATAGCTGCGCTCTTGCGTCCAGCCACGGTAACGTTGCTCTCGTTTTGTTTTCTCGCGCAGTTCGTCATCGGTGCATGCCGCCAACAGGTTGGCATAAACCATTATTCTCAACTGGGCATACTGCCATACGTTGTCAACACTCGTTTTGTTTGAATTGTTTTTTGAACTCATAAAGATAAATATTTTAAGTTGAACATTCACTTACACATCCTTTTACCACCTCATTACCGGCAGCAGTTTCCATTAC
>USAI01000042.1 GCA_900552675.1 uncultured Prevotella sp.
GGATTAACTTCTTCTTAACTTCCTCTAACTCCTATTTTGACACACCCTCTTTTATTTTTATCTTTTTTGATACAAAATAATTCATTTTTCTTTTATTCTTTAAAAAAAAATAGTACCTTTACGCATTGAATGGGCTTTGCTCCCTAATGATGCCCTAAAGAAACACACGCTACCGTGAAAGAGATACTATTTATCAGACAGAACGTGCAACAGTGGCAGAGTATTGAAAACATTGCCGAAGACCCTTCGGCCTACTCGCCCGACGATGTGGCAGGTGCCTATCTACGCGTTACCACCGACTTGGCCTTCGCGCAGACGCATTATCCCACATCGCGCATCACGGTGTATCTTAACGACTTAGCTTCGGTGCTGCACAATAGTCTTTATCGTCGCCGACACGAAAGGCACTCACGCATTATCACCTTTTGGACACAAGAGGTGCCGCTGACGATGTGGGAGGCACGACACTTGCTGCTGGCGTCGTTCATCATCATGGTGCTGAGCGTGCTGGTGGGCGTTATCTCTCAGATGGGCGACACCGACTTCTGCCGCATCATCTTGGGCGACTGGTACATGGACGAAACACTTGAAAACATACGAAAGGGCACACCCTTTGCCATATATGATAGCGACAGTGTGGGCAATATGCTCTTCAGCATTACTATTAATAATATTATGGTGGCGGCGCGCATCTTTGCTATGGGGGTGCTTACCAGCTTCTTTACGGGCATTATGCTCATTTACAATGGGGTGATGCTGGGATGCTTTGAAACCTTCTTTGCACAACAACACCTGCTGGGCCCCTCGCTGCTGGCCGTGATGCTGCATGGCACCATCGAGATATCGTCAATCGTGGTGGCGGGCGCCGCTGGATTGGCTATGGGCAACGCTTGGTTGCTGCCAGGTAGTTATAGTCGTATCGAGTCGTTTAAGCGTGGCGCTAAACGCGGACTAAAAATTTTTGTGGGCACGGTGCCGCTGTTTGTGGTGGCTGGCTTTATTGAGAGTGTGTGTACGCGCCACACCCATGTGCCCGACGCTATACGCCTGGCGTTTATCTTGCTGTCGGCGGCCTTCGTCCTGTTTTATTTTGTTATCTACCCACGCATGTTGCATAAACGCTTGACGAACGTGGAAATATCTGAAAATACGAAACTGAATAATAACTATTAAAAAACGATCCATTATGAACAACACCAAACAACGCAGAATTAATCTCTACGCTTCACGTTCGATAGGCGAGACGCTATCGGCTACCTTCGATTTCGTGACACAAAACTTTGTGCCATTGATAAAATTTTTGGCGGCCTTTTTGTTGCCTGTAAGTGCTTTGATGGGCTTGAGCTATCAATCAATGTTTAGCAGTTTTGCGCATATAGATAATTTAAACGACGAAACAGAACAGATATTATCAGTCGTGATGAGCTATCTACCTGTCCTTGTGCTGTGTTTGATAGGTGCGTTGCTGACGGTGGCCGTTACGTACACGCTGATGCAGAAATATCAGCAACGCGATAACTTGCTTAAAGGCCTTACGCTAAACGAGATAAAGCCCTTGCTGAAACACAACCTCTGGCGAGTGTTAAAGATGTTGTTGCTATTAACGCTGATAGGCATGGTGGCCTTTGTGGTTTTGGTGTTGGTAGCTACGATGATAATGTCGATTGGTAGCAAATTTGAAGCATTCTTATTCTTGCTGTATATGGCTATGTTAGCGATAGCCTTGCCCTTGGGCCTTGTGCTACCAATGTGCGTGTTTGAACCCGAGCTTAGCCTGTTTAGTTGTGTGAAGAAGGCGTTGCGTCTGGGCTTTAAAACATGGGGTACGCTGTTTGTGGTGATGTTAGTTATCACAATGCTGGTGCAGATAGTATCGTTCATATTGATGATACCGTTCCTGTTTACAACGATGACCACCATGTTTTTTGAAATCGACTCTTCCCAATACGCCTCATTGGCTTACACCAGCTCGGCATGGTTCTCGGTGTTGACGTTTGCATCGAGCCTATTGTTCTGCTTTGGCTTGCTGCTGATGTCGGCGTTATCGTTCGTAGCTTTTGCCTTCTGCTATGGCCGTGCTGCCGATAAGGTGGAGGGCGTGTCGGTGAAGAACGCTGTGCAAAACTTTGATAGCACCTCGTTGACAGAAGATACTACTGCCGATATCATCTCTCAGTTTGATAAAGAATAACCTACCAGTAAATAAAAAGTGTGCTAAGAAATAATGAGTTGCGCTGTGGCTATAGATACGCTTAAAACCGACTCTGCCATGCTGAACGCGTTGCGGAATAACCCCGACTTTGGCTATTCGCGCGAACTGGTTCAGGTGAAATCGTCGACGTGGCAGTGGATGTCTGACCGTCTGGCCGAATGGTATCAGAGCCTGCTCAACTCGGTATTTCCTAACGAAAACAACTGGTATCTGTGGCTCATAGTGGCGTTGGTGGTGATAGGCATCATCATTGCCATTGTGGTGTTGCGCAACCGCTATTTGTTGAGGCTAAAGGAGAACACTGACAGCGGCTATGTGGTGACTGACGATACCATCTATGGCATCGACTTTGAACAGCAGATAAAAGCGGCGCTGGGTAGAGACGATTATCGCACAGCGCTGAGAATGATATACTTGCAAACGCTGAAGTGGCTGGATGATAACCACCACATTCATTGGCAACCGCAGAAAACACCTTCGCAATATGTGCGCGAATATCGGTGTGCACCGTTCAATACGCTTACCACGTTGTTTATACGCATACGCTATGGTGGCTTTGAGGCCGACCAAGCGCTGGTAGATGAGGCTTTGCGTATGCGGGCGGCCGTGTGCCAAGACGATGCTTCGTTGCATTGCGAGCCTAAGGGGCAAGGCGAGAAAGGAGGTGAGCGATGAAGACGATGAAGATATACATCATAGGCTTTGCGGCGTTCACGGCCTTGCTGGTGTGGCTGAATATGCATGCTCCGCAACGTTTTATATGGGAACCCACCTATGCGCATATTGACAAGAACCCCTTTGGCTGTGCGGCGTTTGATAGTGTGATGGGGCAGACGCTTAGGCACGGTTACAGCGTGAGCACGAAGAGTTTGCATGAATTGAGCCTTGACACCACACCGCAAACGGTGCTGATGCTGGGCCGAATGTTAAATATATCGAAAAAACATGCCGACGACATTGACCGCATCTTGAAACGTGGTGGCAATGTGGTGATGGTGGCGCAAAATAGTTTGTATGTTAATGACTCGCTGCTGAAAGCCCGCTATGGCATGTGTATGAGCGATGGCTACCGATATTTTAATCTCTCGACCCTGCGCAAACAGTTGGCCGATAAAAACCCGCTGGCCTTTATCAACCTTTATTGTGTGAAACAGGGTGGGTATGACGAGTGTAGGCTGCGCATTGTTCGGTCACTGGTATCGGCTTCGGTGACGGTAGACGATTCAATAGGTGGGCGTAAGGTTCCGTACATGCCGTTAGCTTATGTCACCGATGCTGACTATTATGCCAGTGAAACCGATGATGATGAGTGGGAGGCCGACTCGGTAGAAGTAGACTCAGCGATGGTAGATGATGTGGCCTCAGACATGACACAGCCCTATGACACGTTGAGCTGGATGGCCGTGGAACGAAACCTGTATCGAGGCAAACTAATCATGGTGTCTACACCCTTGCTCTTCACTAATTATGGCATACTTGATCGCGCTGCTAACGTGTATCTTATGCGCCTGATGAGTAGGGTAGACAATGTGCCTGTGGTGAGGATGGATGGCGATGTAGAGCTTACAATCAATGGAGAAAGGAAAGAGGCCGAGGCACAGTCGCCCTTGCATTTCTTCTTGCAGCATCCACCGCTCAAGTGGGCCATATATCTCACCTTGGCCACTGTGCTGCTGTTTTACATCGTAACGGCGCGGCGCCGACAACGGGTGATACCTGTAGTGAGAGGCAAGCGCGAAAGCGAATTGGAGTTTGCGCGGCTGGTAAGTAAGCTTTATCTGCACTGTCACGATAATGCTGACCTGGTGTGTAAAAAGCGAGCACTCTTTGCCGATGCCCTGCGCTCGGCCCTTGATGTTGACATCTTCGACCGTAAGGCCGATGCTGTTTCGGTGGCTACCATTGCGGCATGTACGGGGCAGGACGCTGAACGCATAAAGGCGCTGCTGCTTGACCTACGTCTTGTGGGCGAGGGTGAGGTGAAGATGAGCGATAAAGAGATGAAGCGCCTTATCGACCAAATGAATGAAATAATAAAAAAATTATAACGATATTATAAAAAGAGCTTATGGAAGAGCAACGTACTGACCTGTCTCTCATTGCTGAGAAAACACAGCAACTGCGTGACAGCATCGCACAAATAGTCGTCGGACAAACTGAGGCCGTAGACCTGCTGCTAACCAGCATCGTGGCGGGCGGACATGTGCTTATTGAGGGTGTGCCGGGCGTGGCAAAGACGCTTACCGCACGACTGCTGGCACGACTGATTGACGCACGCTTCTCTCGCGTGCAGTTTACGCCCGACTTGATGCCCAGCGACGTGTTGGGCACAACGGTGTTTAATATGAAATCGTCTGAGTTTGACTTCCATATGGGGCCTGTGTTTGCCGACATTGTGCTGGTAGACGAGATAAACCGTGCGCCAGCAAAGACGCAGGCGGCCTTGTTTGAGGTGATGGAGGAACGCCAGGTAACCATTGATGGACAGACGCATGCTATGGGCGATGTGTTTACCATCATTGCCACACAAAACCCTGTTGAACAGGAAGGTACCTATAAACTGCCTGAGGCACAACTTGACCGCTTTGTGATGAAGATAACGATGGGATATCCTTCGGTTGATGAAGAGGTGGCCATCTTAGATAGCAAAAAACAGGGCATGCGCTTTGCCCACCTTGATGAGGTGCAGCCCGTGCTGAGCATTGACGAACTGCTGCACATGCGGGCTCAGGTGGGCAATGTGAGGGCCGACGCGTCGCTGTTGCGATATATTGCTGAGATTGCTCAGCAAACGCGACAGAGCAAGGCGGTGTATCTGGGGGCCTCGCCACGTGCTTCGGTGGCTGTGCTGGCTACAGCTAAGGCGTATGCCATGATTAATGGTCGCGACTTTGTTACGCCCGACGATATTAAGTTTGTGGTGCCTTATGTTTATCAGCACCGACTGATGCTCACCGCTGAGGCCGAGATGCAAGGCTTTACGCCCTTTAAGGTGGCGCAGATGCTGATGGATAAGGTGGAGGTGCCTAAATAATAAGGTAATAGTGGTATAGTATGTTTCTTACGCGCCGTTTTTATATCGTTATGTCGCTGCTCATCATCGTTGTGGCAGTGGGCTATGCTCTGCCGTCGCTCATGGGGGTGGGTATGGTGGGCGTGGCCTTACTTGTAGTGGCTACGGTCGTTGAGGTGGCGTTGCTCTACCAGAAACGGGGCGTAGAGGCATGGCGCAGTTGTGATGCGCGCTTCTCGAATGGCGACGACAATCGCGTGGATATTCGTGTTGAGAACCATTTCGGTTTCCGACTTCTACTGGAGGTTATCGACGAGAGTCCGGTGGTGTTTCAACGTCGTGACATTGTCTTCACCCTAACACTGCAGGCTGGCCAGGGAAAAACCATTAGCTATACCTTGCGCCCCACACAGCGTGGCGACTATGCCTTTGGGCAAGTGCGCGTGTTTGCTTCTACCTCGTTGGGCTTGGCGCAACGGAGGTTTAGTTGCTCCAAACCGCAAAGCGTGAAGGTGTATCCCGCGTTTATGATATTACGGCAATATGAGTTGCTGGCTATTAGTAATCAACTGACAGCGCTGGGTATAAAACGTATTCGGCGGGTGGGCAACTACACTGAATTTGAACAGATTAAAGATTATGTGGCGGGCGACGACTTTCGCACCATCAACTGGAAGGCTTCGGCACGACGACATGAACTGATGGTGAACGTTTACCAAACAGAACGCTCGCAACAGGTGCTGTGCCTCGTAGATAAGGGTAGGGTGATGCATGCGGCATTTCAGGGTATGTCGCTGCTCGATTATGCCATCAACGCATCGCTGGCATTATCGTTTGTGGCCATGCATAAGGAGGATAAGGCGGGCATTGCTACCTTCTGCCAACGGGTAGACAACTTTGTGACGCCCTCGCGACAGCCCTCGCAGATGCGCACCATACTTGACACACTGTATAACGTTAGTACCGACTTTGGCGAGAGCGACTTCTCAACATTTACCACCGAACTGCCCTTGTTCTTGCGCCGAAGGTCGTTGGTGGTGCTGTTTACCAACTTTCATGGCACGGCCACTATGCAACGACAGTTGCCGTATCTTAAGCAGTTGGCCCGACATCATAGGTTGCTGGTAGTGTTCTTTGCCAATACCTCGTTGCATGAATATGTTGATACTAAAGCTCGCACCACGGCCGACTATTATGAACATGTGGTGGCCGAAACGATGATACACGACCAGCAGTTGGCGGCGCAGCAACTTCGACAGCACGGCATCTTAAGTTTGCTTACCACGCCTGAACAGCTTTCGGTAAACGTGATAAACAAGTATTTGGAAATAAAACAAAAATACTGATGGCGCGTGTGGCTCTTCATGCTTTCACGTCTTGTATAATTATATAATTGAACAACAGTCATGACCTCTTCAGATATCGTTACCAGCCAGTATGTTAGCATCAAACAAACGCCTGCCAGTGTGGGCGAACGCATGTTGGCACGCCTTATCGACAGCATCGTTTTGTATGTCTACATGATTAGTATGTATGTGCTGGTAGATGGACTGATGAATTATTACTATATCTCTGACGACTTCCTGCGCCTTAGTTTTGTGTTTATCCTCTTTGCACCTTTTCTGTTTTATTCGCTACTGTGCGAGTGGTTGTTTAACGGACAAAGCATTGGCAAACGGTGCATGGGGCTGCGTGTGGTGATGGTGGATGGCGACACGTTGACGCTGGGCGCCATCTTGATGCGGTGGATGATGCTGCTTGTCGACTTCTATGCTTGCTTGATGGGGGTGCTGTTTATTGCTTTTACGCGTCGGCATCAGCGCATTGGCGACCTTGCCGCTGGCACTATGGTGATACGCAAGCCCAGCGCAAAGCGTATGCACCTCAACATTGACGAGTTTTTCTATGCCAGTCCTGATTATAAGCCCACGTTCCCTGAGGCGCAAAACCTGTCGCTTGAACAGGCCGACATTATTCAAAATGTGCTTTATGGCAACGTGATGTATGACGATGAACAGGTGGCGCTCTTGGCTAAAAAGGTAGAAAAGGTGCTGGATGTAGTGAATAAACAGTCGTCTGACGTAGCCTTCTTAACCACTGTTCTGCACGATTATCAGTATTATGCGCTAAGGATTATTTGATTTTGCAGATAGAATTACATCATTTATATGCTGACTATTTCAATAAGAAAGATATTTTTTACGCTTTGTATCGTATGCGGCATGGCGTGTAGTGAGGTGGCTATGGCCGACACTCCGTGGAGCCCAACATCGCCGAAACACGAGGTAAGGGCTGTTTGGCTCACTACCATTGGCGGCATCGACTGGCCACACAGCTATGCTCAGTCGGCCCGTTCTATTGAGAAACAGAAGGGAGAACTGCGCACTATCCTTGACCAACTGCAGCGTGCTGGCATCAATACGGTGCTGCTGCAAACGCGTGTGAGGGCTACCACCATTTATCCGTCGCGCATAGAACCGTGGGATGGATGCTTGTCAGGAAAGCCCGGCACCTCGCCTGGCTATGATGCGTTGCAGTTTGCCATTAACGAATGTCATCGCAGAGGCATGGAACTGCATGCGTGGGTGGTGGCCATACCCGTTGGAAAATGGGATGCGCTGGGCTGCAAACGTCTTCGGGCTAAACATCCGAAATTGGTGCGCAAGATAGGTCCCGATGGCTTTATGGACCCTGAAAAAGCGGGCACGGCCGACTATATTGCTGATATGTGCGCCGAGATAACGCGACAATATGATGTAGATGGCATACATCTCGACTATATTCGCTATCCTGAAACTTGGAACATAAAGGTGTCGCGTGAACAGGGTAGGCGTCATATCACAGGCATTGTGCGCAAGGTGTCGAAACGGGTGAAGGCATTGAAACCGTGGGTAAAGATGAGCTGTTCGCCCATTGGCAAGCACGACGACCTGTCAAGATATAGTAGCAACGGCTGGAACGCCTATACGCGTGTGTGTCAAGATGCGCAAGGGTGGCTGCGTGAGGGGTGGATGGATGCACTCTTCCCCATGATGTATTTCCGTAACAATCAGTTCTTCCCCTTCGCCCTCGACTGGGCTGAAGAGAGCTACGGACGTATCGTTGTACCCGGACTGGGCATTTATTTTCTCTCGCCCCGACAGAAAGATTGGCCCTTAGACGATATTACACGCGAGATGGAGGTGCTGCGCAAGCAAGGCTTAGGGCACGCCTATTTTCGTAGTAAGTTTTTTACTGATAACACAAAGGGTATTTACGACTTTGCTTGCCAGTTTGACCGTACTCCGGCCTTGGTGCCGCCTATGACGTGGATGCACGAAACACCGCCTCAGGCTCCGACGCAACTGCAACTCTTGCCCGTGCCTAATAAGGGTGTGTATGCGCTGTCGTGGCAACCTAACGACCGCGACACGGTGATGATACGCTATAATGTGTATGCCTCGCGCGCCTATCCTGTTGATGTGCAATGTGCCAGCAATATGGTGGCCACGTATCTGCAACGCTGGCAACTGCTGGTGCCTGCCGACTCGTCGCGCCACTACGCCGTGACGGCTATTGACCGCTATGGTAACGAAAGTGCCCCCTTGCAACAACAAGGGATAGAGATGACGACTGATACTTATGATTATCTTGGTGGAGCGGGCAACCATGCTCTGCCTTCGCTCATCAAACATCCCATGCTGTGGTGCAATAATGAAAAGGTGGAGATACCTAAAAAGATAATGTTGGCCGATGTTGAATATGTGACGATAGAAAATATGTATGGCCGCATCGTTACTACGTGCTCTTGCCGAAAGGCTGCCGCTATCAGCATCAAACACTTGCCCGATGGCGTTTACACGCTACGCTCGTTAGGACGTAAAGGTGTAACGCATCGCTTGGGGTGGTTTATTATTAAAAGGAAATAGAAAAGGGCTGGCTCAGAAAGAGTCAGCCCTTTTGGTCTTTAATATAATTGAGTAGTCAAAATTTATATCTTTAAAAGAGTAGTCAAAATTTATATCTTTAAAAGAGTTTTCAATATTGATCACTCATAAAAATACTTGTTTATGCTTTGATGTTAGGCTCTTCCAGTCCGATACCCTTCTTCTTATCTACCACCTTCAGGACGAGGCCGATAAGCAATGCTGCTACACCAAGACCTGCCAGCATAAGCAGCGGTGCTGTATAATCGAGATGGGTAGGATCGGTAACACCCTTGTTGGTCTCGTCGAGCACGCGGCCGATAAGCAAGGGGAACAGCCACAAGCCAATGTTCTGTATCCAGAAAATCAAGGCATAAGCTGAACCGATAACCTTGGCGTCAACCAGCTTAGGCACGCTGGGCCAAAGCGATGCGGGCACCAGTGAGAACGAGGCTCCGAGCACAAGAATGGTAACGTAAGCTATCACCACGCCGCCAATCTGGTCGCCCTTGAACTGGGGAAGGATGAACGCGAAGGTGAGGTGGCAAGCAATGAGCAATAATGAGCCCAATACAAGCATTGAGGCTGCCTTGCCCTTGTGGTCAACATAGTTGCCAAGCACAGGCGTGATGCCCACTGCCAACAAGGGGAATACGGCAAAGATCGATTCTGCCGACTGGCGCATGTAACCAAAGTAACAATAAGTAATGAGCGCTACAACAGATAATGTAAGCATGCTATACTTTAGGGTCTTGTTCTTCATGAAATTGAACATGAAGGCTGTTGCTGCCACAACAAGCATGATGACATACTGTGTGATGGTAACCTCTGGCGATGCCCAGTAAGAGTCGGCCTCTACAGGAGTAAAGGTAAGGTTGCACTGCAACATATTTACGGCATACTTCTGGAAGGGGAAGATGGCCGAATAATACAGCACGCAAAGCAGCGATACAAGCCAGAAACCACTTGAGGTAAGAATTTGTCCAATGTCGGAAAGCTTGAAGGGGTCGTCTTTCTCCTCGGCTTCGCCTGTCTGGGTGTCGAGCTTCTTATCCATAAAGAAGTAAACCACAAGCATGATCATTGCGATGCAGAGCAATACAACGCCGAAGGCTACTGAACGTGACACGTTTACACTGCCACCCAACTTAGCAAAGAAGGGTGAGAAAATCATACAGGTGGCTACACCGAGGCGGGCCAGCGCCATCTCTGAACCCATAGCCAGCGCCATCTCGCGGCCCTTAAACCATTTTACCACACCACGTGATACGGTGATGCCGCCCATCTCGGCTCCGCAGCCAAAGAGCATGAAGCCGATGGCCGCCAGTTTGGCTGAAGCAGGCATACCCTCATAGAAAGGCGACACGCCTAACTGCTCAAACACAGGAATGTGGTTGAGATTGTTTGTAAACCATACGGCAAGGTTGCTGCCGATGAAGGCGTCGCTGATGGCATACCATTTGATGCAAGCACCAGCAAGCATGACGGCTCCTGAGAGCAATGCTGTGAAACGTACACCCATCTTGTCGAGGATGATACCTGCGAAGATGAGGAAGAACACAAATACGTTAAGGAACGTTTCTGATCCTTGCATGGTGCCAAATGCTTTCGAGTCCCAGCCGCGCTGCGACTGCATAAGGTCTTTGATGGGCGACAGAATGTCCATGAAAATGTATGCACAGAACATGGCCAGTGCTAAAAGCAGTAGCGCTGTCCAACGCATAGCGGCATAGTCGCGAAGTGTTTTTTTCATAATCTTTATTTTATTATCTGTTATTGTTCAAATAGATATCTCTCTTTTTTTTTATCAGTATCTAATAATAACCTGTGATGAGGCTTACTTCTTCAGCCACTTATCCAGCCAGTTGAAGAAGGTGCGCTGCCACAGCACGCCGTTCTGAGGTTTCAGTACCCAGTGGTTCTCATCGGGGAAGATGAGCAACTCGGCAGGAACGCCACGCATACGAGCCGCATTGAAAGCACCGAAGCCTTGGTTTGCATTGATACGATAGTCTTTCTCGCCATGGATGCAGAGGATAGGTGTGTCCCACTGATCAACAAAGCGGTGCGGGCTATTAGCGTAGGTGCGTTTAGCGTTTGCGCTCTGGTCTTTGTTCCAATATGCGTCTTCATACTCCCAGTTTGAGAACCAAGCCTCTTCGGTGTCGGTATACATCGACTCGAGGTTGAAGGCACCGTCGTGTGAGATGAAGCACTTAAAGCGTTTGTTGTGATGTCCGGCTAAATAATATACCGAGAAGCCGCCGAAGCTGGCGCCCACACATCCCAGGCGGTCTTTGTCAACATACGGAAGGTTTTTAGCAGCATCATCAATGGCGGTGAGGTAGTCGGCCATGCACTGCCCTGTCCAGTCGCCACTAACTTCTTCGTTCCATTCAGAGCCGAAACCAGGCAAACCACGACGGTTAGGGGCAATGACGATATAGTCGTTAGCAGCCATGATTTGGAAGTTCCAACGATAGCTCCAGAACTGGCTTACGGGGCTTTGTGGTCCGCCCTCGCAGAAGAGCAGAGTGGGATATTTCTTGTTCTCGTCGAAGTTGGGTGGTAAGATGATCCAGTATTGCATCTCTTTTCCATCGGTAGTCTTCACCCAGCGTTCCTGCACCTTGCCAAGGTCAAGCTTGTCGTAGAACAGTTTGTTTTCAAAGGTTAACTGGCGCACCTTTGTTTTCTTTACATCCTTACCAGGGGTAACAACATACAGTTCGTCGCCCTGTGAGATGCTGTGCCGACTTGCCAACAGCTGATTGCCATTGTTTAATAGCTGTACCGAGCCAAAGTCGGCCCAATCGTCAGTAAGCTGCTTCACCTCGCCCTTAAGGTTTGTTTGGTAGAGGTTTACACAAGCGTGCCATACACCAATGAAATAGAGTGTGCGCGAGTCGTTGCCCCAGCAATAGTCGTCAACATTCGAGTCGAAAGCCTCGGCTACATATTTCTTTGTGCCATCGGCCAGCGTATATACGCACAGGCGGTTGCGGTCGCTTTCATAGCCATCGCGAGCCATGCTCTGCCAAGCCACGTATTGACCGTCGGGCGAGAACTTGGGGTTCACGTCATAACCCATGTTAAGGTCGGCACCTTGGTGGTTGATGGCCTGGTTCTTCATGGTCTTGGTGGGGTTGAAGGCCACGGGCTTATAGTCAGCAGGCTTGCACAAGTTGCGTGTGTTGCCTGTTTCAATGTTGTAGAGATAGATGTCTGAGTCGGTTGACACGGCATAGTCAACGCCCGTCTTCTTACGACAGGTGTAGGCAATAAACTTTGAGTCAGGACTCCAGTTCAACTGCTCAACGCCACCGAAGGGAGCCATGGGGCACTCGAAAGGCTCGTCTTTCAAGATATCAATACCCTCATCTACGCCTTCGGCAGATACGTTGGCTACGAAGGGGTGAGCCACTGTTTCAACATAGTGATCCCAATGACGATAGTTGAGGTCGGTAACCAGTCGGCCTGTAGCCAGAGGCAGGTCATCGGGGTTCTTCTTGATGCTCTCGTGGTAGGGCAATGACTTGATAAGGATAACCTTCTTCTCATCGGGCGAGAACTTAAAGCCCTCAATCTCGATGTCGCTCTTGGTAAGCTGTCGGCGGTCGGTGCCGTCGGCGGCCATGCTCCACAGCTGTCCGTCTGTCAAGAAGGCGATGCGCTTGCCACCGTTAATCCATGCGGCATCGGTCTCACTCTTTGTGGTGGTAGTCAGCTTGGTTTGCTTCTTACCATCAGCGGTTTGTGTGTAAAGTATCTGATGACTTTTGTTCTCCTTCACGCTGTAGTAGCCTACCTGATACACTACGGTCTTTCCGTCGGGTGATGCTGCTGCACCACCAATACGTCCCATGGCCCAGAGGGTTTCGGGGGTCATGCGGTTGTTCTTTGTCAGTGCGCTCAGGTCGGTTGTTTTGTCAATCATAGTCTGTGCGTTTACGCCGGCGCAGCCCATGACAGCTGCTACGGCCAATGATAGTGTTTTGTTCATATTGTTAAGTTGTGTGTTAAAGGCTGGGCTGTTGCTATGTTATACAAACTATCCCCGAAGGTGGAAAACACCAGGCTATAGCCTATGCTTGCCACCTTCGGGGAGGTATGTTTTATTTATGATTCTTGCTTGTTCTCATTTAGCAAGGTTCAACTGCTTTTCAGCCAATAGATTTATTTTCCTAACATATTGCGTTTGCGCTGCAACTCCTCGCGCTGGCGCTGCAGTTCTTGCTGCTGCTCTTGCATGGCTTGCAGACGTGCGGCCAGGCCACTCAGCTTTTGTGGCTTGTTCTTGTTCTCTTCATAGCGAGCCTCAAGAATGGCGAGCAACTTCTCATCGTTAGTGGTCTTGCGCAGTGTCCACATGATAGCAGCACTGAAGAAGAGGCTGATGAAGTAGTAGAAGTTGAGGCCGGCCGAGTAGTCGTTGAACATGAAGAAGAACATCAGCGGCATGAGGAACATCATCCACTGCATCATCTTCATCTGTTCAGCCTGTTGGCCTACCATCTGGTCGCGCTGCTGACGCATGGTCATCCACGAGTAGAGCAACTGCGAAACGCAGAACAGCACACAGGTGAGCGACAGGTGGTCGCCCAGCAGCCAAATGTTGTGGTGCCACTCGAAGATAGGGTCGTAGGTAGAGAGGTCTTTAATCCAAAGGAAACTCTCGCCGCGCAACTGAATAGCGTTGGGCACAAAGTTGAACATGGCAATCCAGATAGGTGCCTGTATCAGCATGGGTAAACAGCCCGACAAGGGGCTCACGCCATACTTAGCATATTCGGCCATCATGGCTTGCTGCTTCTTCATTTGGTCTTCAGGGGCGTTGTATTGCTTGGTAGCCTCTTCCAATTTCGGCTTCAGCACACGCATCTTGGCCGAGCTCATATAGCTCTTCTTTACCAGCGGATAGGTGATAACCTTTAGCAGCAAGGTGATGAGGATGAGCACGATACCCATGTTGATGTTCAGACCTGTGAGAAAGTCGAACACGTACAGTGTAAACCAGCGGTTGATGATGCGGAACAGTGGCCAGCCTAAGTAAACCAAGCGCTGCATTTGTAGGTCTTTGCCAAAAGCACTCTCTTTCTCAACGTGTTGCAACAAACGGAAATCGTTGGGACCAAAGTAGAATTCAAACTCTGACGGAGTCTTGCCCGAAGGGTCGAAGAAGGTCTTCATGTTTGCCTGGAAGTTCTTCAGATAGCCCGACCCCTTCTCTTGCATTTGGCTCTGCAGCTGTGCGTTGGCTGCAAAGTCGTTCTTTGCAATCATCACAGCCGCGAAGAACTGGGTTTTGAAGGCCACCCAGTCAATCTTTTCTTCAATGGTCTTGTCATCGGCACCCGACTCGGTCAGGTGCTTAACGCCGCCCTCGCTCTTATGATAGGTGAGGGTGGCGTATCGGTTTTCAAACATGTATCCCTTTTCTTGCTGGCGGCATTGCTCGTTCCATGCAATGTCCATGGTGTTGGTATTGGGGCTGAAGAGACCCTGCATACCGTTGGCCTGCAACTGCATGTGCAGCAGATAGTTGTGTCCCAGCACATATTTTATCTGCAAGCTCTTGCCTTCGCCCGTTTCTGCCGTAAAGGTTACGGTAGAGTCAGATGTCTCTGTGGCGGTGAAGTAGAGGTCGCTGGTGCTGATGTTGCTCTCTTTGGCAGCCAGCATAAAGCGCAAGCTTTGTTCCTCTTTGTTGAAGAGCGTAACGTTTGGGTTTCCTTCGCGGTCGGCGAAGTTTTTAATAACAGCCTTTTCTACCGTTGCGCCTTTTGTGTTAAAGGTAAGCTCTACCTTGTCGTTTTTCAGCACCACGGCCGAGTCGGTGCCCTGCATAGCCTTATGGAAGAGGGCTGTAGTATCGGCAATAAGCGCTGCTTTTGCTTCGGCAGTTTTCTTCTCTTCGGCCATCTGTTGGGCCGCCTCAGCTTTTTGCTGTGCTACGGCGGCGATAGAGTCTTGGCGTGCCTTCTCTGCTTGTTGTTCAGCCGAGGGTCGCGACCAGAAACTGTAACCTATCAATACGGCCGCAATGAGCACAAAGCCGATAATGTTGTTTTTGTTCACGTCTTTTCTTAGTTTATTTAATTCTTAATGTTTAATTCATAATTCATAATGTGGGGCATTACTTATGAATTTTTCATCCCTTTTTATTCTCTATTGCTGTCTTCACAAAGTCGACAAACAGGGGATGTGGTTTCAGCACGGTGCTTTGATATTCGGGGTGGAACTGTGTGCCGATGTACCACTTCAGCGATGGTATCTCTACAATCTCTACAAGATCGCTCTCAGGGTTACGTCCCACACACATCATGCCGTTCTTTTCAAATTCGGCTTGATAGTCGTTGTTAAACTCGTAACGATGACGGTGGCGCTCTTGTATGTGCTCCTTATTATATATATTAAACACACGCGAGCCCTGTTTCAGAACACACTCATAGGCGCCCAGACGCATGGTGCCACCCATATTGGTGATGTTCTTTTGCTCCTCCATGATGTCAATTACGTTGTGCGGAGTAACCTCGTCCATCTCGCGGCTGTTGGCATCGGCATAGCCCAGCACGTTGCGAGCAAACTCAATCACAATCATTTGCATACCGAGGCAGATACCGAAGGTAGGAATGTTGTGGGTGCGGGTGTAGTGTGCCGCAATAATTTTTCCTTCAATGCCACGCTGTCCGAAGCCTGGGCAAATGAGTATGCCATCTTGTCCAGCCAATTTTTCGGCCACATTGTCTTCGGTGAGATATTCAGAGTTGATGAACGTGATGTTCACCTTATGGTCGTTGTAAGTGCCTGCGTGCGACAAACTTTCGCGTATCGACTTATAGGCATCCTGAAGATCATATTTTCCTACCAGGCCGATGTTTACCGTTTCGGTAGCTTTGTTGCGACGGTCGAGGAAGGCGCGCCACGGTCCTAATGAAGGCGTTTCGCCAATGGGTTCACCCATCTTACGCAGTATGGCGGTATCTAAGCCTTGCTTCTGCATATTGATGGGCACCTCGTATATGCTGGGCAGGTCTTCGCTCTGTATCACACAGTCGAGGTCGACGTTACAGAAGCTGGCCACCTTTTTCAGTATGCCCTCTTCAAGATGTTTCTCGGTGCGCAATATCAGCACATCGGGCTGTATACCCACGCTTTGCAGCTCTTTAACCGAGTGCTGTGTAGGCTTTGTCTTTAGCTCGCCTGCCGCCTTTAAATAAGGCACGTAGGTGAGGTGAATGTTGATGGCGTTCTTTCCCAATTCCCATTTCAGCTGTCGTATAGCCTCCATATAGGGTGCGCTCTCAATGTCGCCAATGGTTCCGCCTATCTCGGTGATAACAAAGTCGTAATGATATTTTTTTCCCAGCAACTTTACGTTGCGCTTTATTTCGTCAGTGATGTGTGGCACCACCTGTATGGTCTTTCCAAGGTAGTCGCCTCGGCGTTCTTTGTCGATAACGGCTTTATAGATGCGCCCAGTGGTGAGCGAGTTGGCCTTGGTGGTTTGTATGCCCGTAAAACGTTCATAATGGCCAAGGTCAAGGTCGGTTTCCATGCCATCAACCGTTACGTAACATTCGCCATGCTCGTAGGGATTGAGGGTACCAGGATCAATGTTGATGTAGGGGTCAAATTTCTGGATGGTAATGTTGTAGCCTCTCGCTTGCAACAGTTTACCAATTGACGACGATATAATGCCTTTTCCTAATGAAGAAACGACGCCGCCTGTAACAAAGATGTATTTTGTTTCAGCCACGATGTGAAAAATTAAAAATTGTCACTAACTAATAATACAAGGTGCAAAGTTAGTACAATTTTACGAAATTCACAAACCAATTTCAAATTTTATTCTTACCTTTGCAACGGTTCACAACAGACCGTATAAATAACGGCTTTCTCCATTTAGAAATTTGTAGAATAAAATAATGAAAATGATGAAATTGAAATATATTCTTCTTTCGTTGATGCTGACAACAGTAATAGTAGAGGCCAGCGCACAAAGTCGCCACCGACGTGTGGTGGTAGAGCGCGATACCGTAAGCGCGCTGGTGCGTGCTTATACCGACTCGCTTATACAGCTTCGACAACGTATCGACTCGCTGACGGCAGCAACGCAGAAAGCCGATACCGACTATGCGTATCGCAATCAGTATTATCGTTTGTTCGTGCCCCTTACGTTCTATCACGACATTGTTCAGAAACGTTTTAGCATTGGCGGCGATACCACCAGCACGGTTCTTGATGAGGCGCTGATGGATGTTTACTTCCGTCGTCCTGACCTGGTGCGTAGCACGCAGAGCAAGATGGAGGGCGTGGGGCCTATCTTCAAGCCCGATGCCTCAGAGGTGTTGCCCTCAGTAGATATGGTTGAGCGTGTGGCACCTCGAGCTGAAGACACACAGGTAGATGTGGTTGACATTATGCTGAAGCGCCCCAACTTCTGGAAGTTTGCGGGTGAGTTTCGTCTTGACTTGAGCCAAAACTACTATTCGGGCAACTGGTCGGGGGGTGGCGAGAGCAACTACTCTACGCGTGGCTATCTGAAATTTTATGCCAAGTATGATGATAAGAAGTGCTTCTTCTGGGAACATACCTTGGAGGGAACGTTGGGCTTTAACAGTTCGAAGACCGATACCATTCATAGCGTGAAGACCAACAATAGCGACCTACACTATAAGTCGAAATTGAACCTTCGTGCCATCAGAAAATGGTCGTACACCTTGCAGCTCGATGCCAAGACGCAGATGATGCGTATCTTTGATAACAACTCATACCGTGTGAAGTCAGACTTTGGTTCGCCGCTGTACCTGAACCTCTCTGTCGGTATGTCGTCCGACTTTAAGTTGTTTAAAGGCAAAGTGGCAGGTAACGTCAACCTTGGTGCCTTCTCATACAACTATCGTTATGTTGACCGCTTGAACATTGCCAGCAGTTTTGGTGTGAAGAACAACCGCCACTCGTTGCAAGATTATGGTTCGCGCCTCGACCTCAACTTCAATGTATCGTTTATCAAGAACCTTACGTGGCGTGTAGAGTCGTATGGTTATACATCATACAAACGTTTTGAGGCACAGATACTGAATAAGTTCGACTTCCGTTTCAACAAGTATCTGGCCACACACTTCGAGTTCTACTCGCGTTTCGACGACTCGCGTGCTCGCGACGAACATCATGGTTATTGGCAGTTCCGCGATTATCTCACCTTCGGTCTTAGCTTCAATTTCTAACCTCTTATCATGAGGTAGAAGATAATTTAATCACACTACAACATCTTTATACGACAGTAGTGGTTTATACAACAATAGTTTATATGCAACAATAGTTTTATACAACATTGAACAACAAAAGGACAACAGAAACAATACATTAAAGGCAATAAGCAAACAATGTTGTTTCTCCTGACTTCGTCATTGCGTCACCCAAAAATCTCCATCAAATAGTTTAGCTATTT
>USAI01000043.1 GCA_900552675.1 uncultured Prevotella sp.
ATACGAGATTAGACTAGTGACTGGAGTTCAGACGTGTGCTCTTCCGATCTATATGGATAAATATTGCCCCGAACAATTTGAAATTGTCGGAATAACAAAGACATGGTTTGGTATGGCAAATAAAACCTATCCCAAACAAATACAGGTAAGCAAAACAGGGAAAAAGTCAATTGTTACCAAGCTGAATGACGGACCTGTTATGAAACAGACTAAGCCTGTGGAAGGAAAAGTTTACTATATCGTAGACGGCAGTTATTATACACAATGTTATGCTCGAATTCTAATCCGCAAAAAACAATAGGAAATGGAAGCTACATTACATACTTATACAGTAAAGGAACTCTGTGAACAATTCGACTATAGCGAAGTTGACGGAAAAGGATTGTATGGTTTAGCAGGAAAACTTACCATACAGCCAGAGTATCAGCGCAATTATCTGTACAGCGAGAATAAAAGTGAAAAAGAAATTGCAGTCATCGATTCTGTGCTGAAAAAATATCCGTTAGGATTGCTTTATTTTAACAAGCTCCCTAATGGACGTTTGGAGGTTCTTGATGGTCAGCAACGTCTCACGAGTCTTGGCAGATACTTGATAGGTAAGTTTTCTTATATGAAAGGTGACGTTCCCTATAAATTCAAGGCTTTAAATGTCGAAGAAAGGGAACTGATAGAAAATACAAAAATGCTTGCTTATATCTGTGAGGGTACCGAAACTGAAATAAAAGAATGGTTTAAAATCATCAATATCGGTGGAATAAAACTGAATGAACAAGAAACGCTGAATGCTATATATTCAGGCCCATTTGTTAGTGCTGCAAGAAAGGAATTCTGTAATAAGCAAGATTCTCGTGTGCAAAAATGGGGATGTTATATATCGGGGTCTGTTAGCAGACAAGAGTTTCTGCAAGCGGCACTTAATTGGGTGAGTCATGGACATATCAAAGACTACATGCAAGAACATCGCCGTGAAGACAATATCAACGAACTCAAATTGCACTTTAGCGATGTTATCTCATGGATAGAAAATACCTTTGATGTTTATTATTCTACAATGAAAGGACTGAAATGGGGCGAACTGTACGATAAGTATCACAATAATCCATACGACCACAAAGATGTCTCTCAAAAAGTGGAAGAACTAATTAGTGATCCATGCGTTACTGATAAAAAGGATGTCTTCGAATATGTGCTCGGTGGATGCCAAGATAAAAAACTTCTTAATGTGCGCGTTTTTGATGAGAATATCAAACGTAGAGTGTATAATCGTCAGACAGCAGAAGCCAAAGAAAAAAATATCAGCAACTGTCCTCTCTGTGCTCTTGGTCATGATGCAAATAAAAATAGAATCTGGGCACTAAAAGAAATGGATGCCGATCACGTTGAGGCTTGGAGTAAAGGCGGAGTGACCGATGAAAGTAATTGTCAGATGCTTTGCAAGACACATAATAGGGCGAAGGGAAATAGATAGAATACAGGTGCACAGCGAAATATGTCGATGCGGGAAGATATGGCAGTTTCTTATCATAAATCAACCTAATTATTTCCTCAAAGCAAGCTAATAATCATCTAATACTAAGCTGAAAATATGCTGTAATAGGCTGATTAATAGGGTAAAAGCGCGAGAAAGTTGTCTCGTAACGGTCGTTCTCCATGCTCGTAGCGGTCGATATGAACACGAGCATCGACCGTTCTCCATGTTCATAACGGTCGATGCGGCATGACATTTTCAATGGTTTTATAAAACTTTCTCAATGGTTTTATCAAACAAAAGGGCTGTGTCTGTCTATTGAAAAGGCTGTTATACTACATAATAAGGTGGGATAATAAAGATGCATAATAAAGAGGGGACAACAAAAACATCTATTATAATACGTTTTGTAAGATAATAAAGATGTTTTTGTAGCCCCCTTTTTGTTAGGCGTTTTTTTGTACTACCTAAGTAGTAACATTCTATCTACGTTATTGCGTATAAGTTTAGTGCTTTACCTTTATTACAAACTTAAACACATGGTCTTTGTAATCGACACGGTATTGTGGCAGAGCCAAACCTCTTTTGCTCCAACTATCTACGCCACCAACACCAGCTTGTGCAAGGTCGATGCAGAGGTTTGTAAACTTCGACTTGGGTACCTGTGACGAGTGGCGTTGTTCCTTTTCATCGCCATCGTTAAGGTCGGCAATGGCATAATGCAGGGCACTTGCCGAGAATGTTTTGTCAGACATCACCGTGAAGCCTTGTCCTTGTGCATCGGTTTGTTGCCACCAGCGTAGGTCACACTTGGTGCCAGTTTCTTGTGGGCGAATATAGGAGTAGAACTGCTCGTCGGCCGTTTGTTTGTATATGCCAATGTTTTGTGATAGTTTGCGGTCGGCATAGTTTTCAATAGGGCCTCGACCGTAGAAGGTGGTTTGGTCCATGTTGTAGGGCAGCTCCATTAGCATGCCGAAGCGGAACATGGGGCTTACGTTAGCACCCTTTGATGTCTTCATAGCCTGTGTAACAGTCATTGAGCCATCGGCAGCCACATTATAAGTAAGGGTAAGCTGAGCTTTCACCGTGGGCATATCATATATAGCGTTTACTACGGCAACATCGGTCATGCCTTTTGCGCCTTTCTTTATATTAATGCTCTTAAGCTTCATTTCAGGGTTAAACCACGCCTTATAGTCTTTGTTTGCTGAGCCACCCATGTCGTTATCGGTCACTGCTCGCCAGAAGTTGGGCTTCAATGTGCCACCTTGTCCTAAAAGTTGCTTGCCAGCCACCATATAGCGTTTGAGCAGACCCGTTGTTTTATCCCAAGCCACGTCAATGCTGTGGGTGGTAACTGCCAGTTCTTCGCTCTTCTTGCCATTGTCAATATGTGCTTTCTTACCCTCTTTTGCCATCATTACCTTTTGCTGTGCAGTGGGCGTCGTGATGTCGTTACCCTTCCATTCGCCCATCATAAGTTGCTGGTAGGCAACAATCTGTCCGGCTTCCATCAGCGGTTCAGCCTTTTTTAGTCGGTATTCAATGTTTACGAGGCGCTCTTTACCATCTTGTGCAGTGCTTACGGTGAAGGGCAGTTGTATCTGCTTAGTTTCTTGTGGCTTCACATCAATGTTGGCCTCGGTGCCATTGGCTATCTCGATGCCATCTTCAATGATGCTCCACGATAAAGAAACATAGTCGAGCGAGCGGAAGAAGTTTTCATTTGTTACTGATACAATGCCTTTTGCAAGATTAACGGGCTGTGTCCAGATGTTCTGATAATAGTATCCCGTTTCATACATGTGCGGGTTGGGCACGCGGTCGGGTGAAACGAGGCCGTTGCAGTTGAAATTGTTATCTGATGGGTCGTAGGTGTTATAATCGCCCCCATAAGTATAGATGGCTCTTCCTTCGGCATCCTTTCCATGCAGACCTTGGTCAACAAAGTCCCAGATAAAGCCACCTTGATATTTAGGATATTTGCGCACCAAGTCCCAATACTCTTTAAAGCCACCGCCCGAGTTGCCCATAGCGTGCGCATACTCGCATTGTATCAGCGGTTTAGTGATGTTGGGGTCAGAGGCATATTTTTCGCAGTCTTTGTGCGAATAATACATGGGGCAGAAGATGTCGGTGTTGGCACCCAACCCAGCGCGCTCCCAATGTATGGGGCGTGAGGGGTCGGTTTGTCGTATCCATTTGTATGCAGCGGTAAAGTTGGGGCCGTCAACGGTTTCGTTACCCATTGACCAGAAGATGATGCTGGGGTGGTTGAAATAGGTCATCACGTTGTGCTGGTTGCGCTCTAATATTTGCTTTGCAAACTGTGGCTTCTTAGCTTCAGATGTGTCGTCATACTGAAAGCCATGGCTCTCCTGGTTGGCTTCGGCACACAGGTAAATGCCATATTGGTCGCACAGGTCATACCACATGGGATCGTCGGGGTAATGGCAGGTGCGCACGGCGTTTATGTTGAAGCGTTTCATGATGGTGAGGTCTTCAATCATGCGTTCGCGTGTCATAACATAGCCTTTGTCAGGATCCATTTCGTGTCGGTTGGCACCTTTGATGAGCACGGGCTGTCCGTTAACGAGCAGCTGTGCATCTTTAATTTCTATCTTGCGGAAACCTACTTTTACGGGTATCGACTCAATCTCTCTATCACCCTGTTTTACAGTGGCTACAAGCGTGTAGAGGTTCGGCGTCTCGGCTGTCCACTTCTGTGCGTTAGGCACGTCAATCTTTAGAGTATGTGCCAATACGGCTGGTCCGCCATTTTTGCTCTTCACTTTTGACGCATTAATGGCTTTGCGTGTGAGCTGATTGCCTTGTGGGTCGATAATGTCGAAGAGGAACACGGCCGAGCCCTTCATGTTTACCTTAACGCTAAGCTGTCCGTTACGATACTGTGCATCGAGGTTGGGTGTGACCTGAAGGTTGTCGATATGTGCTTTGGGCGAGCGACTATAGAGATAGCAGTCACGAGCCACACCGCTCAGGCGCCAAAAGTCTTGATCTTCGCTGTATGATCCATCACACCAGCGGAATGTTTGAAAGGCGATAAGATTTTTTCCGGGATGCAAGAAGGGTGTGATGTCAAATTCGGCTGCCACTTTCGAGTCTTCGGCATAGCCAGCAAACTGCCCATTTACGTAGAGATATATGTTTGAGGTTACACTACCAAAGTGGGCCACTACCTGCCTACCATTCCATGTAGCGGGTAGGTTGATGACGCGACGATATGAGCCCACATGATTGTCTTTGATGGGAACCAGTGGTGGGTTGTTTTTAAAATGTCCGCGCCAGGCAAAGCCTATGTTCACATATTCAGGGTCGCCATAGCCGTTCAGTTCCCAGATGGCAGGTATCTGCATGGTGTCCCAAGCCGAGTCGTCAAGGGTGGGCGAGAAGAAGTTGGTAGGACGCTCGTCAGCATTTTTTACCCATTTAAATTTCCATGTACCGTTGAGCGACAGATAGTTTTCGCTACCCTTCATGTTTTCTTTCAAGGCAGCGTCGCGGTTCTCATAAGCAAAGAAATGCGAGTGTAGAGGGAAACGGTTAATGGCGTTTACCTGCAAGTCGTGCCACTCGGTAAACGTGGGTGTTGTTGCCATTTGGGGTTGTGCTACTGCTGTGCCTGTGCATAAGCCCATTACGGCGAAAGACATAATAAGATGTTTCATATAAAGAAGATTTTGGTTTCAAGTTTTCAATAAGTAGTGCCGAGATGCGGCCTATCTTATGCAAAGATAGTGCAAATCGAGAGCAGAATATCAAACGTGTTTGAATATTATGCCGAGATGCAGCCTATCTTATGCAAAGATAGTATAAATAAAAGATACTGCAAATAGTTACTTGCCTTTTTATGCGAATATGAATAAATATGTGCTAAGTGAATGTGTATTGGTTTCTAATTCTTTATATTGTTTCCAACGGCTGTGGGGGTCCAGTTCTTAAAGAACCGAAGCACCTTCTTTTCGCTATAACTGTTATCTTCTTCAAGGAAACTTGAGTCTTGAATGTGCAAGACACTACCGTTGTTGTCGAGCACTACAAACACGGGAAAACCGAAGCGAGCAGGATTGCCCAAGCGCTGCATCATTTTGGCCGCTTTTTTAGAGGCATCGTCGCCAGCACTTTTTCGAGGGTTGTAGTTTACATGTATCAGTTCAAAGTTTTCGTTTACGGTTTTGTTTACAGCTGAGTTGGTTTCAACAAAATGGGCAAAACGTAGGCACCAAGGACACCAGTTTCCGCCTATCTGGCATACAACATATTTGTTGTTAGCTTTTGCTTTAGCAAGAGCCTTGTCGATTTGTTCCATCGGGTCGATACTTTCGTTATATACTTTCTTCAGTGCTTCCTGAGCATTGGCCATGGTTAGATATAAAACCATGAAAAACGTTATGAAAATAGTCTTCTTCATCTTTATCTTATTATATCTCTTCAATAATGGTGTTAATGTTGTTTCTTTTCTTTTCGGTGCGTGGGCAGTCGGCAGCAATATGCCCAATAGGTATGATGGCAACAGCTTCAAAACTGTCGGATGGAAATAGTTCGCTCATCTTTTTTGTGTCGTAATTGCACACCCAGCAAGTTCCTAATCCGCGTTCTGTGGCCGCGAGGCAAAGGTGCTCAGTGGCAATAGCAACGTCTATATCGCCATGTGGTTTATCGTCGTAGCGGCGTGTCCAGCACTCTGTGTTATTCTTCATACAAATGATGTAGAGTGGGGCAGTGCGAAACCACTCACGGTCATATACCTGCCATAGCTTGCTTTTGGCTATCTCGCTACGCACAATGATAAATTTCCACGGCTGCTTGTTGACGGCCGACGGCGCAAGGCGCACACATTCAAGAATATAGTCAAGGTCGGCTTGGCTTACAGGTTCGGGGGTGTATTTACGTGCTGAGAAACGTTGCTGTGATAATTCGAGAATATTCATATTTTTTTTCAGTGTTTATAACGTTAAATGTTTTTGTTGTTTCGTTTGTTCTTTTATGTTTCGCTACCAGTTATTAGTAGCGCATCAAGCTGGTTTACAGCATCGGGCATATCGTGTGAAAAAGTGTCGTGTTGTAGCAGATAATGAGAGTTGCCCTTCGATAGTAAGGCATAGAGCGCACTGTTCATGCTATCTACATATTGAGCAATGGCATACTCAATGTCATCTTTTTGCCAGTCGAGTGTAGAGTGCTCATATATTCGCCATTTTTGATGAAAGAAACAGTAGGCCTGTTCAATGCTGTCTTTTGTTATTGTTGCTGTACTCATTGTGTTGCTACTTTACTGTGTTTGGGGTGCAAAGATAGAGAAAACTTAGTTTCTGCCCAAACATTTCTCTCATTTACAAGTGCTTGGGCGAAAATATATATAAAATATCCTCTAAAAATCGATTTAATTTGTTACTTTTGCAATAAATAAATTCAATCCATGGGAATATTTGGACTTTTCAACAGAAACAAGAAGGAAATACTGAATGATGGTCTTGAGAAGACCAAACACAGTGTCTTTGATAAACTGGCGCGTGCCGTAGCAGGCAAGTCGACGGTAGATGACGATGTGCTTGACAATCTTGAGGAAGTGCTGATCACCTCTGATGTTGGCGTAGACACTACGCTGAAAATTATTAAACGCATTGAGGAGCGTGTGGCCAGAGACAAGTATGTGTCGACATCAGAACTGAACCGCATCTTGCGAGAAGAAATTGCTGCTCTGCTGTCAGAAAATAATACCCAAGACAATGACGACTGGGACCTTCCGGCCGACCATACCCCCTATGTTATCTTGGTAGTGGGTGTAAACGGTGTGGGTAAAACCACCACGATAGGAAAGCTGGCCTATCAGTTTAAGAAAGCTGGTAAGAAGGTGTATCTTGGAGCTGCCGACACCTTCCGTGCTGCTGCCATTGAGCAAATTTGCATTTGGGGCGAGCGTGTAGGTGTGCCTGTTATTAAACAACAGATGGGCTCTGACCCCGCTTCGGTGGCCTTTGATACAATCTCGTCAGCCAAAGCCAATGGCGCCGATGTGGTTATTATTGATACCGCAGGACGTTTGCACAACAAGGTGGGCCTGATGAACGAGCTGAAGAAAATAAAGGAAGTAATGAAAAAAGTGGTGCCTACCGCTCCCGACGAGGTAATGCTGGTGTTAGATGGCAGCACGGGCCAAAATGCTTTTGAGCAAGCAAAACAGTTCTCGGCCGTTACTTCTATCACCTCGTTGGCTATCACTAAACTTGATGGTACTGCCAAAGGTGGCGTGGTGATAGGCATTAGCGACCAGCTGAAGGTGCCCGTGAAATATATCGGACTGGGCGAGTCGATGGAGGCTCTGCAGCTGTTTAATAAGAAACAATTTGTCGATTCTCTCTTTGATAACAAATAAACAATGAAAACAGGACACGTTGACGTTATAACGATGGGTTGCTCGAAGAACCTCGTCGATAGTGAAAGCCTCATGCGCCAGTTTGAGGCTGCTGGCTATCACTGCTCGCACGACCCGAAGCATCCCTCTGGAGAGATTGCTGTTATCAATACTTGTGGCTTTATAGAAGATGCAAAACAAGAGAGCATCGACACCATTCTTGAATTTGCCCAAGCCAAGGAAGAAGGCCGTTTGAAGAAACTGTTTGTGATGGGATGCCTGTCACAGCGCTATCGTAAAGAACTGGAGGAAGAAATACCACAGGTAGATAAGTATTACGGCAAGTTCGACTATAAAGATTTGATAAAAGATCTGGGTAAGAATGTAGAACAGGCTTGCAACGGACAGCGCGTGCTTACCACGCCGCGTCACTATGCTTATTTGAAGATTAGTGAAGGCTGCGATCGCCGTTGTGCCTACTGCGCCATACCTATTATTACAGGCAAACATGTAAGCCGACCTGAAGCTGAAATTCTTGATGAGGTGCGCGAGCTGGTAAAGCAGGGCGTGAAAGAATTTCAGATAATCGCTCAAGAACTTACTTACTATGGTGTTGACATTGATGGCAAGCGCCATATTGCTGAACTGATTGATCATATTGCCGATATTGATGGCGTGAAGTGGATACGCTTGCATTATGCATATCCTAATCAGTTCCCCCTTGAACTGCTCGATGTGATGGCAGCTCGCCCCAATGTGTGCAAGTATCTTGACATTGCATTGCAGCATATCTCTGACCATATGCTTACACGCATGCACCGCCATGTGTCGAAGCAAGAAACGATGGACCTCGTAGCCGAAATTCGTCGACGTGTGCCTGGCATACACTTGCGCACCACGTTGCTGGTGGGCTTTCCTGGCGAAACCGATGCCGACTTTGATGAACTGATGGAGTTTGTGCGTTGGGCTCGTTTCGAACGTATGGGTGCCTTTGCCTATTCGGAAGAAGAGGGCACGTATAGCGCTGAACATTATGATGACGATGTGCCTGCCGAGGTGAAACAACGTCGTCTTGACCGACTGATGGCCTTGCAACAACAGGTGAGCGCTGAGGTTGAGGCCGCAAAGGTGGGTACCGATATGCGTGTTATCATTGACCGTAAGGAGGGCGACTATTACATCGGACGTTCTGAATTCTGCTCGCCCGAGGTTGACCCCGAGGTGCTGGTGTCGGCTGACAAACGTCTGCGTGTAGGTTGTTTCTACAACGTGCATATTAATGATAGCGACGACTTTGACCTTTATGCTACACTGATAGAAAAATAAGAGTCGTAACCACAGTCATAACTTTTCTATTCCTTTCTCTATGAATAACAAAGATTTCATCACTGAATTGGCTCAGCGTACTGGTTATACGCAAGACAATACTCAAAAGCTTGTGAGGTGCGTGATCGAAACAATGGCGTCTTATTTTGATGAGGGCGACAATGTTTCAGTTCCCGACTTTGGAACCTTTGAACTGAAAAACCGGATGGAACGCATCGTCGTAAATCCGGCTTCAGGGCAACGTATGATGGTGCCGCCAAAACTGGTGCTGAACTTTAAACCAGATGTCTCAATGAAAGAGATGTTGAAGAAAGGAGGCGCTGATGACGAACGTTAAACGCGTAGATCTTACACGCGATGTTATAGCTAAGTATGGCCTTGATAAGGAGGCCGCTGAACGCTTTGTACAACAGATGTTTGCCGTGCTGCGTGAAGGGATAGAACGAGAAAAAAACGTGAAGGTAAAATCGCTGGGAACGTTTAAGATAACGAGCGTAAATGCTCGAGAAAGTGTAGACGTAAACACTGGCGAACGCATCGTTATTGAGGGACGCAACAAGATAACCTTTACGCCTGATGTGGTATTGCGTGATAGAGTGAACAGCCCGTTTGCTCAATTTGAAACTGTGGTGCTGAACGAGGGTGTCGATTTTTCACAAACAGAGTCGGAGAATGATACTGCTGACGTTACTGAGGAAATGGAAAACTCTTCAGACGTAGATGAAGGTGTCGTAACGAATGAAACAGAAAAAACAATGCCTGTTCAGAGTGAAACTGATGCTGCTCTTGAAAAGCCAGCTCCTGCTTCTGAAGCATCAGTTCCTGTTCCAGAAAACACGCCTTCTGCTTCTGAAAAACCAGTAGCGAAAACTGAAGAAGCAACCTCATCTTCACACGATGCCGTTGCCAATGATATGGCTTCGCTTAATATATCGTCATTGCATATCGCTAATGTGCATATTGATGCAATGCATTCAGCGAAAAAGACAGAAGAAGCTAATACGGATACTTCATCGCAACCCCAATGTGCAACGACTCAAGAAAAAACTGATTCGCCCAAAACTCAAGTTGCTGCTGAATGTATTGAAAGGTTGAAAAATGAAAACTTTGCCTTGAAGAACGAAAACAGAAAGTTAAAGAATTCATGTCGAAGGTCGGCCTTCCTTTATAAACGTTCCATGTGGATAATGGGAGTGGTTTCGGCTGTAGCGATTGTTCTTGTGGCTGCTGGCATATGGGGCATTTATTATCATTTGTCAATAGAACAGCAAAACAAAACGCAACTGGCAACTTTGCAAAAAGATTATGATTTGCTGTCAAATCGTTTCAGAACGTTGGTAAATGAGAAGGATGCCCAAACCGAGAATGTGTCGTTCATGACAGCTTCGGCTTCTGTTGGTTCCTCAACACCTTCGGCAGCAAAACCTTCAAATGAAGAGGCTAAGAAACCTGCGGTGACGGTGAAAGCACCTGAGACAAAAGCTCCTGCACCTTCGGCTTATGATGCTGACTCTCGTGTGCGCACTGGTGCCTATCAGATTATTGGTATTGATAAAACGGTGACACTACGCCAAGGTCAATCACTGAAATCGATTAGCCGTGCTTATTTGGGCGAAGGTATGGAGTGCTATGTCGAGGCTGTAAATAAAGGTCATCTATCAGTAGGCGATAAGGTAAATATACCGAAACTGAAACTGAAGAAGAAACATTAACAATTGAGGCGCGCAAGAGTATATCTTGGCGCGCCTTCTTAATTTCAATATAATTATGATTATAGATTTTTCTGAGATTAATCCCGTTGATATCGACGGCTTCAAAGGTGGAAAGGGCATATTAACGGCCCGCAACTATGTTGACGAACAATGCAAAATAATGAAACACTCGCTGGCTCCGGGCGCTTCAACGGGCTTGCATTGCCATGAGGGCAATTGCGAAATAGTATTTGTGCTAAGCGGTGAGGCTACGATACATTATGATGGAAAAGTAGAAAAAGCAGTGGCAGGACAAGTGCACTATTGCCCCGAAGGTCATAGCCACTATATGGAGAATCTTACTGATAAAGAATTAGTGTATTTTGCCGTCGTTCCTGAATTGAGATAATCTTAAAAATAAACACCCTTTTGTTTTGCGTTATTTACATTTTATGTTATCTTTGCATAACCTATATGTAGGTAATGACATAACCTGACATTCATATTTACTAAAAACAACATATTTATTATGGAAAATAATACAGAGCTTATTGCGCAGTGTGAGGCCAAAGCTAAACAGTGGCTCTCACCCTCTTTTGACGAAGAAACACGTTCTGAAATTCAGAAAATGTTGGACAACACGGATAAAACCGACCTTATTGAAAGTTTCTATAAAGACCTCGAGTTTGGTACAGGCGGCTTGCGTGGCATTATGGGTGCTGGCAGCAACCGTATGAATATATATACTGTGGGTATGGCCACACAGGGCTTTGCCAACTATCTGAAGCTTAACTTCGCATCACGCGAGACTATCTCGGTAGTGGTTTGCCACGATTGTCGCAACAATAGTCGACTTTATGCTGAAACCGTAGCCGACATTTTCTCGGCCAATGGCATTAAGGTTTATCTCTTTGATGATATGCGTCCTACGCCTGAATGTTCGTTCGCTATTCGTCATCTCGGATGCCAGGCAGGTGTAAACATCACCGCTTCACACAACCCCCGCGAGTATAACGGTTACAAGGCTTATTGGGAAGATGGTGCTCAGGTGCTCTCACCCCATGATACTGGAATCATTGACGAGGTAAATAAAGTGTCGATTGAAGACGTTAAGTTTGCTGGCAACAAGGAACTTATCCAAATTATTGGTGAAGACGTTGATAAGGTTTATCTTGAGCAGGTGCGTACCGTCTCTATTGATCCCGAGGTTATCAAGCGTCAGCACGACCTGAAGATTGTTTACACTCCGTTGCACGGAACAGGTATGACATTGATCCCTCGCTCACTGAAACTTTGGGGCTTCGACAACGTGCATTGTGTTGAAGAGCAGATGGTTAGAAGTGGCGACTTCCCCTCAGTGAAGAGCCCGAACCCTGAGAATGGTGAGGCTCTGACATTGGCTCTGCGCGATGCTAAAGCTATTGATGCCGACATCGTGATGGCTAGCGATCCTGATGCTGACCGTGTAGGTATGGCTTGTAAGAACGATAAGGGCGAATGGGTGCTGATCAATGGTAACCAAACTTGCCTCATCTTCTTGTATTATATCATCACAAACCGCATTAAGATGGGTAAGATGCAGCCCACCGACTTCATCGTGAAGACAATCGTTACCACTGAGGTTATTCGTAAGATTGCTGAAAAGCAGCATATCGAGATGCGCGACTGTTTTACTGGCTTCAAATGGATTGCTCGTGAGATTGCTATCTCTGAAGGAAAACAACAATATATTGGTGGTGGTGAAGAGAGTTACGGCTTTATGGCTGAAGACTTTGTTCGTGATAAAGATGCTGTTTCGGCTTGCTCTTTGTTGGCTGAAATCTGTGCTTATGCTAAGGATCAGGGTAAAACTCTCTACGACTTGTTGATGGATATCTACATCGAGTATGGCTTCTCGAAAGAATATACAGTAAACGTTGTTCGTCCTGGTAAAACTGGTGCTGATGAAATTAAGGCTATGATGACTCGTTTCCGCGAGAACCCGCCCGTAGAGCTTGGTGGCAGCAAAGTGGTAGTTTGGAAAGACTATCAAACACTGGAACAGAAGAACGCTGATGGATCTGTTGTTAAACTTGATATGCCTGCTACCAGCAACGTGTTGCAGTGGTTCTGCGATGACGATACTAAGGTTAGCGTACGTCCTTCAGGAACTGAACCCAAGATTAAATTCTATCTTGAGGTGAAAGGCACCATGAAGTGTGCTGGTTGCTATGAGCGTTGCGACGCTGAAGGTACAGAAAAGATTAAGGCTATCAAGAAGAGTCTTGGCCTGGATGATTAATCACATAATTGTTTTAAATCTTATTTGTGATTATTCAGTCTGTTCTGATTTGAATAATATCATATTCAATTAATATGGCAAGTGTGTTGGAAATTTGTTCCAGCACACTTGTTCCTTTTTCTGTAACAAAGATATGACGATAAAGAAATATGTAAGGACAATACTGGCTGTTACAGCATTGTGTTGTTTGCCTTTTAGTGCTATCTCGGCCACGTCGGTTAAAGATGTGTGGGTAAGTATGCCTGACTCTATCGCACCTTATCTCAATCAAAAATTGCGTCTAGAATGTGCTGACCTTTATGAGATGGGGGCGAAGGCTGAGGTGCAGAATTTGTTAAAAGGAACGAGTAAAATAGATACGTTGTCGGCCAACTATCTGCAGGCACAGCTGAGCGACGCATGCCAGTTGCAACTGTGTATATTGCCTCGTACAGAGGGCGATAGCCTCATTTGCATGATTAAAACGTTTGCTGGTCCTGAAAAAGAAAGTAGTGTGCAGATGTATTCAATGCAATGGCAACTGTTGCAAACAATGTCTTTTTCTTTTGATACGTTTGTACAAAAACCTGACACAATGTCGGTTCAACGTTATGAAGAACTTCTTGCTTCTGTAGATCATTATTTCTTTGAGGCAAAACTTGATCCGCAAACCCAATGCTTGTTCGTTAATATTAAAACAGCCTGGAATTTTACGGATGAAGATAAGGCACTAAGAACCTTATTCTTGCAAAGAAAATATAAATGGGATGGGAAATTCTTTAAATAATGTTACTATGCATGTGCAAAATGCAAAATAATTGGCATACATGAAATAAATTCGTAACTTTGTATCGTGTTTTTCATGGTATTAGATTATTAAGGTTAAGAAAATTGGTTGTCGTGAGACAGTCAATTTTTTTTGCTCTTATATGATTATGTTTTTTCTCTTTAACGTATCCTCTTTAATGTATTCTCTTTGTGTACATCTCCTACCTGTATGTTTATCTTTTTTGTATTTACCTCTTTCAACAGATATTTCTTTCAACAGATATTTCTTTCAACAGATATTTCTTTCAACAGATATTTCTTTCTATATATAGTTTTATCTATATATCCTCTCTCACAATATATCTTTCTATCTGTACATGCTTTTTAAAAGGCATTATTCGGCAGAGAAGTCGGCTACGGTTTTGCGATACATGCTAAATACTCTTACGCGTGACACGTAGCCAATAAGGATGTTGTTGATGTCAACAATAGGAAGATAGTTGGTGTTTGTTGTTTCAAACTTTTTCATAACATCTTCCATCTTATCATTATTTGTTAAGCGTGCGGCCACAGGCGTCATTATCTGGCTTACATGAAATTTTGAATAAAGCTCAATGCGGAACATAATGTGTCGGATTTTTGTAATATCCACTTCGCCTAACAATGCACCAGCACTATCTAGTACGGGTATGAAGCTTGAATGACTCTTGCTAATGACGTTTACGAGCTTGCCTAACTGCATATCAGGGCTTACTGCTATGTAGTCGTTGTCAATAACGCTATCGAGGCTCATAAGCGTTAAAACCGATTTGTCTGTATGGTGCGTGATTAGCTTGCCCTGGCGTGCCAAACGCATGGCATAAATGCTGTGAGGTTCAAAGAGGCTGATGGTCATTACTGAACAGGTGCTGACAATCATCAAGGGGATAAACAGGTCGTAACCGTTTGTTATCTCGGCAATAAGAAATATACCTGTAAGGGGCGCATGCATAACGCCAGCCATAACGCCAGCCATGCCTAATAATGTAAAGTTTTTCTCAGGGATATAGATGCCTACCTGATAGATATTCCATAGACGTGCGAAAAGAAAGCCGCTGAAGGCTCCTACGAATAGTGAAGGTGCAAATGTACCACCACAGCCACCTCCACCATTTGTAGCCGACGTAGCCACCACCTTTGTCAATACTACCAAAGCAACGTACAGAATGAGCAGATTGCCGTGTCCATAGAAGAGTGAATTGTTGAGCAATGCATTCCAGTCGGCTTCAGTGTCGCTGTTTAGTAAGATGTTTATGGCGTGATATCCTTCGCCGTAAAGAACGGGGAAGAGGAAGATGAGCGAACTAAGCATAAGGCCTCCTAAAAAGAGTTTTCCGTATCTTGAGTTCTTCATTTTTGCAAAAACATTTTCGCATACAGTCATGGTGCGAATGAAATACAGACTTACTATTCCGCAAACAATGCCCAGCACGATGCTTGCAGGCACTCGTTCAACAATCCATGCGCCATCAAGATGGAACGAGAAGAGCGAGTCGGACCCCATAAATATATAGGTGAAGCAGGTGGCTGTTACGCTGGCCACTAAGATGGGTAACAATGATGCCATGCTGAGGTCTACCATCAGCACCTCAAGCGTAAACACCAGTCCTGCTATAGGTGCTTTAAAGATGCCTGCAATAGCAGCTGCAGCTCCGCATCCTACCAGCAACATCAATGTTTTGTTATCCATCTTGAACAATTGTCCAAGGTTTGAACCGATGGCAGAACCAGTTAACACAATAGGGGCCTCGGCACCTACCGAACCACCAAATCCGATGGTTATGGCTGAAGCGATAACAGATGTCCAGCAGTTGTGTCGTTTCAGTCGTGAGCGTTTTGATGAGATGGCATACAAGATGCGAGTGATACCATGTGATATATTGTCTTTAACAACATATCGCACGAACAGTGAGGTTAAAAAGATGCCGATAACAGGAAAACCAAGATACCACCAGTTGTATGAACTGTTGCTGAAATGTGATGTCAGTAACACCTGTATCTCGCTAATGATAAAATGCAGAACAAAGGCAGCAACTGAAGCAAAGAAACCGATGGCGAAAGCAAGGATAATTGTCATTTGTCGGTCGGTGATATGTTTTTCTCGCCATATCAACAACCTTTTTAGCAACTGTTGCTGCCATTCTTTTCCTTCAGTGCTGTTTGGAGTTTCAATGATTGTTGTTGCCTGTCCCATTTTATGATATATCTGTTATTTGTGTATAAAGGCTTCTTTCGTATGTAAATGATAAAACACTTTATCGTGTTTTGATAAAAGCTCTTATCGTGTTTTGATAAAAGCTCTTATCGTGTTTTGATAAAAACTCTTATCGTGTTTTGATAATAGTTTTATCGTCTTTTGATGATCATGGTCATTTTCGAATGATGGCAACAGTGCCATTCTTCTCTAATTTGATAATGCTACTTGGCGTGTGAGGCTTGTGCTCTTGTCGGCGCGACCAGCATACATAGTCGACTGCGTTCAGCAGTTCTTCGTTAATATCGCAATAGTTTTGAGCTGCGGGCTCGCCACTAATGTTTGCGCTGGTGCTTACCAATGGCTTTTGAAAACGGTAGCACAGTTCTTTCGAGAATGGTTCTTGTGTGATGCGCATGGCAATGGTACCATCTTCAGCAATCAAGTTGGGTGCGAGGTTTACAGCATCGTCAAGAATAATGGTAGTGGGTTTTGTTGCCAATTCAAAAATATCCCATGCTACATCGGGCACATTACGTACATAGCGTTGCAGACGAGCATCTGAATCGACTAAGCAGATGAGTGCTTTCGAGTCGTCGCGATGTTTTATTTCATACACTTTCTTTACGGCTTCGGGGTTTGTGGCGTCGCATCCTATTCCCCAAACTGTGTCGGTGGGGTAGAGTATAACGCCTCCATTTCTAAGTGTTTCAATGGCTCTTTTGATATCTTCCTGTTGTGTCATCTTTATAAAATATTAATCTCCAATAATCATCTATATCGTGTTATATCTCAATACATATAAGACGTGTAGCACAAAATTAGAAAAATATTTTTAACTATACAAGTTTTTGTTTTTCTAAGTGTGCTATCATCGTCAATATATGTGGCTATACTACGCTATATTCGTCAATCTGTTTGTTGCCGTTCAAGAAATCTTTAGCACTCATGCGTTTCTTTCCTGCCATCTGTAGCTCAGTAATTTCGAGCCAGTTGTCGGTGGCGGCAATATATAAATGTCCGTGTTGGCTGTAGATAGAGCCTGCTGTGCCAGGTGTAGGCAGAGCTTGTGTGTTGTCGTTTGACAATTTCTTGGCTTTAAAAATCTTAATAGTAACGGGCTTGCCTTCTGCTGTTGCAATGTCGCACCATGCTCCAGGTACGGGGCAAAGACCTCTTACAAAATCGTAAACCTGTTTGGCGCTTTGGTTCCAGTTGATGCAGCATGTTTCTTTAAACAGTTTGGGCGCCGCATGTAGTGTGCCTTCTTCTTGTTGAGGAATAGCTTCAACCTCTTCGCCCTTTTCTAATACAAGGTTCAGAGTGTCGATACAGATGTCGGCACCAAGGTGCTTCAGTCCATCGTAAACATATTCTACGTCAGCATCATCGGGAATGTCGAATTCGCGTTGCATGATGATGCGTCCTGTGTCAATATCGTGGTCGAGAAAGAAGGTTGTTACACCCGTCTTTGTTTCGCCATTGATTACCGCCCAGTTGATGGGTGCTGCTCCGCGATATTGCGGAAGCAATGCAGCATGCACATTGAATGTTCCGAAACGAGGCATACTCCATACTATTTCTGGCAACATTCTGAACGCCACCACTACCTGAATATCAGCGTTCAGTGCTTTTAGTTGCTCTACAAATAGTGGGTCTTTCATCTTTTCAGGTTGCAGTACAGGAATGTTGTGCTCCAGCGCATACTGCTTTACAGGTGATGGGCGCAGAATTGAGCCATGACGTCCCACAGGCTTATCGGGTTGTGTTACCACAGCCACAACGTTATATTCGTTTTCCACCATTCTTTGCAATGATTCAACTGCAAATTCAGGCGTTCCCATAAATACTATTCTTAAATCTTTCTTATCCATTTCTTTCTCTGTTATGTTACAGTTGTTACAGATGTTTATTATATCTGCCACCAATGTTTTTTCTTGCCTTTTGATGATGCTATTACCTCGCCATTTTGTTCTCTTAGCACTTCGGCATAGGTTTTTCGCTCTTTTATCATTTGATAAATTTGTCCCCAGTCGGGCAGACCGCCAATATTTCTGTCATCGATGAAGAGGTCGGCCTTAATTTTACGCGAAAAGTGGTCGTTATATTCTACCTTTTCTTCAGGGAAGTCTTTATTCACAGCGTAAAACTCAACGCCTCTTTCACGACACCAATCTACGGCATCTTGCAAGAGCTTTCCTTCGCGCACACTCCATAAGATAAGCTTGTGATGGTCTTTGATAAGCATCTTAAGCGTTTCAGTGGCAAAAGGTCTTTCTTCTCCAATTTCAGGATATTTATGTTCGACAACAGTACCGTCGAAGTCGATAGCTATAATCATATTCTTGTTTTTGTTATTATTATTGGTTTATATTTGCAGTAACGTGTTCTTCTTTTTTATATAAAAGTGTGTCACATTTTTTATGTATATGATACATATA
>USAI01000044.1 GCA_900552675.1 uncultured Prevotella sp.
AAGAGGTTGACACATTAGGAGTGATAAGCGGATTTACGCCCTCAGGACGCTCGAAGCCACCAAAAGCCCAGGCAGGCAAATGGTTGTCGGCCTGTGCGGGTAGCACATTCAGCACCAGGGCTGTGGCTGCGCTCAGCAGCAATGAAAAAGTTTTATTTGTTAGCATATAGTAAAGGTTTATATTCATATAACAGTAAAAGAACGGTTATATGCACCCTTTCCACCTACCCTTTAAGCAATATTAACAGGCCGAGCACCACTATACCACAGACCATAAAGGGGCACATACACGCCTCACGCACGAGTTTTTAAGGTGATAGTTTGCACATATCATAAAAAACCACTAAATTTGTACCCACATTATGAGCAATTCAAAGACAGAACAACAGTTTAGAAGCGCAATGGCCGAGTGTCGTGCGCTGTTTGCCGACAAGTTGCACGACTATGGTGCTTCATGGCGAATACTACGTCCGTCGTCGCTCACCGACCAGCTGTTCATCAAAGCCAAGCGCATACGCTCGCTCGAAGTAACAGGCAAGGCCTTGGTGAACGAGGGCATACGACCCGAATTTGTGGCACTGGTCAACTATGGCATCGTGGGGCTGATACAGCTCGAACGCGGCTTTGCCGACACCGTCGACATATCGCCCGAAGAGGCCTTGGCACAATACGACGCCTTTGCCACAACGTCGCTGGAGCTGATGCTCAGAAAAAATCACGACTACAACGAGGCATGGCGCAATATGCGCGTGAGCAGTTACACCGACCTCATCCTCACCAAGATTGAGCGTGTAAAAGAAATTGAAGACCATCATGGCGACACACGCGTATCAGAAGGCATTGATGCCAACTATATGGACATCATCAACTATGCTGTGTTTGGACTGATAAAACTATCGGAACAAGAGGCTGCTAAAGCATGACAACAGAGGTAAACGAAACCGAAAGCAAAGCCCCAAACCGACAGTGGCCTATCACCCTCGGGGTGAACATCTGCCGACTGGTGCTGGCCGTCACCTTCATCTTCTCAGGATTTGTGAAGGCCGTCGACCCGTTGGGCATGCAATATAAATTGCACGACTATGCTGTGGCCATGAGCCTCGACCGCTGGGTGCCCGACTGGGCCACACTGGCAGCCGCCGTGCTGTTGGGCCTCTTCGAGTTTTCCATCGGCATCTATCTGCTCTTCGCCATACGCCGCAAGCGCACAGCATTGCTCACCGCCATCTTCATGGCCATAATGACATTGCTCACCGTGTGGATAGCCATTGCCAACCCTGTAAGCGACTGTGGCTGCTTTGGCGATGCCATCGTGCTAACCAACGAGCAAACACTGCTGAAAAACATCGTGCTCATGGCTGCTGCCGCCGTAGTGCTGATATGGCCACAGCGCATGCCAAGGCTTATATCGAAAAGTAACCAATGGATTGTGCGCAACTATGCTGGGCTGTTCATCTTGATCGTGTCAACCATCAGCCTGTACGACCTGCCCATGTTCGACTTCCGCCCCTACCACATAGGCGCCAACCTGCGCAAGGGCATGGAGATACCCAACGGAGCCGAAGAGCCTGAATTCAGCACAACGTTCATCATGCAAAAAGATGGCGTGCAGAAAGAGTTTACGCTCGACAATTATCCCGACTCTACCTGGACGTTTGTCGACAGCCATACCGTGCAAACAAAAGAAGGATACGTGCCACCCATACACGACTTCAGCATGACGCCCATTGGTACCGACCAAGACATTACCAGCGAGGTGCTGAACCGAAAAGGATACACCTTCTTGCTGATATCGCCCTATCTGGAACAGGCCGACGACTCTAACTTTGGCGACATCAACCAGATATACGAGTATGCACAAGACTGGCACATACCCTTCTATTGCCTCACGGCAAGCCTAAAGAAGGGCATTGATAAATGGATTGACATGACGGGGGCCGACTATATCTTCTGCAATACCGACGCCACCACCCTGAAAACCATCGTGCGAAGCAACCCCGGACTGCTGCTCATAAAAGATGGCGTGGTAATAAATAAATGGAGCCACAACAGGCTGCCACAAACATCACAACTAACGCTGGCACCTGAAAAAAGTACATTCGGACATATCACCGACCCTGGCGTAGCAAGAAAACTACTAAAACTGCTATTGTGGTTTGTGCTGCCCCTCTCACTGCTCACCTTTGCCGACCGACTGTGGGCATGGTCAAAATGGATTAGAGAAAAAGAAAAAAGCAATTCAAATAAAATATTTAGCATTTTAAAAACTAAAAAGAAAATGAGAAAGAAAATTGTAGCAGGCAACTGGAAAATGAACATGAACCTGCAGGATGGCGTAGCTCTCGCCAAAGAAATCAACGAGGCTCTCGTTGCTGACAAACCCAACTGCGACGTAGTAATCTGCACTCCGTTCATCCACTTGGCTTCTGTAGCTCAGGTGCTCGACGCCTCTATCGTAGGCCTCGGCGCTGAAAACTGCGCTGACAAAGAGAAGGGCGCATACACTGGCGAGGTTTCAGCCGAAATGGTTAAGAGCACTGGCGCACAGTATGTTATCCTCGGCCACTCAGAGCGTCGTCAGTACTACGGCGAGACTGCTGAGATTCTGAAGGAGAAGGTAGACTTGGCTCTGAAGCACAACCTGAAGATTATCTTCTGCTGCGGCGAGACTCTGGAAGAGCGTGAGGCTAACAAGCAGAACGACGTGGTTAAGGCTGAGCTCGAGGGTTCAGTATTCCACCTCGATGCAGAGGCTTGGAAGAACATCATCCTCGCTTACGAGCCCATCTGGGCTATCGGCACTGGCAAGACCGCTACTTCTGACCAGGCTGAAGAAATGTTGGCTTACATCCGCTCTATCGTTGCTGAAAAGTATGGCAACGAGGCTGCTGAGGAAACATCTATCCTCTACGGTGGTAGCTGCAAGGCCAGCAACGCTCCTGAGCTGTTTGCTAAACCCGAAATCGACGGTGGCCTCATCGGTGGCGCTTCTCTGAAGGCAGCCGACTTCAAGGGCATTATCGACGCTTGGAAGAAATAAGCATCATAACATTAAACATTAAATCAGCACCGCCGCCTTTATCTGCTTGCTACAACATAACAAGCGGGTAAAGACGGCTTGCTGGTTTTTCATTCAACATATACATATATAATATATATATTTCATTCTTATATGAAACCATTCGTCCTCACCATCATCTTGGTTATCGGAGCCGTAACAAAGCTTCAGGCACAGTCGTTCCTGCAACACATTCAGAAAAAAGAGGCAGGAAAGGCTACGGTAACGGTTGTTCAAAGCCACGACATTGACGAACTGGTAGACAACGCCGACGTGTCGGGACATAAAAAGGTAGAAACAAAGAAACCTGAAAACACTAACACCACCACAAACACAACACCACACAAACCGGGCAAAGCCGACAATAACAAGAAAGCCGACAATAACAAGAAAGAGGAACATCCTGCCAACAGGAACAATATACAACACAGCGAGCATAATGCAAACGCTGAAAACAACAACGAAACAGAAAACGAAGGCGCAACCATCGACACACGACGAAAGCTACCAAAACGAAGCTACAAGGTAAACGGATATCGTGTGCAAGTGCTGAGCGGTGGAAATAGCCGACAAGACAAAAAAAGAGTGCAACAGGCTGGAAACGACGTAAAAGCAGTGTTCCCAGAACTGCCCGTATATGTACACTTCTACTCGCCACGATGGATTTGCCGCGTAGGCAACTTCCGCTCCTATGAAGAGGCAAGCCATATCTTAAAACAACTGAAAAAGTTGGGCTTCAAAGAAGCCTGCATCGTAAGCGGAAAAATAACTGTAGCCTACTAATAACAATTAGGGGCACCGAAAAGAAAACAAACAACAAACAGATGAATACAGAAACAGAATACCGCGAAGGGCTCGACGAGCTCGCCGCACACTACCGCCAAGTATTAACACTGCTTGGCGAAGACCCAGACCGCGAGGGCCTGGAAAAAACTCCCATGCGCGTGGCAAAGGCCATGCAAGTGCTGACAAGAGGCTACACCATGGACGCACACAAAGTGTTGACCGACGCACTGTTTGCCGAGAAGTATAACCAAATGGTCATGGTGAAAGACATCGACTTCTTCTCAATGTGCGAACACCATATGTTGCCTTTCTACGGAAAAGCACATGTGGCATACATCCCCAACGGATACATCACGGGGCTGAGCAAAATTGCACGCGTAGTTGATATCTTCAGCCATCGGTTGCAGGTGCAAGAGCGCCTCACACAACAAATCATGGACTGCATACAAGACACCCTCAAACCTCTGGGCGTAATGGTGGTGGTTGAAGCCAAACATATGTGCATGCAGATGCGTGGCGTAGAGAAACAAAACAGCATCACAACCACAAGCGCCTTCAGCGGAGCCTTCAATCAGGCCAAAACACGTGAAGAGTTTATGAACCTGCTAAGAGGCGAAGCAAGAAAAATATAAACCCAATGCAACATAATAAAATTTTCTTTCTCTTTATGCAAGAAATGGCAAGAAAGCACATTTTATATTTAGTAATGAACAAAAAAAAGAATTATTTGATATGAACAAATTAAAAACAGCTTTTCTCTCGCTGCTCTGCATCGCATTGGCAGCAACATCGCTCACGTCATGTCTTAGCACTGATGACAATGGCACTGGTTATACACCGCCCACAAAAGAACAAAAGCAGGATGCCATGCTTGTAACTGCTGGTACATACGAAGGCAAGATATACATTCCCAACAAAACTGCCGAGAAACCCGACTCAGCAGATATCAACTGGAATGTAATCGACTCAACAGCTACCATTCAGAACTTCCCTATCAGCGCGCTGAAGGCATTTGTTACCGATGCCGACACACGTACACTGATTGAAAAAGCACCCGTAAAGCCCATCGTCTTCAACATGAGCCTGTATGATGTTTATAAACCATCGGCATCAACATCTGGCAACTACTACCAGTTCTGGTTCCTACCCAAATATACCGATTTTAAGTATAGCACATCATTCGAAAATGAAGGACAGAACCACAGAGTAATGATTACATTCGGAACCACATACATTTATGGAAATGTAGGTTACTATTCATTACTCGCCTTCCAAAACAAAAAGGTAGCCGCTAATGTCATCATCAGAAACATGGAGATTGACGGCAAAACCTACGACGTGCAAAGTGCACTGGGGCTTAAAGGCGCTAAAAAGTAAAGTATAATGAAATTTGTATCTTGGAACGTTAACGGCCTAAGGGCATGCACAACAAAGGGTTTTGAAGATAGCTTTAAAGCCCTTGATGCCGACTTCTTCTGTCTGCAAGAAACAAAAATGCAGGCAGGACAGCTCGACTTACAATTTCCTGGCTATCAGTCGTATTGGAACTATGCCGAGAAAAAAGGCTACTCGGGAACGGCTATCTACAGCCGACACCAGCCGCTGAACGTCACCTATGGGCTCGGCATTGAGGAACACGACCACGAAGGACGCGTCATCACACTCGAGTTTGCCGACTTCTTCCTCGTCACCGTTTATACGCCCAACTCGCAAGATGGGCTGCGACGTCTCGACTATCGCATGACATGGGAAGAAGCCTTCTACCAGCATCTGCGTAAATTAGATGAGAAGAAGCCCGTGATAGTGTGTGGCGACCTGAACGTGGCGCACCAAGAGATTGACCTTAAGAACCCGAAGACCAACCGACAGAACGCGGGCTTCACTGACCAAGAGCGCGAGAAGATGACATTCTTACTGCAAAATGGCTTCACTGATAGCTTCCGTTTGCTGCATCCCGACGAGATAAAATATTCGTGGTGGTCGTATCGTTTTAAGGCACGCGAGAAAAACGCAGGCTGGCGTATCGACTATTTCTTAGTGTCTGACCGCTTGCGCGACAAGGTTACAGCAGCCGAGATACATAACGACATCTTTGGTAGCGACCACTGTCCAGTGTCGCTAAACCTTGATATATAAAGATTGAAAAAGAGGAGACAACGCCATCGGCATTGCCTCCTCTTTTTTATTTGGTTATTGAATTATATATTACGTATTATAAATTATAAATCATAAATCATGAATTACCTATTATGAATTATGAATTCCCACTTCATCTTCGCTTTTGAAAGAAGCGCTGCATCAGCGTTCTACATTCATCTTCTAATACGCCACGCGTGACGGTGGCCTTGGGATGAAACGCGTTGGGCGCGTAAAGGGCGTAACCTCGCTTCTCGTCAGGCGCGCCATACACAATGCGGCTCACCTGAGCCCAACCAATGGCGCCAGCACACATAATGCAAGGCTCAACAGTAACATATAGCGTGCATCCCGATAGATATTTGCCACCTAAGGCCGACGCGGCCATCGTTAGTGCCTGCATCTCGGCATGAGCCGTCACGTCGCACAAGGTTTCGGTTAGGTTGTGGGCACGAGCTATAATGCGTCCACCCGCCACGATAACGGCTCCCACAGGTATCTCGCCTTCATCGTAAGCAGCCTGTGCCTCGGCAAGTGCAGCCTTCATAAAACGCTCATCGTCAGCATTTGTCGGTATATTATTTGTAGGCATATTGTCTGTCAGTATATTGTCTGTCGGGTTATTTTTTTTACTTATGTTGTTTGTAGGCATATTATTTGTTATATGTCAATAATAGTATTGATATTTCTTTAAAAGAAGATATCTGTACAATAACGTTTATAAAACAACGTTATAGAGAAACAAAATTAGCAAAACTTTTGCACATAAAAGAAGAAACAGTTAAAATATAGAATAGGAAAATAGTTATGGAACATTTACCCAACGATCCGATGATGTTATTTTCAGCAGTGAACATGCTGCTACGTGACGAATATAATTCGCTTGATGCCCTCTGTGACGATATGAATGTCGATCGCACGGCACTGGAGGAGAAACTGAAAGCAGCGGGCTTTGAATATAGCGAGCAATATCATAAGTTTTGGTAATAGTCATCGCAACATTCATTTCTATCGTCAACTATTGTTAGACGTTATTAGCCATCGTTAACCGTCGCCAGTAGCGACGACGGTTAACGATTTCTACCTAAACATCACTTCAAGTTTAGACCCAGCATCTCCTCTACCGATACAAAGGTGTAGCCACGGCGCTGCAAGGTTTTGATAATTTTGGGCAGCATGGTGTAGAATTTATCGGTGCGCAAAGGATGTGTACCGAAATGTATCATGAGGAAATGGCCGTTAAGCGTATGCTGACGTTCAAAATCGAGCAAACGCTTATACAGTTGCGCACTCGACTTATAGCGTTCGCCCATATCAGGCGTAGTATAGTCGGCATTGGTGCCCGTACCTGGAGTGAAGTTAATGATTTGTAGTCCCATCTCGTGCGCCCATCCATTCACCGTACTATTATAATATTCGTAAGGCGGGATAAAATAGGGAGCCTTCTCTTTGCTAATGCCAAAGGTTGCCATTGTGTTATAACTCTTTAGCATATCGTCAACAAACTGCTGCTTGCTAACCAACATCGAGTCGCGTTTTTCCCAGGGTGCATACAGCAAGTGACCGTAGCTATGGCTACCTACATAATGTCCATCGGCCACCAGCTGACGCACAATGTCGGGATACATCTCATAAAACTTACCTGTAAAGAAGAAGCCACCCTTCACCTTTTCTTTCTTCAGCGTGCTGATGATGGTGTTTGCACCGTCGGCCTTATCGTCGGCAGTAAACACCAGGCAGATACGTTTCTTTGTGGGGTCGCCCTTAATAATGGCGCCCGCCTGTTCATACACGTTAGCGTTATCGGCGACGCCCGTCTGCTCGCGTCCCTCCATTTCATATACCGAGAGAGGGAAGGTGAGCGATGCCGTGCCATCCATTGTAGGTTCGTTCGAACTATAATCAGACATATTATCGTGATACACTACGTCGCCAGGCTGAAACAGTTCATAGTTGCGAGCCTCGTTAGCGCGCATACCGTTGGTAAGGTTTACGCCCCGCAGCCCTTTAAATATTGTGGCATATACGGGTCCGTCAACCAGTCCGCCCGTTGTGTTACCCTTGTTCAGATACACATAGCCCGAATGAGGCTGCGTGGGATATACGCCCCCCATAGGCAGTTCAACAATCATGCTGGTGCCCCATGGGTTGCAACCCAGCAGCCAGTCGCGCAAAGCGCCCTCCATCTCTTCGTAGGTGCGGTCGTTGGTGAGCTGACGATACAGTATGCACTGTGTGAGCATAGCCACGGTGAGGTTGTTTGAACACCATATACCAGGCACGCCCCACAAGAATGGGTGCCCCTGCGCACGCTGCCAAACGCGGTCGATGCCCGCGCGCAAGTTACGCACAAACTCGTTACGCAAGCGGCTATCCGTGCCATGCTTAGCCAACTGATAGTGGCCCATATTCATAAACGGATACCATTGATAGTGGCGCGCGCTGTCGGCTCCCATCCACGGCGTTACTGGTTCGCGGCGTCCATATTCAACGGCCTGTAACAAATATTGTCGGTCGCCCGTCTTACGATACAGTTCCATGGCGCCCAGTTCCATATCATCAACCCAGTTATCCTCCTCATAGATGTAAGGCGACACCACCGACACTGTCTGCGTGTTGCCTGGTTTATCAACACCCACCTGATAAGCATCGGCAGCCTTTGCCCCTATCTTAGCAGCAAATTCGGGATAAAAGGGCTTCAGCACACACGATCCCAGAGCAAAGTCGCTGGCAAATTTGCCAGCAGTGCTGGCGGCGCCCATAGTAGCGTTCATAAACTTACCCCGTTGTTGCGGTTTGCCATCAACAAAATATACAGGTCGGTCTTGGTTCTTTCCCCATCCATAGTCGGCAGGATCATAGTTGGGCAACTTCATTGCCACATGATCGCGGTCGTCGGCAATTTGGTTATACAGTTCGCCTTTAGCGGGGTTCATGCGGTCGAGCCAATCGAGCCCCCAGTAAATCTCATCGATAATATCCGGAATACCATTAGCACCAGGCATGCCGTTGGCCTGATAGTGATCGGTAAATGCCGATGGGTTTTGCTGATAGGCAAACAGCATTTGATAGATAGCATTTGCCGATGTTGGGGTATATTGCAGCAAGTCGGCAGCATCATGCCATCCGCCACGCACGTCAATATGCTGTCCTTCTTTTGTAGGATGATATTTTATGCGAGCATCTTTTTGGTGGCAGCTATCCTGTATGTAGGGGTTCCATCCGCAACGTTGCTGGCGCATATAGTTTAGCACAAAGTCAGACGTGCCCTTATACACCTGCCCATTGATGGGAAATATTTCAGAGCGGCTCTGCCCCACCTTTATATAATAGGTACCAGGCTGAGTAAAGGCAGAGAAGCGCAGGCGGAAAGTAGCTTTCATATTTCCCATAGCGCCCATGGCCTGCACTTGGTTTGAGGAATAAGCCACCTTGCCTGTAAAGGCATTGATGAGCTGAAAACTATCAACAGTAGTGGGTTGGTCGCTCATCAGCACCGCCACCTTTGTGGCTTGAGGCAGATAGCCCAACTGGTTGATGCGCACCCATCCTTCGCCCTTCATCATAAGGGCATTAAAGGCCAAAAGGGCCCATAACATTGCAAGACGTAAGTGTTTCTTTGTCATAGAAAAGGGTATAATAGTTAATTACTGCATGCCATTGAACATGCTATAAGTTTGAATTCAGAGTTACGATGCAATACAAGTAAGTTACGATGCAATACAAGTAAGTTACAATGCGCTACATCTGAATGATTATGCAATACAAAAGTAAGCAAAAGCCTTGAGCAAAACAAATAATAATATAAAAAAGGTGTTTGGAAAGGAACAAACACGAAAAAGGCATGCTTCTCACGAGGCATGCCTTTCATTTCTTTAGCAATTTCTACTTATTGTTTGTTTTGTTTTTTAAGAGAGATATCTATTGTTTTGCTTATGAAAAAATCTTTCTGTGTTTATGTGGCTGTTAGGCCATACTCCTGTTATCGTTTCAGGAATATCTTTAAATCGTTGATGTCGCGACGCGTTTGGTTGCCATCGGTAGCGGTCACAACGAAATAGTTGAAGCGTGATATTCCGTTTACAAACTCAGCGGTAGCGATGCTTCCGTCGCGCATCATTACGGTAAGATAGCCTTCGGGTTTTCCGCCGATAAACGAGCCACGATACTTTTCTTTTCCGTTAGGATAGAAAGCAGTAACATCGCCTTCAACCTTTGTATTGCGGTCATCGTTCAGGTCGATGAAGCTATATCCACCTTCCAGTTTCAGTTTACCGTTCATATAGTAGTCGCGAAAGACCTCGCGTTTTTGTCTACCAGTGCCTTCGGTCAGGAGCAAACGTCCGTAAGCTGCATCAGCACGATTATCAACACGAATATAATCAGCATTGTAATAAATGGTGTCGGTAGATACCACTGTAGCGGTTTCTGACACACGTTTGTGTGCATAAGATGCCATTGTTATAAAGGCCATCATTGTAAGTAGCAATATCTTTTTCATTGTAGTAATGTTTAAAAGGTTTGTGGTGTTATGTGTTTTGTTTTATTTTCTATTGCAAAGATAGTGTTTTAAATTGTAAGTTGGTTATTTCTTTAACACTATTTTGCAACAATTTTTGCCCTCTTTTTCGATTATAATTTAGCAAGGCCCTTATAATTCGAAATTAAACATTTTAAGCCTTTTTTCTTTCATTTTGTAAATATCACCTATATAAATATGCAATATGTGGGCTAAAACGCTTACACAATGCACTTTTGTAACAGAATTTGCCACAAAACGAACAAAGTGAAAGCCGCGACAGAGGTCGCAACTTTCACTTTGTAAGTTATCTCTTTTAAACGAGTAGGTTTTCTTATTATTTTCGATAGATTTATCGTATCACCACTTTCTGTCCGTTCATGATGTAGATGCCCTTAGGCAACTGCTGCATGGCCTGCTGTCGTTCAACCTGACGTTTCACCATTACACCCGTTACGGTATATACGTTTACCTTATCAGTAGAGGTGGTGTTCCACTGCGGAGCATTGTTGATGCCCGTAGCGGTAGAAGCCTTATACAGCGCCACCTTTTGCTGGCTGCCTGTGTAGCAAGCAAAGCGTGGTGACGATGCGTTATATTGGATAACACGCTTTGCAAACTTATTATTGGCTATTGATGCATAGCCACCCGAGATGCTGATGTTCCATTTAGCCATCATATCGTCGGCTTTCTCTTGCAGAAACAGCTTATTGTTATCAGAGGTAAGCGACAGATACTTCTTGTCTACATTATCATAGAAAGTATAGTTGCCTGCGCTACCACCAAGGGTCAGTGTATGAGGTTTCTCTTTTTTATTTACCTCGGTGGTGATGGTGCCGTTATCAGCAATGGTCACCTGCTTAGCCAACATAAAGTCTTTCTTAGCAGCATCTAAGGCACCTAAGGCCGAAGGATGTTTTGTACCATTACCTTCCCATACAATAATATAGGTAGCGGCAGGAGTCAGCGCATCGGCAGCAGTAACCTTTACAAAGGTTAAGCCCTCAACACCAGGATCAGGAGTGGGATCGGGGTCAGGTGTTGGATCGGGATCGGGCGTTGGGTCAGGCGTTGGGTCAGGATCGGGTGTAGGATCAGGCGTAGGATCGGGGTTCGGGTTACTACCATCATAGTTGTCATAGCTGAAAGCCACGTCTTGCTTATCCCCCCATACCAGCTGTTCAAGGCCAGGATAGTCGACAAACGGGTTACGGTTCTTCTGACACTCATACACCGCATTGTTACGGTCAATCTCCTTTTGGCTCACGGGGTCGTTCTTAGCCCAACGCAGCAACATATTAAGGAACCAAGGCTTAAAGGCGGGATATGAATTGCCCGTAAGCACGGTAGATGCGGTACCGTTGCTTACCCAAGAGCCAATTTTCTTCTCATAGCACGTAGCCATGTAGAAATAGATGCGGGCAATGTCGCCCTTATACTCGTCGTTAGGCTCGAATACAGTGCCCGAGTAGCCTGGCGTCTTCGACTTACCTACTTTGCTAAAGCCCTTGTTCGACTTATACAGATCGCCATCAGTCTCGCCAAAGGGGTAACTACTGCGACGGTTGTTTACATAGCCATCGGTAGGAACCACATGCACAACGTCGGCCTTCATGGGCGAAGCCTTTTTAAACCAGCTCTGAGGCACAGTGTGCTCGCGGTTATAGATGTCGCCCTCACGTTTATAGTCGCCTACATGGTCGCTAAAGTTATAATTGGTGGTACACGAATACATATCCCACACCTTGCCATCGGCACGCTTATCGGTCTTGGTGTAAGCGGCAAACAAGCCATCATAGCCTAAATCTTTATGCGGGAGGATGATTGAACATAATGCGGTTTTCAGGGCTTTACCCTTTTGTCCGTTGGCTGCTTTGTAGTAAGTGCCACTGTTGTTGGGCCCTTGTGCAAACAATTGAAGCACGAAGAGCATCAACGCTAAAGCCATAGAATGGCGTTGGTAAATGTTGTGCATGTTTTTGTTTTTGAGAATTATTTATATAATGCTTTGTTTTCTCACCTAAGAGGGGGAACTGCAAAGGTACTGCATTTTTATGATATGACAATAGGTTTAGCGTTCTTTTTACACCTATTTATATATATGACTAATTTTAAGTTTCGCATGGCTTCAGCATGCCGTTTGTTTTTGCGTAGGCAAGTGGCCATGTCGAGCAAGCCTGTTAACAAATAGCATACCAACAACCGAATTTGATTACCTACGGCACGTTTTGGGCTTTCAAAGCTTCTGCTTTCAATAAAGAAAAGCACTTTTTTTTCTTTTTTTCTATCTTTAATTAAACCTTTTCATGCTATTAGCGTCAAAAAGACAGATATCGCAATAAAACGCGTAACAAAGGAACATATCACACGCAAGAAATGAAACATTACTTCCTCATGTTGATGTTTGCACTGTCAGCCTTAGGAGTTTCGGCTCAAACCTACAAACTGACAGGAAATATCATCGACACTGACACAAAAGATGCCATGGAACAGGTTACTGTTCAGCTGCTGAAAACCGACAGCTCATACGTGGCGGGCGCACTGTCCGACTACAAAGGAACATTCAGCATCACCGCGCCAAAGGCAGGACACTATCTGCTGAAGCTGTCGAGCGTAGGCTATAAACCGCTTATACGCAACATTAATATACAAAACAGCCCCACGGCATTGGGCCAACTGAAGATGAGCACCGATGCCGTGATGCTGAAAGGAGCCACCGTTACGGGGCAGGCCAAAAAGGTGGTGGTGAAGAACGACACCTTCGAGTATAACTCGGCCGCCTACCGCACCCCCGAAGGGTCGGCCATTGAAGAACTGGTAAAACGCCTTCCTGGCGCTGAGGTAAGCGACGAAGGAAAAATAACTATCAACGGAAAAGAGGTAAAGAAGATTAAGATTGACGGCAAAGAGTTTATGACGGGCGACACCAAGACCGCCCTGAAAAACCTGCCCACCAGCATTGTAGAGCGCATAAAAGCCTACGACGAGAAGAGCGACCTGGCCCGCGTAACGGGCATTGACGACGGTGAAGAGCAAACCGTGCTCGACTTTGGCATCAAGAAAGGCATGAACAAAGGCATCTTTGCCAATGCCGATGCCAGCATAGGCACACAGAACCGCTACTCGGAAAAACTGATGGCTGCCGTAATGCAAGACAAGCTACGGGCCATGACCTTTGGCAACGCCAATAATGTGGGCGACCGAGGTTTTGGCGGAGGTCGCGGACGCTTTAGCGCCAACAATGGCCTTAACGCGACCAAAATGTGGGGCGCAAACCTCAATTATAGTGGAGACAAACTACAGATTGACGGAAGCGTGCGCTGGAACCACAGCGATGGCGACGTCTACTCAGAACGCTCATCTGAAAGTTTTGTGAGCACAGTTGGAGCCTACTCAAACAGCATCAGTCAAAACTTCTCGCGCAGCAACAGCTGGAACGCACAGATGCGATTAGAATGGAAGCCTGACACGCTGACCAACATCATGTTTCGCCCCTCGCTCTCAGTGTCGTCAAGCGACAACAAGAGCACCAGCGCATCGGCATCATACAACGACGACCCCTACCTGTACGTCAACGACCCGCTTAACGCCACCGACATTAGTCAGCTGGCGGCACAGGGCTTGATGGTGAACAGTTCTACCTCGCAATCGCTATCATACAGCGATAACACCACGGCCAGAGCCATGTTGCAAGTGAACAGACGCCTGAATAGCATGGGCCGAAACGTTACTGTGCGCGGCGATGTGTCGTACAACGAGAGTGATAGCAAGAGTCTGTCAACCAACAACGTACACCTCTATCAGGTAAAAGACAAGTTGGGCAACGACTCTACCTATCAGACCAACCGCTTCAACGTTACCCCTACTAAGAAGTGGAGCTACGCGGCACAGGCCACCTATAGCGAGCCATTGTGGAAGGCCACCTTCTTGCAGTTTAGCTATAAATATAACTACAGCTACAGCAGGAGCGACCGTGCCACTTACGACTTTAGTAACCTGGGCGAAGACTTCTTCACTGGTGCACAGCACAGCTACCGACAGTGGGACAGCTATCTTGACCTGTTACCAAAGCCCTACACCGAATATGAAGACAAGAAGCTGAGCCGATACTCAGAGTATAAAAACACCACGCACAACATTGAAATGATGTTTCGCATGATACGCAACAAGTTCAACTTTAATGCGGGTGTGATGCTGCAGCCACAACGGTCGCACTTCATACAAGACTATCACGGCGTGCATGCCGACACCACACGCACGGTGACCAACTTTACGCCGACACTCGACTTCCGCTACCGTTTCAGCCAGGTGCACCAGCTACGCATCAACTATCGCGGTACAACGTCGCAGCCCAGCATGTCGCAGATGCTCGACATCACCGACGACAGCAACCCACTGAGCATAACCAAAGGTAACCCTGGCCTGAAGCCCGCGTTCACCAACAACCTGTGGGCAAACTATAACAACTTCATACAGAAGCGGTCGCAAGCCATCAACGCATACCTGAGCTTTGCCTCAACACGTAACGCGGTGGGAAACATGGTTACCTATAACGAAAAAACGGGTGGCACCATCTCACAGCCAGTAAACATTAACGGCACCTGGAACATAAGGGGAGGCCTAATGTATAACACCTCTATCGACACCACGGGCGTGTGGAACGTCAACACATCAACCAACGTGTCGTATAACAATATGCCACAATATGTGATGATTGACAAGACGATAGGCTCGCAAAAGAACCTTACCAAGTCGATGAACCTGAGCGAACGACTGGAGCTGAGCTTCCGCACCAATTGGCTCGAGCTGGCCGTTGACGGATCAGTAAACTATATGCACAGCCGCAACGAACTGCAAAGCCAAAGCAACCTCGACACATGGCAGTTCTCATACGGTGGTTCGGCCATCATCAACACGCCGTGGGGCACCAGCCTCTCAACCGATCTGCATCAGAACAGCCGAAGAGGATATAACGACAAGTCGATGAACACCAACGAACTGGTGTGGAACGCACAAATATCGCAAAGCTTCCTACGCGGAAAACCACTGACGGTGATGCTGCAGTTCTACGACATTCTCGACAACCTGAGCAACTTCAGTCGCACCGTAAACGCAATGCAGCGCAGCGACACACAGTATAACAACATAAACAGCTATGCCATGCTGCACGTGGTTTACCGCTTCAATATGTTTGGCGGAAAGATGGGCGGCAAAGGCATGGGCCCTGGCAACCGAGGCGATCGTCCAGGAGGGCCAAGAGGGCCTATGGGCATGCCTCGCGGAGGCTTCGGACATCGTCCACCCATGATGTAAAATAGTTTTTATCAAATAGCAATCATAAAGATAATGTTTTGGGTTAATTAATAATTAGTTTTTATGGGGTCTCTTTTGCGTGAGCAACGGAGGCCCTTTTCTTTTTATATTATCTATACAATGATTTGAATCAATTACACGTTGAGCGTGAAAGCATTGAGCGCTGAGTGTGAAAGAATTAGGTACAGATAATGGTACGCCAATATAACCGATGATAAAAAGATGCAGCAATAAGAAAAAAGAATGGTAAAAAAACATACAGCATAACAGAAAATTATGTACTTTTGCGGACTATACAAGAATAAAAGATAACAAACAATAATAGAAATAAGTATAAAGATAGAAACAAAAATGGCTACAGCATTACATCAATCGCCCATCTACGGCCCTGTACTCAGCCGCCGTATAGGCATTTCGTTAGGCATCAACCTCATGCCAGCCGATGGCAAGGCATGCACATTCGACTGCATTTACTGCGAATGTGGCTTTAATGCCGAGCGCAAGCCTCATCTGCCCCGCCCCACCCGCGAACAGGTGCGCGAAACGCTGGAGCACAAACTAAGGGGCATGCAGCAAGAAGGCACCATCCCCGACGTGCTTACCTTTGCGGGCAATGGCGAGCCTACCAGCCATCCACAGTTTGCCGAGATTATTGACGACACCATTGCCCTACGCGACAAATATTTTCCTCAGGCCAAGGTATCGGTGCTGAGCAACGCTACCTTTGCGCACCGCCCCGAGGTGCATCAGGCACTGATGCGCGTTGACAATAACATACTGAAGCTTGACACTTGCTGCGACGAATATATAAAAATGGTTAACCGTCCCGCCTCAAGCCACTATTCGGTAAAAGATATCATCAACACGCTGGCATCGTTTAAAGGGCACGTCATTATACAAACCATGTTTATGAAGGGCACGTTTGAACGAAAGAATGTTGACAACACCACCGACACCTACGTTACGCCCTGGCTGAAGGCGCTGCGATACATTGCCCCACAAGAGGTGATGATATACACCATCGACCGCGACACGCCTGCCCCAAAACTGACGAAAGCCAGCCGACACGAGCTGAACACCATTCGCGACCGTGTGGCAGCAATGGGCATTGCTTGCACAGCATCTTATTAACGGGCACAGCAAGGCAACGAAAAAAGACCAGTGCTACGTCATCACGACGGGCACTGGCAGAATAAAAAAAGAAAAATGTATATTGTTCTGTTTTGTATTGGCTGTTATTGGCACACTATTGAATGACGCTGGTGAGCTTCCACTGAGTCATTCGTTTTCGTTGTTTTTACATTGGCAAAGGTAGCAACTATATAGCTAAACGGCTGTAAAGATGAAGAAAAGAAACGGGTAAAAACTTGTAATATTACCCAGCAATGTTACAAAAACGCGTTTTTACAAGGAACAACGCTTTTTGCGTCTTGACCTAAAAAGCCTCATAACCCCCTATAAATAAGCCATTTATTTCATCCATACCGTTTATTCAATAAAAATTACAACCCATTTTGTTTCCTTTTACTTTATTTTAGCAACACATTAATTCGTGTTACAAATGTTTTTAGTATTTTTGCATACTATATTGTTCTCGTCTATGCATTTACTAGAAAAAATATTTGAAGAGCTGATACAGTGCAACGCCACCGTATACCTTACCCTTGCCATGGTTATGGCTTTGGTGAAAGCACCGCTCACACCCGAATATAAGCCCTACCGACGCGCCAAACGCCTGCTGGTGGGAGCCTACCTCTTCTTCAGTGCCAACCTTTTTGCATGGTGCTTTTTGACGAAAGGCGAATGGAACGTGTACGACTATTATATTGAGTGTGCCGATGTCATCCTCTTCTACCTTGAAGACATCTTTATATGTTACGCTTTCTTCAGTTTGCTGAACAAGCGATACGCCACGCGCCAACGCATGATGATTGATGCTGGCCTGTGGCTGCTGACGTGCGCCTTATCGGTATCGGCAATTATCCCCACTTTTTTGCCTTACCGCGATGTTTTGCGCCTGTCGGCCCTCACCTTATATATAGCCTTTATTGTTAGATTTGTATATACCTACATACGTCAGTATCAAGCCAGCGTGCACAGGCTTGACAACTATTATTCAAACAATATGCACGGCATGATACAATGGACAGGTACCAGCGTCATCCTTATGGCGGTATCGTGGTTCTTGGCTATTATGACCATGTTTCAGGGCGTTTATTTCAACCTATTGGTGCAAGTATATATTATCGGGCTGTATATCTACATTGCCGTAAGTTTTCTCAACTTCTCGCGCCAATATATACAGGTACAAAAAGCCATTGAAGAAGAACCTGATACGGCAGAAGTGCCTACCGACCTTGAAAAGCGTCTACAAGCATGGGTAAAAGAAAAAGTTTTTCTTAAACAGCAGTTCAGCATCGACGAACTGGCTGTCGCCTTGGGCACCAATACCAACTATCTTTCGTGTCTCATCAACGAAAAGTATCGCATCAACTTCAGTGCCTGGATATCGTCATTGCGTATAGCCGAGGCTAAACGCCTAATGTTAGAAAGCCCCGAACTGAAGATGGAGAACATTGCTTACAGCGTGGGCTTCTCGTCGGCCTCATATTTTTCAAAGGTATTCTCGCTGCAAGAGGGCATCTCGGCTCAGTGGAAAAATACTGGGGAGTTTTTTTAGTTTCATAGTATTTTGTATCTTTGCATTATGAACATGCTTGAACAATT
>USAI01000045.1 GCA_900552675.1 uncultured Prevotella sp.
CTGTATAGACTTGCAAAGATTTATGCTTATCCCCACTAAATTTCCACTGATCCCTGGTTGCTGGAGGACGGGGCACGGAGACCACCGTCCTACTTTTTAGATACTCTTTTTGGTCGCTGGAGGACGGGGCGTGAAAAACGTAGGTATACAAAAAAAGCCCACCTTGTGTGGTGGACTTATAATTTTTCTTCTTACCCAATAATCAGCAACACCCTATGGTGGACTGCTGAGCGATAAACGGGGCTCGAACCCGCGACCCCCAGCTTGGGAAGCTAGTGCTCTACCAACTGAGCTATTATCGCGTGGTTAATGAGCCGATACCCGGACTCGAACCGGGGACCCACGCATTACGAATGCGTTGCTCTACCAACTGAGCCATATCGGCCTTTGCAATGTGTGGGCTTGCTGCTGCTTGCCGAATTGCGGTTGCAAAGATAGTGTATTTTTTTTGTTGTGCCAAATGTTAGGCGCATTATTTTCTGCGTTTGTAGGAAATAGGCTTCTCGTGATGTTCTATTTTTCCTTTCCTGTTCTTCTTTTTTTATTTTAGCTGCACACGTTGGTAAGCCACCAGTCGGTCGGTACGGCTACCTATGGGCCGATAGTAAACTAGGGCATAATAGGTGTTCTCGGTTTGAAAAAAGTTGCCATCGGCGGGCAGTGTGCGCAGCGCGTCGGGGGTGTGCAGAAGGTAGGTGTACGAGTAGTAACCTTGTTTTAGCAGCACGTCGGCCGTGTAGGCTTTCAGTTCGGGGTGGTACGTCATGCGATAGGTGGGCGAGAGGCTGCCGTTGGTCCATTGTCCGTGCAGATATACGTCGCCAGGCTGTGGTGGGCAGAGCAGGGTGAAGCGTGTAAGGATATAGTCGGATGCCACATCGTTTTCTATGTTATCGCTGTTTCTTATGTAGAAGCTGCCGTTAGCGTCTTCGTCATAAACATAGTTGGGTCGTGGCTCGTCGGGCCACACGCTGGCCGAGAAGTGTGTGCCATCCCATCCCACGGCTTCAATGCCCATGGTGGGGTGTGTGGGGTCGAGTGTTTCAAACTTTCGGTATTCGTTACCAGCGTTGAAGATGAGGTGTGTGTTATGGCTCCATTTCAGCCCATCGGGCATGATAAATTGTGGCGTGGCGTTCCATGCGGCATCATACCAATATCCGTTTTTCAGCACCACGGTTTTTATCTCGCGGCTATGGTCGGTTACCTTGTTACCGTTGTATGATAGCTGCATGGCCACCTGTTGGTGCTGGCGGTTTATATCTTTATCGGTGTTGGTGTAGGCCTCTATGCCCAGGTTCATGGTTTGTTCGCACAGCATGAAGCAGGCGGTTAGTATGCTGTCGCCCGTGTTATCGTCGGTCACCGTTACGCGATAGTTTCCGCTGAGGAAAGGTCGGCAGTGGCGGTTAGGCAACTGAAAATGGTAGTGGGTGTATAGCTGTTTGGTGTTGATACTTTCTTCTACGTCGTCGATGGTGTTGCCCTCGGTAAAGCCTTCGCAATATTCGCTGGGCAGCAGATTTTCTGAGGGAGTCCAGTCGGCCTCGCAATGTTCAATGCTGTACACATAGCGGTGATACTCGTGTGTGAGGTCGTCGAAGCTGATGTGTATGACCTCGTCACCCGTTAGTGTGATGACGGGCATTGACAGCCAATTGTCGCCAGCCACCACCTGTAGCGATGCAATGTTGGGTTGCAGCAAGCGGTGGTTTTGTGCCACTGCCGTGCCATGTGTTGTGATGGCGAGGCAGGTGGCGGTACAGAGCGAGGCTATGATGTGTTTCATAGGGTGTGTGTTAGAAATCGAATTGCAGACGCAGGTTCATCATTCGGCCCGTGAGATAGTTGGGCACGGCATATTGATGATTGGTAACGTCGGTTACCCAATAGTATGAATTTACGTTGTTGATGCCGAAGAGGTTGAGGCAGTCGATGCCCAGCCAAATGTTTTTACAGAACTTTTTGCTGGTTTGCTTCTCGTTGTTTAACACTCGATAGCTGAGGCCAATGTCGGCACGCTTGTAGGCGGGGGCTCGGAACGAGTTGTTTTCCATTTCTTGGTGGGGTGCCGAGAAGGGCAGGCCATCGGCAAAGGCCAGCTTGAGCGACATTTTCCAGCGGTCGGTATTGGGAAAGTAGTCGGTGAAGAAGAAGTTGATGGCGTACCGTTGGTCGGTGGGCAGCGGTATGCTTTTGCCGTTGAGCTTCATCTTGGTGTTCATGAGCGAGAGGCTTATCCACGAGTCGGTGCCTGGCACAAACTCGCCAAAGAGCTTGAGGTCGATGCCCGCTGCGTGTCCGCTGCAAGTGTTGTCGCCATAATACACCACCTTTACATTGTTTACGCTATAAGGCACAAAGTTGCTTAGCGCCTTATAGTAGGCTTCGGCCGTAAACTTATAGGGGCGCTCTTTTACGTTGAAGCGATAGTCGAGGCCTGCAATGAAGTGCAGCGAGCGCTGGCTTTTTGCTTTTTGGTTCAGGTTAGCGTAGGTTACGTGGTTCAGGGTGGTGGTGTCGCGTATCTCTTTATAGAACGGAGCCTGATAGTAAAGACCTGTGGCCAGGCGCAACGTCATATCTCGGCAGAAGGGGGGCACGATGCCCAGCGATAGGCGCGGGCTGACGATGGTTTCTTTGTTAAAGCTCCAGTGGCTCATGCGCACACCATAGTTTAGGGTGAAGAAGGTGTGCTCGTGTGCGCTGGTAAAGCGGTAGGTGTCTTGCAGATAGGCCTCGGTGCGTGTAGCGTTTAGGGTGTTGTGGGCTTGCATCGAGTAAATCATATACAGGTCTTTACCGGTGTGTGGTATGCTGTATCCGCTCGAGTCGCGCATCTCATATTCGATAGAGTTTTCCTTTATTCGTTCGCTCTTAAAGGTCAGGGCTCCCTCAAAGGTGTGGTGTGCGTTCTTGCTCTTAAACAGCAGCTTGGCGCTGGCCACATTGGCTTTCAGGCGGTTTCGGGCGTGCTGAAAATAGGTGCCCACGCCCAGGTTTTCGCTGGTTTCGGTTTGCGTCAGCCAGTATTGTCCTTGCAGGTCGTAGGTTTCTTGCTCTTTTGTGTGAAAGGCCGACCCTATGAGCGAGAGCGATGTGTTTTCAGAAAAATGGCGTGTGATGTTTACCGAGCCAAAGAAGGTGCGAAACACATCTTTCTCTTGGCCATCAAAGTAAACTTTAAACGACTTTACGTTCTCCATTGTTCCGAAGCTGGTTTCGCGGTCAGAGGGCACAAAGGTGTAGTGGTTATCTGATATGTTGCCCATGAAGGAAAGGCTCCAGCGCTTGTTGGGTTCATAGGTAAGGTAGGTTTGATAATCGACAAAGCGAGGGCGATACTCGCCTGTGGTTTGTAGCGACCCCAACATATATTGGTTAGTTTTATAGCGCAAACCGTTGCTCCACGAGAAGTGCTTGTTGCTTACGCCCACAAAGGCGCTGGCCCCCAGCAACGACATTGATGCCGATGCCTCGAAGCGTTTAGGCCTACGATAGGTAATGTCGAGGGCCGACGACATCTTGTCGCCATATTTGGCTTCATAGCCACCTGTTGAAAAGCCTATCTTGTCTACCATGTCGGCATTGATAACCGAGAGGCCTTCTTGCTGGCCACTTCGCACCAAGAAGGGTCGATACACTTCTACATTGTTTATGTAAACGCTGTTTTCATCAAACGAGCCGCCGCGCACGTTATATTGCGACGACAGTTCGCTGTGTGTAGAAACACCTGCCTGGCTCTGTATCAGCTCTTCAACGGCGTTGCCCGTGGTTGAAGGCATGCTCTTGGTTTGCTCTTTCTTTATCTCTTGTGTTTGTCCTGTTTGCCTACGCATCTCGGTGATGGTAACCTCTGACAGGGTGTTGTCGCTGTGCAGCACCACCTGCAATGTTTGCTTGCCTCGGGGGCGGCGCAGCACACGGGTTTTGGTTTTATAGCCCACCATTGAGAAGCGCACCACCACCGAGTCGGCCGATTGCAGCTGCAACGTAAATTCGCCTTTCAGCGAGGTCATGGCTATCTTGCCTTGTTGCACACAGGCCACAGTGGCAAACTCCATGGGGTTCGACTGCTCGTCCATCACCTTGCCTTGCAGCGTAAAGGTTTGGGCTTGTATGCTGATACAAGCCAACAGAGTTATGTAGAAGATAAAGAATAATCGTTTCATACGTTTAATAACGTGAAATGTTGCCGATTATTGCCCTTTGGTGAGGGCCTTTAATGGTTTTTAGCCTGGGGTTGGCCTGTGGAAGCCTGTATAGGCCTTTTCTAAGCCTTTCTAAGCCGAGGGCGACTGTGCGACCCGCAAAGCTATAGGATTTTTCACTTTTCCCTTTTTACTTTTCCCTTAACACTCGTGAAAAGGTCGCGGCGAGGAAATTTGTTGCCATATTTTTTGCGCAGCTGTTCAAACAGGCGCATGGTATCGTTTGAAAAGTCGTGCCCCTTCCATGTGCTGGTGTTGGTGATAAATATCCAGCACTCGCCATCGGCATATTTCAGCACCAGGGCGCTGGTGCCTCCCAGCGATCCTGTGCGCACCCATGGCCCAGCGGTGGGCGTATAGTTCCAGCCCAGCGAGTAGGCATGATCGGGCATAGGCTGTGTCATAGCCTTTACGCTTTTAGCGCTCAGAATGTCGGGTTTGCTAGGGTTGTTGTCAATGGCTGCTATCAGTCGGCTGAGCTCTGCCGCCGATGCGCACCATGCCCCAGCCCCCTTAAGGCGCGGAATGTCGTTTTCGCCATAACATTTTTGCACCATTCGTCCGCTATTGTTATATTCGTACACGGGCACCGACCCCTGGTGCATATAATATTTCACCTCGTTAGGTCGGCGGTCTTTATAATAGTTGCCCGCAATATGAAAGTCGAAGCAGCCAGCAGGCTGCAGCACGTGTTTTTGCATGTAGGCATCGTAGGTCAAGCCTGTGCGCTTTTCGATAATCATTGAAAGCAGCGTGAAGCCCAGGTTCGAGTAGCAGCGTGCTGTGCCAGGCGTGAAGCCCAGGTGGCGTTTTAGCAAGATGCCGAGCAACGTGTGGTTATCGGGTGGGGTGGTGAGGTGGTTCTGCATCATAATATAACGTGTTGAGAACATGGGGTCGCCAGCATAATTGGTGAAGCCTGCCGAGTGGCGCAGCAGTTGCTCAATAGTAATATCAAAGTAGCGTTTATCTTTAATAACCTTTGTATAGGTGGTATCGTTCAATATGCCTTGTGGCCCGAACACGCGGTCAGAGAGGTGCAGTCGCCCCTCTTCTTGCAGCTTCATGATGCCCACCGCTGTTATCAGTTTCGACACCGATGCTATGCGCATGATGTGCGAGGGTTGCATTTCTATCTCGCGTTCCATGTCGGCCCATCCATAGCCGTGCGCATACAGCAGCGAGTCGTTGCGCGACACGGCCAGCTGTGCTCCGTTTATCTCCCAACGTTTCATGTATCGCTGCATAATCGAGTCGAGGTCGTGCAGTTCGGGTGTCATGGTGATGGCGTTGGTGAGCGAGTCGTTCAAATGAAAGGGTGCCACCTGGGTGCTATCGTTTTGTGTGGGGGCGCAGCTGCACGAGCAGCAACGCACGAGCGATATGATGGCTATGATGATAATGATGATGGCTGTGAGCAGGCGTAAGCGCAATTTATTATAATGTTTCATTTGTTGCTTTTTGTGTGATGTTTTTTAAAAATGCATGCAAAGATAGAAAAAAAATATCACATCAACGAATTACAATAACAATAACAATAACAATTGCAATTGCAATAACCAATTGTAATAATGAATAACAAAACAAGAGGACAACATAAACAACATTGCTTGCATACATATAATAATTGTATCAGAAATGTTGTTTCTGTTGTCCTCTTCTTGTTCAGCGTTGTTGTGTCTTTATCTAAAACACAACCTCATCTTAAGCACAAGCTCGTTATCTCAAGGTACAAGCTCGTTATCTTAACACAACTCTCGTTATGCTTGAAAAGGGCCGAGTGGGGGATTACGGAAAAATTTTGAAAGCGTAGCCCTGGTCTTTTAGCCACTGTAGCGCTTGGGGCAGAGCAAAGTGCAGCTTGTCGATGCTTTTTAGCGAGTCGTGAAAGGTGATGATTGACCCGTTGCGAGCATATCGTTTCACATTGTTTACCACATCGTCAGCGGTCATCCATTTTGAATAGTCGCGCGTAACGAGGTCCCACATCACGATACGATATTTCTTTTTCAGCCACCAATATTCGGTCATACGCATCCAGCCATGGGGTGGCCGAAAATAATGAGCCTTTATTAGCTTGTTGGCCTCTTCAGTATCGTCAATATAGGTCATCACTTGGTGCTTCAGAGCTCCCAGATGATGAAATGTGTGGTTGCCCACCTGGTGGCCAGCATCCACAATCTGTTGGTACAGTTCGGGGTAGCGGCGCACGTTATCGCCCACCATGAAGAAGGTAGCCTTGGCATCAAACTGCTTCAGTGTTTCAAGGATGAATGGCGTGGCCTCAGGAATGGGCCCATCGTCGAAGGTCAGATACACGGCCTTCTCGGTGGGGTCCATTCGCCAGGCTGCATCAGGATACAGCCATCTTAGCCATTTGGCGGGTTGTTCTATAAACATATTTGTGTTATGTTCTTTTCTTTACAGCTTATTCTTGTGCGTTCTCAAAGGGCGTGCCGCCCTTGCTGAGGTAGAGCTTATACAGTGTTTGACAATCGTTCAGAACCTTGTCGGCAGCCTTTTGGTCAATAAGGGCCATCACGTCGGCGGTGTTCTGCATCATCAAGATGTTGCGCAGCACATCGTTTTGCGACATGAGGAAGCGGTCTTTCGACAGCGACAGATACCAGCAAGCATACTGCTTATTGTTTAGCAGCACGGCGCGAGCTATCTTCATGGCCTTATCTTTCATGCCCAGCAGCGCATAGGCACGTGCCAGGTCAGTGGCACCCGATATGTAGGTGTAAGGCACGTTGTAAGCTGGCAGCACCTTTTCTGACAGCTGCACCACGTTCTTAGCCTTCTCAAGCTGGCCTTCAGCAATGAGCTGCAGAGCGAGGTCGTTCAGCAGGTGGCGGTGTGTGTAGCACATGCGCATCACGGTCTCGTCAAGATACAGTCCGGGTTTCTCCAGTCCGCCCCATTTGTAGCGGTGCATTACGCTTTGATAGGTTTTCTCAGTGTCAAACTTGCGCGCACCAGCGGCCGATGTGGTGAAGGGTGTGATGCGGTTTGCCAAGCCTTCGCGCACAAAGTTGTTGCCCAGGTTCAGATAATTGCCTTCGCCCACGGTGGTAGCCACGTATACGGGTCGGGTCCAGTTGCACTGTGCAATAATTTCAAGCATCATCAGCTCGCCTTTATACAGGGCCGTCTTTCCTGCCAGCGAGATAACCATGTGGTCGGGTATGCTGTCGCAAGCCATCATCATGCCACTCTTCTTTACGGCCTCTTTATCAATCTTGAGATAGATGGTGTCGGTAGGAATAACGTGCATGTCTTCATCTTTTGAGCGCACCCAGTATTTCATGATGTTGTGCAGCTCGAAGGGCTCGTCGCCAAACTGCTTTTTAGCCTCTTCAGGATAATGTTTGAAGAAGTCGAGCACCTGTGCCTTGATGGCGGGGTTTACGCGCACATATTCGTTGGTGCCCGAACAGTAGTCGAGACGGGGCCAGCTGATAGGCAGTGCGGGCGAGTTGTAAGCAGGGCGCTTCATCTGGTCAATATACCAGTCGGTGTTTACATAGCTCAGGTTGCACACACGGGCATCGGTGCGCACACCCTCTACCTCTTGGTTGTACCACAACGGGAAGGTGTCGTTATCGCCATTGGTAAAGATGATGGGGTTGCCCTTCTCTTGCAAGGTCATGAGATAGTTTTGACCATAGTCGCGACAGGTGTAACGGTTGCTGCGGTCGTGGTCGTCCCATGTTTGCGAAGCCATCTGTATGGGCACCAGCACGCACACAGCACCCACAATGGCGGCTGTGGCCGTGGCGTTTTGCTTCAGGCGCTTATTGATAAGGTCGAACAAGGCGGTCACACCCATACCACACCAAATGGCAAACGCATAGAACGAGCCAGCATAAGCATAGTCGCGTTCGCGGGGCTGCATAGGTGTTTGGTTTAGGTAGATAACGATGGCCAAACCTGTCATGAAGAACAAGAAGAACACCACCCAGAACTGGCGTATGCCGCGGCGTCCGCGCCATGCTTGCCAGAACAAGCCTATGAGGCCCAGTATCAAGGGCAATCCGTAGAACACGTTATGACCCTTGTTGTTCTTCAGGTCGTCGGGCAGCTTGCTTTGGTCGCCATACATCAGGTTGTCGATGAACGAGATGCCAGTAATCCAGTTGCCATGCTCCAGCTCGCCATTGCCTTGAATATCGTTTTGGCGTCCGCAGAAGTTCCACATAAAGTAGCGCCAGTACATAAAGTTGCACTGATACGACAGGAAGAAGCGAATGTTGTCCCACTGTGAAGGCATCTTCACCATGACGGGTTCGCCACAACGGTCGTAGGGCACCTCATAGCCGCTCACGCCTCCCAGCCAGCTTTCGTAAGCCTTGGCATGGTCGGCACTATACATACGTGGGAACACCATGTTTTGTGCATACTGCAACTTGTCCTTGGTGCTCACTACAAAGTAAGAGTCTTTCTCATCTTTTGATGCCTTTTCTTTGCGTTGATAGATAGGTGCGCCCTTTGTGCGGCTGGGTATGCACATATTGCCCTCAACATCGAAGGCTATTTGTGAGGTGTATGCCTGTCCGTAAGCCAAGGGGCGGTCGCCATACTGGTCGCGGCTGAGGTATGAGCCCAGCGTGAAGATATCTTCGGGCGAGTTTTGATCCATTGGTGGGTTGGCCGTTGAACGAATGACAATTACGGCATAGGTAGAATAGCCAATCATCAGCATCAACAAGCACAGCAAGGTGGCGTTTTTGATGCGAGCCGAAATCCAGGGCACCAGTTTGTTTTCAATCTTTTTCTTATAGTTCAGCACAAACCACAGTGCCACAAGCACAACAACGCCAATGATAACGGCTTGCCATCCCCATCCGTAGAACGGAATACCGAGCATGCCGATAGAGAGGATGAACGCGATGTTTTGACGCAGCTGGCTACGGTTGGTAAAGGTTTCGTAAATGGCCCATATAACGATGCCCACCAGCAAGAAAATATACACTATCTCGCCCGTGTTGAAGGGGCAGTGCAAGGTGTTTACAAAGAACAGTTCAAACCATCCGCCCACGGTAATGATGCCTGGCACCACGCCATACAGCACAGCGGCCACGATGACAAACGACACTGCCAGCGCTATGAGCGAGCCTTTAAGCTCGATGTTGGGGAAACGGCGGTAGCAGTAAACCAGCACAATGGCGGGTATGCAGAGCAGGTTCAGCAGGTGAACGCCGATAGACAAGCCCGTCATATAGGCTATGAGCACCAGCCAGCGGTCGGCATGTGGCTCGTCGGCATGGTCTTCCCATTTCAAGATGAGCCAGAACACGATAGCGGTGAAGGCCGACGAGTAGGCATAAACCTCGCCCTCAACGGCCGAGAACCAAAACGTATCGCTGAAGGTATAGATAAGTGCGCCCACCAGGCCCGAAGCCTCAATAGCAATGAGCTTGGCAGTGGTAAGGCTGCTCCAGTCTTTAACAATCAGTTTGCGGGTGAGGTGTGTGATGCTCCAGAACAGGAACAAGATGGTTGTGGCACTGAGCAGTGCGCTCATTGTGTTTACCATACGTGCCACCTGCGAAGGGTCGCTTGCAAACTGCGAGAACAGGTTGGCGGTGAGCATGAAGAAGGGTGCCCCAGGTGGGTGTCCTACTTCCAGTTTGTAACCTGTTGTGATAAACTCTGGACAGTCCCAAAAGCTCGCTGTCGGCTCAATGGTCGAGCAGTAAACGAAAGCGGCGATGAGAAACGTAAGCCATCCAAGGACGTTGTCCACTAACTTGTACTGTTTCATTAATCTTTTTAACTAAATATGATATGAATGTTTTTTATATTATCAAATGTTCTTGTTAAACCGCAAAGGTAGCGCAAATATTCTTGTTAAACCGCAAAGGTAGCGCAAATCGTGCGCAATACAAAATTAATTAGTATTTTTTAAGCCGCACCCGTGGTTAAAGATGTTCTTTTGTGAGGGTGAGCCCTCGGTTTACAAAGGCCACTTGTTTGGTGTGAGCCCGTACGGCCTCTACGTCGTGGCTTACAATAACGATGGCACACTCGTTGTTCAGCTCGTGCAGCACCGCATACATGTCGCGCTGAAAGTGTCGGTCCATATACGTGTTAGGCTCGTCAAGCACCAATATGTCGGGCTTGGCCACGATGGCGCGCGCCAGCAATACGCGTTGCAGCTGCCCTCCGCTTAGCGCTGCTATGTGCCTGTGGGCCAGTGTTGTGAGGTCAAGGCGCTGCAGTGTTTCGTCAACCATTGTGTGGTGCTGTGTGGTGTAGGGCTGCAACAAGCGCTTTTGGTTGCTCAGTCCGCTCAGCACCACCTCGCGCACCGAGATAGGAAACTGCCTGTCAATGTGCGAATATTGTGGCAGATAGCCTATGGCAATGTGGCGGGTGGGATTGCCGTTATGATAGTAGGTCACCACGCCTTCGTCGGGTTGCTTCAGCCCCAGCATCAGTCGCACCAATGTGGTCTTGCCACCACCATTAGGGCCCACGATGCCCCAAAAGTCGGTTTTTGCTACCGCCATCGACACATCGGTTAGCACCCGTTTGCCATCGTATGATGCTGCCACGTGCGACAGGGTGAGCAACAGGTTGTCTTTTGTTATGCTTGTGGTCATGGTTTTTATTTTCTTTTCAGTATCAACTGCTTATTTACCGTATCAACTGCTTATTTCAGTTTCAGTGCTATGTGCTTCATTTCCTTATCCCAATGATAGCCCAAAGGATTGATAACCACCTGCTTGCAGTTTAGCTCGTGCAGCACCGCCTTAATGTTGGCATTGGCAAACTCGCGTTGCACAAAGAAGGTGCTCACGCCTTGTGCGCGGGCGGCATCGGTCACACGTTGCAGGTCGGCAGCACTGGGCTCGTGGCTTTCTTCTTCAAGCGCTATTTGCTTTAGGCCATATTGGTGTGCATAATAGGTAAGCACAGGGTGGTAAATCAAGAAGGCGCGTGCTTGCTTCTTGTTCAGTTGCTGGCGAATGGTGGTGTCTACACTGTCGATGGTGGCCAGCAGCGTGTTCAGGTTCTGTCTGAACAGGGCACTGTCGGCCGTGTTAACCTGGCACAACGCCTTAAAAATGTTTTGCGCCATAAGCCGAGCGTTTTTTGTGCTCATCCAGGTGTGAGGGTCGGCATGCCCGTGGGGTGTTGACAAGGGTTCAATGCCCTCAGAAGCGTTGATAAACAAGCAGTGTGGCGCATTGTCTTGCAAACGTTTGGTCCATGTGCGTTCAAACCCTATCTCGCCAACCTTTATATATAGGCTGCTATGTGCGAGCGCTGCCATTTGTTGTGCCGAGGGCTCGTAGGTTTCAGGGCTTCCGCCTTGTGGCACCATGGTTACCACCTTGAAGCGGTCGGCAGCTATCTGTTCGGTAAAGTAGCGCAGGGGCTCAATGGTTACCGTGATGGTGGGCGTGTCGTAACTGCTTTTTTCGGTACAGCCCGACAGCAGCATTATGCTCACCCATATTTTTAGGGCACAAGCAAAATAGCCTTTATGCATCAGTCTTTGTCTTGCTCGTTTTATCTCCCAATATCTTTCAAACATTCCCCAAAAAGTACTTATCGTTATATAATTATAAAATACCTATCTCTTCTCTTTTACTCTCTTCTTTCTTTCCTTTTCTCACCCTCTCACATTCATTCTCTCACATCCTCTCTCTCATCATATAATCAGTTCAGCGCCATAGGCCAATAGCCAGTAGCGTATAAACTTGCCCAGCGTGATGCTGAGCACCGAGATGTAAGGGTTGGCACGCATCAAGCCCAGTAACACCGTGATGGCGCTGCCCAGCAGGGGCACGAAGGCAAAGAAGCCCATCCAGGCACCATGGCCATGCATGAAGCGCTTGGCGCGTTCCAGCTGTTCGGGTTTTACATGCAGGTAGTGTTCAATCCAGTCGAGCCTACCCAAACTGCCAATAACATAATTGAACATGCCGCCCGCCACATTGCCCACGGTGGCATAGGCCACCAGCTGCCAGGTGTCGAGCCCCGTAGCCATTAGTGCCAGCATTACCGCCTCGCTGCTAAACGGAAACACGCTACCAGCTAAAAATGCCGACAGCAGCATGCCCCAATAGCCCCAATCAATAAGAAATGATGTAAATGCATCCATATAAACACGTGTGCGTTAAAACAGCCATAGGTTACAGGCCGTGATGCTGACAACCGATAGCAGCAGCACAATAAAAATAATGTTAGTGATGCGTGTGTGTGTGAGCGAGATAAAGTGGGCTATCATTGGCGAGGCACACACCAGTAGCATGCTCAGCAAAAAGTTGGTGTGCTGAGGCTGCAACACAATAAAGGCCATGATGCAAAGGCTGAAGGTGGTAAACACCTCAAACAGCATGCGTGTGCGTATCTTGTCTTTATAGCTGTTGCGATGAAAATGTATGATGCCAATAATGTCGACCAAGACAATGAACGCAAGGCTGACCATTTGCGATGGCTGTAAGATGCTGAAGTCGGCCAGCGGTGCCAGCTGCCACAGCTGGGTAAAATGGTTCAAAAACAGGTCGGTTTCGCCCGCGTATAGATAATAGCCTCCCACGCACCAGTAGGGCATTAGTAGGCCTATGATTGATGCGCTCAGCGTGCGCACATTGCCCGCCATGATATTGGTGCGAAGCAATATCCAGGTTACGGGCACAAAGTAAAGCACCTGTACGAAGAACAGGCTGGCAGCACCCAGCATAGTATAGGCATAGAAGACGGTGCCAGCCGCTCGTTTGTCTTGGTAGCAACGAAAGAACAGTAGCAAAAAGCCAATAAACAGCAGCTGCACCATGCCGTAGGGCACTGATACCAGCAGAAAATGGGCCATGACCGCCAGCATGAGGTATGAACACGACACCATGCGACTGTATATGCGTATCAAGGCATTGGTGTTGTTTAGCTCCAGCATCATATAGGTCGACACAATAAGAATGGCAAACTGTGCCCACAGGTGCTGTGTGATAAAGCCGCTTATCAAGCATACCAGCACGGCATATATGGCTGTTACGGGCAGCGCCAAGCGGCTGTCGGCTATCTTGTTTTGAATTCGTTTTACTGACATGGATCTTTTGTTCGTTGACAAGATTTTTGCTCAGGCAAGCGGCAAGCCGAGCGAACGGGCCACTTGCTTTGCGGGTGCAGTGTGCTTACTTGTTAACCCGTATGTTTGCTTGTCGGCGGCTGATTAATCTTCTAAATCGAAACCAATATCTCGTCGGAAGTATTTGTCGGTAAACGTAATCTTCTGTGCTTCCTTAAACGACTTGCCGAGCGCCTCTTCCTTGTTCTTTCCATACGAGCTTACAGCAATAACGCGGCCGCCATTGGTTACCACCTGGCCATCGGTCAGCGCTGTGCCGGCATGAAACACTATCGAGCCTTCAACCTTGTCAAGACCCGTGATGGGGTAGCCCTTCTTATAGCTTTGCGGATAGCCACCGCTTACCAGCATTACACATACGGCAGCGCGAGGGTCGAAGGTTACGGGGCACTGGTCAAGGGTGCCGTTGGCCACCGCTTCAAACAGATCGATGATGTCGGTGTCGAGACGCAACATAACCGTCTCGGTTTCGGGGTCGCCCATACGGCAGTTATATTCAATCACCATGGGCTCGCCCTCAACATTGATAAGGCCGAAGAAGATAAAGCCCTTATAGTCGATACCCTCGGCAGCCAGCCCCTCAACCGTGGGGCGAATAATGCGGTCGTCAACCTTCTGCATCCACTCTTTCGTGGCAAAGGGCACAGGGCTCACGCTGCCCATGCCGCCTGTGTTCAGGCCCGTGTCGTGCTCGCCTATGCGCTTATAGTCTTTAGCTTCGGGCAATATCTGGTAGTGCTTGCCATCGGTAAGCACAAATACCGAGCACTCTATGCCGCTCAAAAACTCTTCTATCACCACGCTGGCCGATGCATTGCCAAACATGCCGCCCAGCATCTCTTTCAGCTCCTTCTTAGCCTCTTCCAGTGTAGGCAAAATAAGAACGCCCTTGCCAGCACACAGGCCGTCGGCCTTCAGCACGTAGGGGGCTTTCAATGTTTCAAGAAAGGCCAATCCCTCGTTCAGCGTTTCGCCAGTGAAAGTGTGGTAGCGAGCGGTAGGAATGTTGTGGCGCTGCATAAAGCTCTTGGCAAAGTCTTTCGAGCCCTCCAGCACTGCGCCCTGCTTTGAGGGGCCAATGACAGGAATGTTTGCTGTGCGCGCATCGTTCTTAAAGTCGTCGTAGATGCCCTTTACCAGTGGGTCTTCAGGGCCCACTACTACCATGTCGATGCCCTTTTCAACCGTGAATTGCTTCAAGACTTCAAAGTCGTCGGCCTTAATGGCTACGTTCTCGCCACAGGCGGCGGTGCCTGCGTTGCCAGGGGCAATAAACAGTTTTTCTACTTTTTCGCTCTGAGCGATTTTCCAAGCCAAGGCGTGCTCACGGCCTCCGCTTCCCAATAACAGCACTTTCATTGTAAATATATTTCTCTATAGTGTTATATAATCGTGATGAAAAAAACTTATGTTTGCAAAGTTACAATAAAATATTGAAAACTTGTGTTCTTTAGTATTAAATAACTCAAGTATGAAGAATAAGATAAAAGGCTACGTAGCCAGAAGTAGTTTCTTGACAACGTAGCCTTTATCATGTTCAATTCTTTATCATAGTGAAGAAGAGTGGGGGGGGAGCAATGTAGAGCGCCCGCTCTACTTATCCCAAATATTTCATCAATATCTTAGCGTTGCCGCTGTCGCGCAGCTTAGCAATGCTCTTTTCACGAATTTGGCGCACACGCTCGCGAGTAAGCCCCAGCTGGTCGCCAATCTCTTCCAAGCCCTTTTCGTGGCAGCCTATGCCGAAGCACTCGCGAATGATGGTAATCTCGCGGTCTTTCAGCACCTTGTTCAGCACCGAGTTTAGCTCAAGAGCCATCGACTCGTGGTCAACCTGTTTGTCGGTGCGCGTGTCTTCACCGCTGGGCATCACGTCGAGCATACAGTTGTCTTCGCCATCCTGGAAGGGGGCATCAATGCTCACGTGGTGGCCATCGGCCATCAAGCTTTGGCCTATCTTTTCTTCGTCAATCTTGGTAGCATCGGCCAACTCTGATACCGAGGGGTGGCGCTGGTTTTCTTGCTCAAACTTGTTAATCTCATGATTAATCTTGTTTAGCGAGCCTACCTGGTTCAAGGGCAAGCGCACAATGCGGCTCTGCTCAGCAATGGCCTGCAATATGCTCTGACGTATCCACCATACGGCATATGATATAAACTTAAAGCCGCGTGTCTCGTCAAACTTCTGTGCTGCCTTTATCAGGCCTATGTTGCCTTCGTCGATAAGGTCGGTCAAGGTGAGACCTTGGTGCTGGTATTGCTTGGCTACCGACACCACGAAGCGCAAGTTGGCAGTGACGAGCTTGTCCTTAGCACGTTCACCCTCAGGGCCACCCTTCTTGATCTTTTGTGCCAGTTCTATTTCCTCGTCAATGGAGATAAGCGGTGCACGTCCGATTTCCACAAGATATTTATCTAATGCTTCACTCGAACGGTTCGTAATACTCTTCTGAATTTTTAATTGTCTCATCTTTAATACCTTATTCTTTCTATCTGCTTGGTTTTCAACGTGTTTTATTCAAAGTTTCGCATGTCTTTCGCATGCTATAGTAAACCAATAGGCCGAGATGATAAGATTGCGTTTGTTCTCCTCCAGCATTACTCAAGATGATGAAGGCAAACCTCCTTGTTTACTTGTCACCCGTCTACTTGTTAACTAAATTGTTGGGAAATTATCCTAAAACCTTGCAAAGGTACAAAAAATATTTTATATAAGTGAGGTTTTGAGGGTAAAATATGTTGTTAAAGATACTTAAACTGGAGGAGAAGAGGCAAAAACAATATTCTCGTTTGGTATACATCTGCTGTTTGCCAATGTGTCAAAATGACAATAAAAACAATTAATAAACAACAAAAACGACGTCGTACATTTGCTAAATTGTATCTTTATTTTTATCTTTGTAACCATGATAACAACGCTCATTATTCTTACCCTTTCGGCAGTGTTCTTTGCTATGGGCAAAGTGCGCTCCGACCTTGTGGCCCTATGCGCCCTCGTAGCCCTTCTGCTCACCGGCATTCTTACGCCGCAAGAAGCCCTGTCGGGGTTCTCTAATTCGGTGGTCATCATGATGGTGGGCCTGTTTGTGGTGGGAGGTGCCATTGTGCAAACAGGCCTGGCTAAGAAAGCTTCGGGCAAGCTGATGACGCTGGCTGGCGATAGCGAACTGGGCCTTTTCCTTTTGCTTATGGTGGTAACTGCCGTTATTGGCGCTTTTGTAAGCAATACGGGCACCGTGGCTTTGATGATGCCTATTGTGGTGAGCCTTGCGCAGAAAGCCAAGATGCGTGCCAGTCGCCTGTTAATGCCTTTGGCTTTTGCCAGCAGCATGGGTGGCATGCTTACGCTGATAGGTACGCCTCCTAACCTTGTGATACAAGATGCGCTTACCGAGAATGGCTTTGAGCCGCTACGCTTCTTTAGCTTCTTGCCTGTGGGCTTGGTGTGCATCACCGTTGGCATTGTGGTGCTGTTGCCGCTGAGCAAGCGCTTTCTTAATGGCAACAAGCAGCGACAGGGTGGCGACAGCCGTGCTCGCGGAAAGTCGCTCGACGACCTGATGGACGAGTATCGGCTTACCGACAATCTTGCTGCCTTTACGGTAGGGGCACAGTCGATGGCTAACAATAAGACGCTGGCCGAGCTCGACATTCATCACCGCTACGGCCTCACGGTGCTTGAGGTGCGCCGCATAAAGAACGCTCATGCCTCGCTTATGAAAGAGGTGGTGCAGCGCCTGGCGGGCCCCGACACTAAACTGCTTGAGGGCGATATTGTTTATGTGAGTGGCGACAACGCTCAGGCCCAGCGTTTTGCCTCAGATATGGGGCTAGTGAAGGCTACTGAAGAGCTGGCGTTTTATGATATAGGCATTGCCGAAGTGGTGCTGATGCACAACTCGCGCCTGTGTGGTAAGACGCTGAAAGAGGCTGGCTTACGCCGTATGTATAATGTGAATGTGCTGGGTGTGCGCCGTGGTGACAATTATCTCAACGACAATCTTACCGACCTCAGCTTCCGACAGGGCGACATCTTGCTCATTCAGGGTAAATGGAAAAATATATCGCGCATTGCCGATATGGCCGAAGGCATTGTGGTGATAGGGCAACCGCTGGAAGAGGCTTCGCGCGTAACGCTCGACTATAAGGCGCCTATTGCTGCCCTTATCATGCTGGCTATGATAGGTATGATGGTGTTCGACTTTATTCCTGTGGCTCCCGTTACGGCCGTGATGATTGCTGGACTGCTGATGGTGATAACGGGCTGCATACGCTCGGTTGAGGCTGCTTATAAAACGATAAACTGGGAGAGCATTGTGCTTATTGCGGCCATGCTGCCCATGTCGGTGGCGCTGGAAAAGACGGGTGCCTCGGCACTGGTGGCACACTTGTTGGCCGATAATCTGGGTCAGGCCAGCCCTTACGCGTTGCTGGCGGGCATTTATTTCACCACGTCGTTCCTCACCATGTTTATCAGTAATACGGCCACGGCAGTGCTCATGTCGCCCATCGCCATTGCTTCGGCAGCGGCCATAGGCGTTAGCCCATATCCCTTGCTGTTCGCAGTAACGCTGGGCGCCAGCATGTGCTTTGCCTCGCCCTTCTCAACGCCGCCTAACGCCCTGGTAATGCAGGCTGGTGGCTACACGTTTATCGACTATATTAAGGTGGGCTTGCCGCTGCAAATTATCATGGGACTGGTTATGATTGGGGCGCTGCCCTTGCTCTTCCCGTTCTAATGTCAGTAAACGAGCAGACGAGTAGACAAGTAAACAAGTTGACGAGTAGACAAGTAGACAAGCTGCTACCCATACTTATCAATGTTATTATCCTCAAATCCGCAACCTATAGGGTTTAGTGGGATTTTGCTTGCAAAGCGACAA
>USAI01000046.1 GCA_900552675.1 uncultured Prevotella sp.
GTTTAGAGCTGCTTTAAGGGGAGTAACGGATATAAAGTTCTTTCTTTTCAGACTTGCAAAGCTATATGCTTAATCCCCCTGGTTTATCGGGTGAGCCCGATTCGAAACATTTTGGGTCAGCGGATTTTTACGGTTAGTAATACTATATAATTATGAATAAAGTGTGCCATTATTTGCGTTGTTATTTGAATCATTACCAGCGCTGAAATTGGGCTTAGTTTAATCTCTACTTCTGTTTTGCACGAAATAATGTTAATATCTGCCGATGCCTCGTTTTTTTTCGTTACTTTTGCAAAATCGAAACCACCATAAACAATGACTTTTGCACAAACACCTTTTCACAATATTGCTTACAACAAGATACGATGTGCCGCTATATTTATAACGCAGTGTGTAGCGCTGCGCACGTTTGCGTGTGTGGCATTGCGCGCAAAGCAATATGTGGCCACATACCTTATTTATATAGGTATGTTCTTTACGTTGCTCTACCCAATGGGGGCCATGGGGCAAACCTTTGGCTGGTCGTGGATAAAAGCATCTGGCCAGAAGGGTGAGGGGCAGCAATGGTTCAGACGTACCTATACGCATTTGGGCTCGGTATACGATGCTACGTTGCGCGTAGCCACTACAGGATATGTGAAGGTGTATGTGAATGGCCGACAGGTAACCACCGACCCTATTACGCCTTTTCGCCCTACAAACAGCAACGAAGCTGTGGCTTTAACCTATCATGTGGCGCCCTTCTTACGACCTGATAGCGTGCACATTGCAGTGTGGTATGCTCCTGTGCCCCAAGCGGCTGATAGTTGTCAGTTGGCCGTAAACTTCTTTGGCGAGGATGTTGATGGCCAACGTTTTGGCTTTCAAAGCGATGACACATGGCTATGTAGGCCGGCTCCTGCTTGGTATGAGGCCGATGGTGATGCCGTAGTGGAGGGATATGATGGTAGGGCTATGCAGCCTGAATGGACTTTTGGCGACACTGATTGGGCGCTTTGGCAACCTGCCGAGGTGGTGAACGATGCGAAATGTAGACTTGTGGTTGAGGCTAACAGTAGGGAGCGCTTACGCCTGAAACGTGTCTATAAGGCTAGCTTATGCAATAGTGTTTCGCCTGATAATCAATATCTTACGGCAAATAATCAGTTTTTATGCGCAAACAATCAACTTTTAAATGCAAGCAATCAGCCTTTAAATGCAAATAATCAGCCATTAAGCTTGAGTAATCTTGCAAGCAATCACGCGAACAATCAGCGCAACCAAATATACTGTCGGCGTGTAAAAGCGGGAAACGAACGGATGACGGCTGTCTTCCCCCAACCTTTTTTCGGCTTTGTGCGTATCACTTTTCGTGGCGCCCGTCGTGGCGAACGTGTCGCTACTGATAATGGTTTAGCTTATATTTGCAGCAATCAGATAGATGAACAACTGTTCGGACGTTTCCTTCCGCATGTTCATAACATTTTCTCTATATTGGGCGATAGGCGTTTTCAATCGTCGCAGGTGCAGTATGTTGAAGGCTTAGAACTGTCTTCTTATCTGCTGTTACCGTGGATGAATTTCTGATCTCTTCATCGTTTCTATCGTCTTTTCGGCCTTTTATTCATCTTGTTTTGTTTAGTTATCCACACCTTTATGGCTTGTTATTGTGGATAACTTTGCTAATAACTGTGGATAACTTTGTTTATAACTGTGGATAACTTTGCCAATAACTGTTGATAAGTTTCCCCTTAACTGTGTATAATTAGGGTTGTTTATTGTGGATTACTGTGCTTTATACTGTGGATAACTTGTTTATAATGTGTGTATAATAGTGTTTATAACTGTTGATAATATTGCTAATAACTGTTGATAATGTGGTTATAACTTGTGGATATAATGGGGATAAACGGTGTATAAAGTAAGGGTAAGGCGTGGATAGTTTAAGATGAGGGCGTGGATAACAGAAGAAATAATGGGGGATAATGTGGGTTGAGATAGTGGATAACTTTGTTAATATGTGTGGATAACGTGGCTAATATGTGTGGATAACTTATATAATAACTGTGTATAAGTGCATAAAAAAGCCGTTATCCACAGGTTAAATGTGAATAACGGCTTGTATGTTGTTTCTATGAATGTATGCAACGTTTTGTTATGCGTCGATGTTTGCGTAGGTGGCGTGCTTTTCAATGAAAGCGCGGCGTGGCTCTACATCGTCGCCCATCAGCATAGAGAATATCTCGTCGGCCTCGGCAGCATTTTCAATGGTAACCTGTTTCAGCAAACGTCTTGAGGGGTCCATGGTAGTTTCCCACAACTGGTCGGCGTTCATCTCACCCAGACCTTTGTAACGCTGTGTGTGGATTGATTTGCCATCGTCAATGCCTCCTGCATACTTGTCAAGGAAGGCTTGGCGCTGCTGCTCGGTGTAGCAATACTCTTTAACCTTGTTCTTGTAGGTGCAGAGGTAGAGCGGTGCCGAAGCAATATACAGGTGGCCTTCTTGAATGATGCGTGGCATGAAGCGGTAGAAGAGGGTCATGATCAGTGTGTCGATGTGTGAACCATCAACGTCGGCATCGGTCATGATGATAATCTTGTCGTAGCGCAACTTGTCGATGTTTGCCTCCTTATCGTCTTCTCCGTCAACGCCGAAGCGCACGCCGATACTCTGGATGATGTTCATTACGCTCTCGCTTTCAAACACCTTGTGCCACATTACCTTCTCAACGTTCAAAATCTTACCACGCAACGGAAGGATGGCCTGTGTATAGCGGTCGCGGCCCTGCTTGGCAGAACCACCGGCCGAGTCGCCCTCGACGAGGAAGATTTCGCACTCTTTCGGGTCTTTATTTGAGCAGTCGGCCAATTTACCAGGTAAGCCTCCACCCGTCATCGGGTTCTTGCGCTGTACGCTCTCACGTGCTTTACGAGCTGCGATACGTGCTGTGGCAGCCAATATCACCTTGTCGCAAATCTGCTGAGCCTCTTTGGGATGTTCCTCTAAATAGTAGCTCAACGCTTCGCCTACGGCCTGCTGAACGGCACCTGATACCTCGCTGTTGCCCAGCTTGGTCTTGGTCTGTCCCTCAAACTGTGGCTCGGCCACCTTGATAGAGATAACAGCGGTAAGGCCCTCGCGGAAGTCTTCACCAGCAATCTCAATCTTTGCCTTCTCAATTTTCTTTGAGATAATGGGGTCGTTATCGGCATAAGCTTTCAGGGTGCGTGTGAGGGCGGCGCGGAAACCAGTGAGGTGTGTACCACCTTCAATGGTGTTGATGTTGTTTACATACGAGTGTATGTTCTCTGAATAGTCGGTGTTATACATAATGGCTACCTCGATAGGGAAACCTTGTTTCTCGGTCTTGAGATAGATAACATCGTCGAAGAGGTGTGTGCGGTGACGATCGATGTAGCGCACAAACTCTTTCAAACCATCTTTTGCATGGAACGACTCTTCACGGGTGTTGCCTTCTTCATCGGGGCGCATGTCGCGCAGAGTGATGCGGATGCCTGCGTTCAGGTAGGCCAGCTCGCGCATACGGCGGGCAATGATGTCCCACTGATAGTGTGTGGTGGTGAAGATGGTGGGGTCGGGCCAGAATTGCTGACGGGTACCGCGCAGTTCGGTCTCGCCCACAATCTTTACGGGGTAAAGGGGTTTGCCCTTCTCATATTCTTGCTGATAAATCTTGCCATCGCGGAATACTTGTGACATCATGCGCGTTGAAAGGGCGTTGACGCAGCTCACACCTACACCGTGCAAACCACCACTGACCTTATACGAGCCTTTGTCAAACTTGCCGCCAGCGTGCAAAACGGTCATTACTACCTCCAGGGCCGACTTGTGCAACTTCTTGTGCTCATCAACAGGGATGCCTCGACCGTTGTCTTGTACGGTAATGCTCTCGTCTTCGTTGATGGTTACTTCAATATGTGTACAGTAACCTGCCATGGCCTCGTCGATAGAGTTGTCGACGGTTTCGTTCACCAAGTGGTGAAGGCCTTTTTCGCTGATGTCGCCAATGTACATGGCGGGGCGCTTGCGAACGGCTTCTAATCCTTCCAGTACCTGAATGTTACTGGCTGAATAGTTGCTCTCGTTGTTCTGTATTTCTGCCATTTTAATATTCAATATTATCTTTGCAAAGATACTAAAAATAATTGGTATAACAGCCCTTTGCACAACCTTTTTCATACTTCTTGGGGTGTTAAAAAGAAGAAAAATAGAGCGCGTGTTATTGCCCTAGTGCGCCTGGTTTAAAGGAAGGTGAAAAGGTGTGTGTAACGTAGGGTATTGCGGTGGTGGATAACTGTGAAATGGCGGTCTATTTCGCGCTTCGCACGTTTTTACTTGAACACGAATATCTATGAATTTCTCCGAACACGAATTTATCTACGAATTAATCCAAGTAGGACGGTGGTTTCCGTGCCCCGTCCTTCCAACAGCCAAAATATGTTTCCCCATGGAGGACGTGGCACGGAGGCCACCGTCCTACTTGGAGGATGAATCCGTTTAGATAAAAATGAATACTCGTATCATTATATTATTAAACTGTTAAAAACACGACAATATTTTCTGAGCCGATTAATCGGGTGGGGTGGGAGGTATAGATACGAAAAAAGGCTCAATACCTTGCGGTATGAGCCTTATATTTCGTTTGGTGCTTGTATGCTTTTCTTATGCTAACTTAGCGATGTGTGAGCACAAGCTCGACTTCAAGTTAGCAGCTTTGTTGGCGTGGATGATGTTGGTCTTTGCCAACTTGTCAAGCATCTTCTGAACGGCAGGGTAGAGCTTTACGGCCTCTTCCTTGTCTGTAAGCGCGCGAAGCTTGCGCACTGCGTTGCGCATAGTCTTTGCATAGTACTTGTTATGCAAAGTTTTGGCCTTGTCCTGACGGATTCTTTTAAGTGATGATTTATGGTTTGCCATCTTTGTTGTTATAATATTATTTTTTTTATTTGTAGTCCCTAGCAGAATCGAACTGCTCTTTAGAGAATGAAAATCTCTCGTCCTAACCGATAGACGAAGGGACCATGCCTTTCATTTTCGGATGCAAAGGTAGGAATTTTTTATTAATGCTGCAAATTTTCTTCAGGAAATTTTCTGTAAACCCTTCATTTTTTGTATTTTTGCATTAAAATATGCCGTTATGCTGGTAAAAACACGCGCTTTAGTGCTCCATTCGTTAAAATATGGCGACTCGAAGCTAATTGTTGATTTGTTCACCGAAAATGAGGGAAGGGTGAGCATTATTCAAACAATCAGCAGTTCGAGGCATGGGCGTATCCGTCGCCAGCTGTTTCAACCACTCACCATTCTTGATGTAGTATATGATGTGCATCCGAAGGGTTCCTTACAACGTTTGAAGGAAGCCCGTATGCTCTATCCTTATTCATCAATCCCTTTTGATGCCGCTAAATTTTCGTTGTGTATCTTCGTGTCTGAGTTTTTGTGTCAAGCCACGCGCAACGAACAGCAGAACGTGCCTTTATTTAATTATGTGATGGCCAGTATGCGTTGGTTGGATGGTTGCGAACGTCCTGCCCCCAATTTCCACCTCGTGTTTATGCTACGTCTGGCTTTGTTTTTAGGTTTTCAGCCTAACGTTGAGGATGAGGGCGTATTTTTTGATTTGCGTGCCGCCTGTTTTGTGGCTCAGGCTCCGCTTCATCCCGATTTTCTGTCGGCCGAAGATAGCAAGCGCTTGCGTGTTATCTTGCGAATGAATTTTGATAATATGCATTTGTTTGCTATGTCGCGCGCCGACCGTAGTAGGTGTGTAGATATTATCTTAACTTATTATCGCTTGCATTTCCCCGACTTTAAAGAGTTGAAATCATTGGCTGTGTTGAAAGAATTGTTTGGGTAAACAAGGGCCAAACATGGTGAGGTTATAAACGAAAGCGTCCTCGAAAAGGGTGAACATATTTATTATTAATGAAAATATGTTCGTCTTTTTCAAGGACGCTTTCGCTATTCACTATTAAAGGTGTACCATGTATCCTTTATGGTTATATTGTGCTGTATTATACAAAGCTGATGATGCCAGGTGTGTTGTCAGAGTTGTTGGTCTCTGGCTTTGTTTCTTGTGTTGTGTTGCCCTTGGCCTCGTTGCGAATGTCGTCGAGACACTTCTTGCTACGTATATAGGTGGGTGTGTCTTCAACCTTGATGATGACATTGTCGTTATCAAGGCTTTCGTTGTCGAAGATGAAGATGTTGTGTCGACGCTTTGTCTTTGTGCCATCGGTGCCGTAGTAGTGACCACGTATGTCGGCACGTTGCGCCTCTTTTTCGGCTTCGTTCTGTCGCTTTTGTGCATCTTCAATGTTATGACGTTTGTCGATATGGTCGTTCATACCCTCAACATCTTTGATGCCGAATCCTGTAGCCAAGATAGTGACCTTTACCTTCTTGCTTAGTTCGGGATCGATGGCAATACCCCACTTTATCTCGAAGTCGTTGTCGAACTTCGCCATAAAGTCGTTCACATCGTTCATCTCTTCCATCATCAAGCCGTTGTTGCCATTCTCGGTGTTGCTGAAGCTGATGTTCAGCAAAATCTTCTTCGCGTTGAAGATGTCGCGGTCGTTCAGCAGTGGCGAGTTCAGCGCATCCTGAATAGCTTGCTTTACGCGTCCGTCGCCTTCACCGTAGCCTGTACTCATGATGGCTACGCCACCATCTTTCAGCACTGTCTTTACATCGTTGAAGTCGAGGTTGATAAGTCCGTGGTTGGTGATAATCTCGGCAATGCTTTTTGCGGCCACGCTCAGTGTGTCGTCGGCCTTTCCGAAGGCGTCGAGCACGGTGAGTTCAGGGTAGATAGAGCGCAGACGCTCGTTGTTGATAACGAGCAGGGCGTCAACATGTTTCGACATCTCTTCTACGCCGTCAAGCGCTTGGTCAATCTTTCTGATGCCTTCGAAGCGGAAGGGAATGGTGACGATACCCACGGTAAGGATGCCCAATTCTTTCGAGATGCGTGCAATGACAGGCGCTGCACCAGTGCCTGTTCCGCCGCCCATACCTGCTGTGATGAATGCCATCTTTGTGCCGTCGCTCAGCATTTTGCGCACGGCTTCGATACTTTCTTCGGCAGCTTTGCGTGCCTTCTCAGGTTTGTTTCCTGCGCCCAATCCTTCTTTTCCCAGCTGCAGCTTCTGCGGCACGGGCGAGTCGTTCAGAGCCTGGTTGTCTGTGTTGCACAGAACAAACGATACGTCGTGTATGCCTTCGCGATACATGTGGTTGACAGCGTTTCCGCCGCCACCGCCCACACCAATCACTTTTATGATGCAGTTTTCTTTATGTGGTTCACCAAAGTCAAGGATGTTTGGTGTGATATTTCGATGTTGATCTTCCATATTGTCTTGTTTTCAGCGTTGTTACTGCTTTATAATCAGCGTTGCTTTTTGTTACTTTCCTTCCTCGTTGTCGCCCTCGATGATGGTGTTTCCGAAACGTTTGAGCGAGTTGAATAATCGGTGAAGGGGTGAGTGCTTGCGTGCAGCCTCATTAGCCAGTCGTTGTGCCTCTTCGGCTTCTGCAGCAGCTTTTTCTTCGGCTAAGCGTCTTTCTTCTTCCGCTTTTTTCTCTTCTTCCTGCTTCTTGCGCTCCTCCTCGGCTTTTTTCTCTTCGTCGTGTTGTGCATTAGCGTTTGCTGACGTGCCATCATAGTTGCCGTTGAACAGGTCGTTGTTCACGTTGTTTCCAGCGCAGTTTTCGTTGCCTTTGGCCAAGATGCTGAGCACCGTGTTCAGCGAACCATCGTGTGGCAGCTGGTCGGGATAAGCTGTGTTGATAGTCAAGTTTACAAACTTTGCTGTGCGCACCTTGTTAATATGTGTGTAGTGCTGGAAAGCTTTTTCCATGTTGCGCATATTAGCGCCTCCACCTGTCAGAATAATGCCACCCAACATCAGCTTGTCGGCATATTCGTTGGGCACCTGCATCCACACGTTTTCGATAATTTCCTCTATTCGTGCTTCAACAATGTCGGCCAGTGTAGCGCTGTCGATATTACGATCGCCGCTGATGGTGATGTTTTGTAAGTCGTTGCTATCGGTGTTTTCAGTCAGTGCGCTGGCGTAGCGCAGCTTGATGGTTTCGGCTTCATTCTCGTCAATCTGCAGTTTTTCTTCAATCTGCAGCGATGCGATATCCTTGGTGATGTTGTTTGATCCCAATGGAATAACGGCCAGATGACGCAAAATGTTGTGCCAATAAACCGATACTGTCGTGGTGTCGGCACCTAAGTCTACCAGCATACATCCTGCACGGCGTTCTACTTCTGTCAGCACATTTTCGGCTAATATCAGCGGTGCAATATACATATCGGCGATACGTATGTGTGCACTTTCAAAACATTTTTCTAATTTATTGTAGAACGAGCGGCGCCACAAAATGTTGAGGAAGTTGCCTTCCAGACGTTTACATTCAATGCCGATGGGGTCGATTTGGTATTGCATATCAACCTTATACTCTTGAATAGCGGCCTCTAAAATCTTCTGGTCGGTGTATGTCATGGCGCGGTTCGAGTCGAGGATAGAGTCGACCATATCTTGTGTGATGATGGTCTCTTCAGGCTGCTCGCGCACGATAGTGTTTTTAATGCTGCGTAAGCTTTGTCCGCCTATGCCCACATACACCTTTGCTATTTCTGTTTTTAGGTTGTTTTTCAGTTTCTTCACCAGATTGGTTAGAGCGGTAGTGGTCTTGTCGATGTTGTAGACCACGCCTTTGCGTATGCATAGAGTGGAATCTTCCTTGGCCACAGCAAGAATGGTGATGCTGCCGTCAAGGTTTTTCTTTCCCGCGATGCCGGTCATTTTTGATGACCCGAGTTCTATTGCAATGATAAATTCCTTATCCATACGTATATGTTTTGTCTTGTTCTTTTTTTCTTTTATAGATGAGTGACCTACTTTTTCTTCTTGTCAGTCTTCTTATCGGCTTTATCAGCTTTCTTTTTATCAGCTTTTCTTTCAGCTTTCTCGGCTTTCTTTTTGTCGGCCTTGTCAGCTTTATCAGCCTTCTTTTTGTCAGCCTTGTTCTCAGTCTTCTTCGTTTCGTCTTTTTTTGTTATTTCCTTTTGAGAAGATGGTTTAACGTTTGAAGCCTGAGTGTTAGCTGCTTGCTTGATGGCTGCCGAGTCGGACTTTGCCACGATGGGTGGCGTAGGCATAGGTTGACGTTTATCAGAGTGTCGTTTGCAGATGATTTGGTTGTCAAATTCGATGTTGATATAATCATATTTGTTCCATCCTGCTTGCGACAGTCCGTAGCGATAGAATTTTTCCAGTCGCGTAAACTTCGTGTTCACAAAGTCGTTAATCAGCTGTTGTCGTTTTTCCTTTGTGGTCGCTTCAGGTAGCGGGCCCAGGCATACAATATGGTCGCCTATGCGTGGCACAATCTCAATATCGGCGTTGGGCAGCACGTTAATTTGCTCCACCAGGTTGTGCCACAAGTCGTTTGCCATGATTGCTTTGGCCAGTGGCGACAGATATTTTACGGCAAAGGTGCGGCTGATGTTTCCTGTTGCGATGACGAGGTCGCTGGTATATGCCGAGTTTGGCATGATGCAGTCTTTATCGTCAAGATAATAGTCGTCGCCGTTTTCGGCCTTCACCCTTACCACGGGCGTGAGCTGACTGATCGAGATAAACACCTGTCCGTCTTCTGTTTTATAACATTCGGCGGTTTTTACAAAGGCGCTTCTTTTCAGCATCTCCTCAATGTTTCGCGCGTTGATATGTTGCATTTGCTTTCCCAGCGGAAACATGTCGGCCTGTTTTAGGCGTTTGCTTATTTCTTGTACGTCGATGAAACCACCTGTCCGCTCATCGTCGATGCTGATGTTTGCTTTTGTGCATACGCGCATGGTTTCGTCTGGCTTGTTAAACACCGTGAAGGCAAAAACCAGATACGTTCCCAGTACGAGATTGGCGATGACCAGCAGTGCTTTCTTCCACTTCATCCTTTGCTTTCTAATATCTTAGCTATCTGAGGCACATAATTGTCAAGGTCGCCGGCACCGAGCACGATGAGCACGTCAAAGTCGCGTTGCTTCACCAGTTCGAGCACATCTTCCTTATGTATCATACTTTTTTCTACGCCTGGTTTCAGGTTGTCGTAGATAAGTTTTGAGGTGACGCCCGGTATGGGTTGTTCGCGTGCGGGGTATATATCGCACAATATCACCTCGTCGAGCTGACTTAGTGCGTCGGCAAAGTCTTTATAGAAGTCGCGTGTGCGAGTGTAGAGGTGCGGCTGGAAGATGGCCGTAATCTTGCGGTTCTTATACAGTTCGCGTATGCTCTTTGCGCTTTGATAAATTTCTTTTGGGTGGTGTGCATAGTCAGACAAGAACACCAGCTTGTCGGTTTTAATCTTGAAGTCGAAACGACGTTGTGCACCGTGGAAAGTTTTCATGCCATACTTCAGTTCTTCGGCTGTGCATCCGTTCAGCTGTGCCATAGCCATAGCTGCCACACTGTTTTCAATGTTGATGGGTATGGGCTGTCCCAGCTGAATACCTTTTACGGCCTCGATGGGTGATACAAAGTCGAAGGTAATCTCGCCATTATCAATCACGATGTTCTCAGCATGGAAGTCGCCCTCGTCGCGGCTGTAGGTGTATGTCTTTACCCCTGGCTGCACATCGGGCTTCATCTCTAAGCCAGTGTGAATGATGAGTGCTCCGCCTGGCTGTATGAGTGTGGTATAATGGCGGAAGCTTTCCAGATAAGCCTCCTTGGTGCCATAGATGTCGAGGTGGTCGGGGTCAGTCGAGGTGATGACACTCATCCAAGGGCGCAGCCAGTGGAACGAGCGGTCAAACTCGTCGGCCTCAATCACAACATAGTCGCTCTCGTCTGACAAAATATAGTTGGTGCCATAGTTTTTCGAGATGCCGCCCAAGAAGGCGTTGCAGTCGAGATGGCTTTGGTGCATGATGTGTGCACACATGGTCGACGTGGTGGTCTTACCGTGTGTTCCAGCAAAGCACAATCCTTTGTGTGTGCGTGTGAGGGTGCCGAGTACCTGAGCTCGCTTTTCGATGGTGAAGCCTCCCTCGCGGAAGTATTGCAGCTCTTTGTGCTCTTGCGGTATGGCGGGCGTGTAGATAACGAGACACGACTGTGCGTTGCGGCAAGCCTGTGGTATCTCATCGGTATTCTCTTCATAGTGAATGAGCATACCCTCTTTTTCCAACTGACGTGTCAAGTCGCTGGGCGTTTTGTCATAACCAGCCACTACCAAGCCTTTACGTATGAAGTAGCGTGCGATGGCGCTCATACCTATGCCGCCCGCTCCTACAAAGTAAACGGCTTTAATATCTTTAATATCCATTTCGTTGTTGTTCCTTCTGTTACGATGTGTTCTTATTACATATTGTGGTGCTTAGCCTTTTTGGGCTGCCAACTTTAGCACCTCGTTGGCAATAACTTCGGCCGAGTCGGCCTGTCCCAGTTTCTTTACGTTCTCGCTCAGCTGTTGTAGGCGAGCGGTGTTGTTTACGGTGTCGATGGCCAACTTCAGTAGCTGTTGTGGTGCGTCGGCATCTTTTACGTATAGGGCGGCATCTTTGTTCACCAGTGCCATGGCGTTTTTGGTTTGATGGTCTTCGGCCACGTTGGGCGAGGGCACCAAGATAACGGGCTTGCCAATGAGGCAGAACTCGCTGATAGAGCTGGCGCCAGCACGACTGATGACGAGGTCGGCAGCCTTATAGGCGGCACCCATGTCGGCAATAAAGTCGGTAGCCTTCAGCATGGGCAGCGGCTTGTGGGCTTTCAGCTGCTCAGCAATGGCTGCGCTGTAATATTTGCCTGTCTGCCAAATAAACTGCACGCCACTCTCTTCAACCCTATCAAGATGTTGCAGCACGCTCTCGTTGATGGTGCGTGCGCCTAAGCTTCCACCCACCAGCAATATGGTGCGCTTTTGTGGGTCAAGGCCAAAGCTCTTGATGGCTTCTTCTCGACTGATACTGGTTTCAAGCAGCGCCTGTCGCACGGGGTTGCCCGTCTTTATAATCTTGTCGGCTGGGAAGAAGCGTTCCATGCCATCATAGGCCACACATATTTTCTCGGCCTTATGTGCCAAGTGTTTGTTGGTAACACCCGCGTAAGAGTTTTGCTCTTGTATCAGGCACGGTATGCCCATGCTGCTGGCAGCATCCAGTGTGGCGCCGCTGGCATATCCGCCTACGCCCACAGCTACCTGTGGGTTAAACTCTTTAATGGTTTTCTTTACCATGCGCTTGCTCTTCAAAAAGTCGAGCGCCACGCCAATGTTTTTGGGCGACCATAATGGGCGTATAAAACCTCTTACGGGCAAACCTATGATGCGATATCCTGCTGCGGGCACACGTTGCATTTCCATTCGTCCCAGCGCGCCTACAAACAGTATGTCGGCTTCAGAATGCTTTTCCTTAATGGCATTGGCTATGGAAACGGCGGGGAAGATGTGTCCTCCTGTTCCGCCACCGCTAATGATGATTCTTAATTGCTTCTCCATCTTATCTATGTTGAAGGGTAGGTGTGTAGCGCCTGCCTATATGTGCATATTATATATAATAAGGTATAAGCAATTCTTCCGACGTTGTGCCAGAATATGCCTATTTAATGCAAAGATACTGCAAATCAGTTGAAAGACAAAATATTTTTTTCTTTTTTATTGGCAAGCATTAAAACTATTCGCAAAAAGTTCTATCTTTGCAACATAACTAAAAACGATAACACTTTTTTCGATACTACAAACTATGATGCAACAAATGCTTATGCCACAAAAACCTCGCTATAGCTTACGGTTGATATCACCCGTTAGCCTGTTGCTTATAACGGCTTTGGCTTGCCATAACACCGCCGAGGCACAGGTGCAGATGCAAAGCCTCAGTGTGTTACGCGACACCATCTCAACCGACGTCACCGTTCATCAAAAAGGTATTGTAAACAATGTCCTCGATGTGTTGCAAGGCAATGCTGCTGGTGTAAACGTTACCTCAAATGGCATGGATCGTATGGCTCAACTCAGCGCTGTACGTGTGCGCGGTACCACCTCAATTATTGGTGGTAACGACCCCCTTGTTATCATTGATGGTGTAACCTCCGATATAGCCACCCTTTCAACCATTTATCCTGCTGACATAGAGAGCTTGGCCGTGCTGAAGAATGCTTCCGAAACCGCCCTCTATGGTTCGCGTGGTGCCTCAGGCGTGATCGAAGTAAAGACTAAGAAGGGTACTGGTGGTGGCTTTCAGATATCTTATGAGGCTAACATTGGCTTCGAAACGATGGCACGCAAATTAGAAATGCTGTCGGGTACCGAATATCTTTCCACAGCTCGCGTCCTTGGTGTTCATGCCAATGATGGAGGCTACGACACCAATTTCTTTGATGCCATCACTCGCACGGGCTTTGTGCAGAACCATTTCTTGGCCTTTAGTGGCGGAACAGAAAAGTCGAATTATCGTGCCTCGTTTGGTTATATCGACCACAATACCATTATTAAAGATAAAGATTATACCAATTTGGTGGCCAAGATAGATGTCACCCAGCATGCTTTTAACGACCGTCTGACAGGGCAGTTTGGCGTCTTTGGTTCAACCTTTCGCAACAACGATATCTTCGATACCAAGGCGTTGTTCTATTCGGCTGCCTGTCAGAACCCTACCTTCCCATCGGGGCGCGATGCCAATGGCAACTGGATAAAGAACGGCAATGCCTATCAGATAAATCCGCCCAAGGCAGTGTTGGCCGAACGTAAAGACCAAAAAGAAATATATTTCAACACCCATCTACGCCTCGAATATCGCTTGGCGCCCTCGCTCACCCTCGCAGCTTTTGGCAGCTATTCGCATGCGTCAACCGAGAATGCCGAGTTTTGTCCCACCTGGGTATGGGCGCAAGGCAATGTGTATCGTGGCGAGTTTAAGAAGCAAGAGTATCTGGCCAACCTCTCGCTCAACTATTCACACACCTGGGGCTCCCATGCCCTATCGGCTGCTGCCGCCGCCGAGTATCATAAGCAAGAGCGTTCAGCCTTTTGGTCACGTGCTAAAGGCATCACTACCAATGCCTTTGGTTACGAAAATATTGGTGCCACGGCCTCTCGTCCCTTTGGAGGCACGTCGAGTAGCTATGACGACCAAACCCTCGGCTCGTTCATTGCCAATGCTGCTTATACCCTGCTCAACCGCTATGTGCTCACGGCCACGCTTCGTGCCGACGGCTCGTCGATGGTGGGCGACGACCATACGTGGGGCATCTTTCCATCAATATCTAGCGAGTGGAATGTGTTGAAAGAACCCTTTATGCACACGTTGAAAGGCATAAGCACCTTAAAGTTGCGCATGGGTTATGGCCAGTCGGGCAACCTGGGTGGCATCAGCGCCTACACCACCATGGATAATGTGCAGCAAACGGGCATCGTGCCTGTAAATAACACACCCACTGTAACGCTGGGCGCCATACGCAACAATAACCCCGACTTGAAGTGGGAAACCAAGTCGACCTTTAACATTGGTGGCGAGATAGGTCTGTGGCATAACCGCTTGATGCTTACTGCCGAATATTACTACTCGAAGACTACCGACATGCTCTATGCCTACGATGTGCCCGTGCCGCCCTTTGTTTATGATAAGTTGTTGGCAAACATAGGTTCAATGTCGAACCAAGGCTTTGAGATAGGCTTCTCAATAGCGCCTATTCAAACCCGCGATATCGACCTGAATATCAACCTAAACCTCTCGTTCCAAAAGAACAAACTGCTGTCGTTGTCAGGCCAATATAAAGGCATGGAAATGTCGGCAGCGCCCATCACCGCTATGGGTTCGATAGATGGTGCAGGGCAGAATGGTGGCGACAATAACCATGTGCTCTATCAAATTGTGGGTCAGCCTCTCGGTGTGTTCTACTTGCCTCACTGCACAGGGTTGTATAAAGACGAACAGGGCACCATGAAGTATGACATTGCCGACCTTGATGGTGATGGCACCATCGACTTTGGCGATGGTGGCGACCGTCGCATCTGCGGACAAGCTACGCCGAAGGCAACGCTGGGTTCTAACATTTCGCTGCGTTACCGTCAGTTCTACCTGTCGTTGCAAATGAATGGGGCCTTTGGTCATAAAATATTTAATGGCACGGCTTTGTCCTTCAACAATATGTCGTCGTTCCCCGTCTATAATGTGCTGAAGGGGGCACCCGAGCGTAACATTGTTGACCAAAACGTGTCTGACTATTGGCTGGAGCGTGCCGATTATCTTAACATCGAGTGCCTTACCGTAGGTTATAACGTACCCATCAAGTCGCGCGTGGTGCGCTCGTTGCGTCTATCATGCAGCGTAAACAATCTGGCCACCATCACAGGTTATAGTGGCGTAACGCCTATGATCAACTCGTATGTAATGAACTCTACCTTGGGTATCGACGACAAACGTTGCTATCCCACCTATCGCACCTTCTCAATGGGGCTGAGCATACAGTTTTGATACGAACCGTTATTATTATTTGATTACATCATGAAACGAACAAATATATTTTTCGCGGTGACCCTCTGTTGCTTGTCGCTCTCGCTCACCGCTTGCCTTGACGAACATCCTAAAGATCAGGTTCCTGAAAAAGAGATATACGACTCGGCCAACAGCCTCTATGTCAATGCAGTGGCATCGCTGTACAATTATATCGGTGCTCATGAAGAGGGCGAGGGCCTGCAAGGCACCTGTCGTGGCATTTACGATTATAATACGTTTACCACCGATGAGGCTATCATCCCTATTCGTGGTGGCGACTGGTATGATGGCGGTTTATGGAAAAATATGTACAACCACCGCTGGACAGCATCTGACACCGAACTATATAACGTATGGAAATATCTGTATAAGGTGATAGTGCTGGCTACGCGCTCGCTCGAAACCATTGATCAGCATGCACCGTTGCTTAGCCCCACACAGCAGCAAGCTTATAAGGCCGAGGTGCGGGCAGTAAGGGCCATGTTCTATTATTATGCTATGGATATGTTTGGGCGTGTACCTCTTATGCAGAAGGCCGACCAAACCATTGCCGAAACCCGACAAATCGACCGCAGCACCATGTTTCGCTATATCATAAACGAACTGCAAGCAGTTGAACCCTTGCTCGATAATGCACACAGCAACCTTGAAGGCAATAGCTATGGCCGTGTAACGCGCCCCGTGGTATGGTTCTTACTGGCTAAGTTAGCGCTCAACGCCGAGGTGTATACCAACGACCACTGGACCACAGCTCCTAACGCCTCGGGCTCCAGCATCTTCTTTAATGTTGACGGGCAGCAACTTAACGCATGGCAAGCCTGTGTACACTATTGCAACCTTATTGCACAAAGTGGTTACACGCTGGCCTCCGACTATACGCAAAACTTTGCCGTGCATAACGAAAACTCGGTAGAAAATATCTTTACAATTCCGATGGATAAGATGAATTATCCTAACGAGTTTCACTACCTCTTCCGCTCGCGTCATTATGCGCATGGCGGTGCCTATGGCGGTGCTTCTGAAAATGGGCCGTGCGCCACACTGCACACCATGGCGGTGTATGGTTATGGCACCAGCAGCCCCGATGCCCGACTCGACCATAACTTCTACACCGGCAAGGTGGTGGTAGATGGTAAAGAGGTGATGCTCGACGATGGTACACCGCTGAAATATGAGCCTCTGGCTGTAGAGCAGAACCTTACGGCCAGTAAATATATTGAGACGGCGGGCGCACGTATGAAGAAATATGAGGTAGACCGCACTGCCTATGCCGATGGCCGACTGCCTAATAACGACATTGTGCTGTATCGTTATGCCGATGTGCTACTGATGAAGGCCGAGGCCTTAGTGCGCAATGGTGAAAGTGGCGACGAACCGTTTAATGCCGTTCGACGTCGCGTGGGCATGGCCGAGAAGGCGGCTACGCTCGACAATATTCTCGACGAGCGTTTATTAGAACTGGCATGGGAAGGTTGGCGCCGACAAGACCTCATCCGCTTTGGGCGCTTCACCCAGGCCTACGACCTCCACACTCCCAGTCAGCTTGATGCCAAACAAGCTTCTATCGTCTTTCCCATTCCTCAAAAGGCCATCGACCTAAATGGTGGATTGATACAAAACCCCGAGTATGAAACGAAAAAGTAATTTGATTTCAGCAAACGAACGTAACAATTAAGTTATACCCCATAGGGCGTATCCTATAGTGTGGTACGCCCTATGGGGTATAACTTTAAATAGGTTTGAATTTAAAAATAGGGTCAGCTATCTCTTCTGGTTGTAGGTACATCAACATATAAATGGGCATGTAAAGTACTTTACCTTCGCTTTCTATATTGCCGTTTGAAAACACAATGGCTTCAGAAATGTTATATTCATCATTTAGTATGACGTTAGAAAGCGCATTATGACGTTTGTAATCTTTGCCTTCTCATTCAACGCTTTCAAAATAAAACGTTTGTTCTTAGCATTTTTCCAACCCATTTTGTTACTAAAATTGGAACTTTTCCAACCTGTTTTGCTATGATTTTTGGAACTTTTCCAACCCATTTTGCTACTAAAATTGGAACTTTTCCAACCCATTTTGCTACTAAAATTGGAACTTTTCCAACCAGTTTTGCTATGATTTTTGGAATTTTTCCAACCTATTTTGCTACTAAAATTGGAACTTTTCCAACCAGTTTTGCTATGATTTTTGGAACTTTTCCAACCTATTTTGCTACTAAAATTGGAACTTTTCCAACTTTATTACATGGCAAAGGTAAATATATTTTTTGAATTTATGTAAGCGTATCCGCGATGCAGCCTTGTCCATATTTTTTTATCTCTTTACCTTTGC
>USAI01000047.1 GCA_900552675.1 uncultured Prevotella sp.
GCACGTATCGCACCAGCCTCAAACTCATCCTTATCGAAAGTCCTTATTATCCTGCCTCACTCACCGTGTTTGATGGCATGCGCACCGTAAACGCCTTTCGTCAGGCCCGACTGTTGCGTCGCGCCTCTGATGCTGCCATAGCAAAAGCGCGCGATGCCAAAGCCATTGAGGTGATGCAGCTGTATACCGAGGCAGCCTATGCCCAAGCAAGCATAGCCCTGGCAGAGCAAAAGTTGGCCGAGAGCCAGCAACTGCTAAAAGGCACAGAGCGCATGATGCAGTTGGGCACCAAGAGTAAGCCCGACGTGGCACAGATTGAAGCACAAGTGGCAGAAGACGACTATGCCCTGACGCATCAACGCAACGAGGCCACCAGCACCATGCTGGCACTGAAGGCAGCCATGAACTACCCTGCCGACAGCACACTAACCATTGTGAGCGACCCATCACTGCTATGGCCAAAGGCGCTAACAAGCTACAATGCCGACAACGCTGCCAGCATTAGCAGCACGTTTGAAAGCATCTCGCCCGATGTAGCAACGGCCGTGGCCGACGAGCGCTCGGCACGCTATACCTGGAAGCAACAACGCGGTGCCCTACTGCCCACCCTATCAATAGAAGGTGGCATTAGCACCAACTATTATAAAAATTTATCACAGGGCAAAGCCGCTGTGCCCTTCTCTACGCAGATAAAAAACAACCGTGGCGAATACCTTGGTATCAGCCTTTCGATACCTATCTTTAATAGTTCGTCGTGGCGAGCAGCACGGCGCGCCAAGAGCAACTGGCAACAGGCGCAACTAAAACTTGACGACACCCGCCGACAGCTACACGACAACATTTTTCAGGCCGTAATGGACCGCGATGGATACATGAAAGAACTGGCACAGATGGAGCGCAAGGTGGCAAGCGACTCGCTGGCACACCATCTTAACATGCGTAAGTATGACGAAGGCATGCTTTCTACCTTCGAGCTACACACCTCGTCGCAAACGCTGCTGCAAAGTAAGATTAAACGCCTACAAATGCAAATGCTTTTAGGCATCAAGCAACGATTGGTCGACTATTACAAGGGCTCTTTAAAGTTTGAATAGCGTTTAAGCCCATTATGAATTATGAATTAAGAATTATGAATTAAAATCATGGACATACAAATAAACAAACCCCAACACGCCATACCACGTAAATACTGGGCATGGATAGGCGGTGGCGCAGCCGTAGTAGCGCTACTGGGCTGGCTGGCCTTTGGTGGTCTGGCCGATACACAGAGTGTAGAACGTCGCGGACTGAGCATAGGCGAGGTGCAGCGCAAGCAGTTTAACGACTATATGAGCCTTGACGGTACGGTGGTGCCCGTAAGCGTGGTGCAGATTAGTCCGGAAGAGGGCGGCATCGTGATGGAGAAGGTGGTAGAAGAAGGAGCAAAGGTGCGCAAAGGCGATGTCATCGTTCGACTAAGCAACTCAAACCTCGACCTTCAAATTCTAAACGCCGAGAGCGAACTGGCCGAGAAGCAAAACATGTTGCGCAACACGCAGATAAGCATGGAGCAAGAGGCACTAACCAACCGCAACGACCAGCTGCAACAAGATATGGAGGTGAAGCGCAATAGACGTAAAGCAGCCCACATGGAGACGCTTTATAAGGAACAGCTTATCTCGCGCGATGAATATCTTGAGGCGAAAGAAGACTATGAGTTGGCGCAGAAGAAGCACACCCTCATAGGAAAGCGCATCTCGCAGGACGCTAAATATCGTAAGGCACAAACAGAACAGATGACCGACAACCTCGACAACATGCGCCGCAACCTTGAGATGGTGCGCGAGCGTAAGGCGAAACTCAACATTTGCTCGGCTATAGATGGCGAAGTGGGGTCGCTCGACGTAGAACTGGGACAGAACATTGCGCCAGGACAAAAAATAGGCGTGGTGAACGACATGACCGATTATAAAATACAAGCCATGTGCAATGAGCACTACATAGACCGTGTGCACAAAGGGCTGACGGCCAACTTCTCGCAGAACGGCAAAACTTATGCCGTGACGGTGAGCAAGGTGTATCCCGAGGTAAAGGATGGGCGCTTCAAAATTGAACTGCGCTTCACGAACAAACGACCCGAGAACATACGCACGGGTCAGACCTACTATCTCGACCTGCAGCTCGGCGCCTCATCGCAAGCCCTCGTCATTCCCAAAGGCACATTCTTCAGCACAACAGCAGGAGCGTGGATTTTTGTGCTTGACAAGAGCGGAAAGAAAGCTTATCGCCGAAAGATAACGCTGGGACGACAGAACCCAAAATTCTATGAGGTGATTGAAGGTCTGGAGGCTGGTGAAAAGGTGATAACCAGTGGGTATGAAGGATTTAAGGAGAGTGAGACTTTAAGAATTAGATAAAAAGCCCCTCCCCCTCGCAGCCCTTTGGGCTGCTCACCCCTCCCCGTTGGAGAGGGGAGTGATATGCTTGACCAATAGCGTTTTTTTAGAGGATTTTCCTTGAAGAGAGAGCTTTGGGTATTTATATTAGCTGAAAAACATTTATTATAAAAACATAAGAATATGAGTTTTGAAATTAAAACCATTAAGTCGTATTTCACGTTTCTGTCGCGAAACAAGACTTACACGTTCATCAATGCGCTGGGATTTTCGCTCAGCTTGATGTTCGTCATCATCATTGGGCAGTATGCTAAACAAGAGTATGGCGTGGACAAGTCGATAGACAAGGCCGACCGCATATTCTCCGTAGGCATGAAGTTTGGCGAAGAGTTTGCCGCTGTAGACCAGTATATAGAGGGAACCCACTGGCGCGTGCAACGAATGCTAAACAAGATGCCGGGCGTAGAGATGACCTGTGGAGTAACTATGGTACAAAGCGACATCATGGGACCTACGGGCGACATGGTGATGACCGACATAATGTTTGCCGACTCCACCTTCTTCCGCATGTTTTCTATCCCCGTGGTTGAGGGCGACCGCAACCATATGCTCGACCAACCTAACGCGGTGGTGGTGAGCGAGGCCTATGCCCGCAGGATGTTCGGCAATGTCGACCCCGTGGGGCGCCCTCTCTATTTTGAAGGCGACACCACCAAGACATCGCCCATGCGCGTGACAGGCGTGTTCACATCTACTGAAGGCACATCGTTTAAGCCTACAGACATGATAACACGCTTCGAGCTGGTAAAGTCGTTTAACACTTCGCTCACAAGCGAGAATATGAACAACGCTACTGGCTCAAACGTGTTCCTCTTGGCCAAAGAGGGCGTAGACCTGACAAAAAAGGAGGCGCAACTTGACAAAGTGCAAAGAGATGGCGGCTTCTGGATTTTTCAGTCAAAGAATGAGGGCGCTGTAAAGACGAAGGTGGTAAGATTTTCTGATCGTTATTTCTCCAAATTCCAGCCCTCAAACGGCACAGGTGTGGAGAACGCACGACGTGGCGACAAGAAGATTGTAAACATCTTGTTTGCCGTGGGTCTCATCATCCTGGTGTTCTCTATCATCAACTATATAAACCTCACCGTAGCGCAAGCATCAACACGTGCCAAGGAGATGGCCACACGCCGATTGGTGGGTGCGCAGCGCACAGGCATCATGACACGCCTCATTGCTGAGAGCATGCTCATGTGTCTGCTGTCGCTCGTCGTGGGCGTAGTGCTGACGGTCGCTGCCCTACCCTATGCTGCACAGTTGCTGAACACCACCATGGAGCAATCGGCACTGTTCACACTGGGCAACATCCTCATGGCCATCGCGTTCGTCGTGGTGGTGGGCGTGCTGTCGGGCATCATTCCTGCCGTGGTTATCTCTCGCGCTAAGCCTATCGACGTGGTGCATGGCACCTTCCGCATGAAGATGAAAATGCGGTTCAGCAAGGTGTTCATCGTGTTTCAAAACATCATGACCATCATGATGATAGGCTGCGCCTTGACCATGGTGTTGCAAGTAAGGCATCTACTAAACGCTCCATTGGGCTACAACCACGAGCATGTGCTCTCACTACCGGCATCAGATGATAGCACGCAGTTGGCCAACTACACCGCCGAACTACGTAAGATGACTTGTGTAGAGAACGTGTCGTTATGTATGGGACACCCACTGAACGGAGGCAACAACAATACAGTGACCTATGACGACGGCAAGACGCTGAGCTTCCAGATAATGTATGGCGACGAACATTTCATGCCGCTGCTGGGCCTACACCTCTTGCGCGATAACCATGTGGACGACGAAGAGGGCGTGTTTGTGAACCGACAGACGCTGCGCGAACTGGGGCTACCGCTTGATGCGAAATATATCATGATACGAGATGAACGCGTGCTGGTGCGCGGTGTGCTGGCCGACTTCCACATTCGGGGCATTATGGATGAGCAACATCCTGTGCTTATATATATTCAGAAGAACATTAAATGGCCGTGGGCAATATTGGTGAAGGTGAACGGCGATGAGACTGAAGCTTACAACAAAATTAATGACCTGTTTAAGGTAACATTCAAACACGACGTCTCTGACTTCACTAACTATCCATACCTCGACCAGGCCATTCGCTACATGTACAGTCAGGCCATACGCATGTCTACCATCGTGACGCTGTTTGCTGCCATCGCCATCATCATCTCGCTGCTCGGACTGGTGGCCATGAGCACCTATTTCATTCAGCAACGACGCAAGGAGATAGCCATACGCAAGGTGTTTGGCAGCACATCGCGACAGATCCACATACGACTGCTGCGCACATTCATGCTCTATGTGGTCGTGGCATTCGTGCCAGCGGTGCTCCTCATACACTATTTCATGACCGACTGGCTCTCAACCTATTCTTACCGCATCGACCTGGCATGGTGGATATATCTCGTGGCGGGCCTCTTCTGCCTCGTCGTGTCACTCATCGCTGTGATGGCACAGAGCTATAAGGCGGCGAATGAGAACCCGGCAGGGAATGTGAAGGCGGAATAGGAAAAGCCCCTCCCCCGCGCCGCTGTGCGGCTCTCCCCTCCCCGTTGGAGAGGGGAGTAAAATGCCACTCCTGTAACGGCTGATTATAATTAAAGAGGATGGGGAAAAGAAAATCGAGAAATAAAACATTAAATAAATAATTAATTAAAAATGCTCCAAAATCTCTAAGCATACCCAGCATAGCACATCACTCCCCTCTCCGACGGGGAGGGGTGAGCCACCAAAGGTGGCGAGGGGGAGGGGCTTTAGGAACTTAATATTATGATTACAATAACCAACCTTTCAAAACATTTCCGCACAGAAGATGTGGAAACAATAGCGTTAAACAATGTGTCGTTCGAAGTGAAGGACGGCGAGTTTGTAGCCATCATGGGTCCGTCGGGATGTGGCAAGTCGACCTTGCTTAACATCCTCGGACTGCTCGACAACCCCACGTCGGGAACCTATCTGTTGGGCGATCGCGACGTGTCGCAGCTGCGTGAGCGCGACCGCACCAACGTGCGCAAGGGCGAGATAGGCTTTGTGTTCCAAAGCTTTAACCTCATTGACGAGCTTACGGTGGCCGAAAACATTGAGTTGCCACTCACCTACCTCAACATGAAAGCCAGCGAGCGTAAGGAGCGTGTGCAACAGATCATGAAGCGTATGGCCATATCGCACCGCGCACACCACTTCCCACACCAGCTCAGTGGTGGCCAGCAGCAGCGTGTGGCCATAGCCCGTGCCGTGGTGTTTGGGCCAAAACTCATCCTTGCCGATGAACCAACGGGTAACCTCGACTCGAAGAACGGTGCCGAGGTGATGCAACTGCTCACCCAACTAAACCAAGAGGGCACCACGATCATTATGGTGACACATAACGAACATGATGCCCTGATGGCACAACGCACTATCCATCTGTTTGATGGAAAGATTGTTGAACAATAACTTTTATCTATCGTATCGCAAGTTGTTGCTAAGCAACAACTTGCGATACTTTCTTTTTTACATTATTACCTTACCACAACCTTCTTTCCGCCTACAATATATATACCAGCGGGCAACTGTACGGTTTGTGTTTGGTGAGCACTGAGCGCCACATTAGCCACACACTGCCCCGCCAACGTATTGATGCGCACCTGCTGCGGTACGGTGGCGGTAAGCAGCAAGGCTCCGCTACGGCTCTGCAGCGTGAGGCCGTGGCTGATGGTCAGCGTTTCAAACGTTTGTATGCCTGCCGAGACACCCGTTAGGTAGAACCAGTTTACGTTTGCAGCTACAGGGAACACTCTATTGGATTCGTCGTTCACCAACCAATAGTAGTGCATCTCATCAGGAAGATTTAATATAAGCGATGAGTTAGCAAACATAGCATCGGTAGTGATACAGTTCGACCCTAACTCTGAGAAGGGCACCTGCACCTCAACATCGGTGGTTACGTTCTTGGGGAAGGTTACCAATTGGTCATAGACAACACTCTTATAGTTGTTGTCAAACGTGGCATTGGTAACATTCACGCAGAACATAGTGGTGTAGTCGTCACCACGGTTAAGGATGCTGTATTTCAGTTTCAGCACATCGTCGTTCACCCTTGGCAGCTCTACCTGATACGAACCATAGTAAGCATTTTCGCGTTCCATCTCGCCCTCGGTAGCGTTTGAAGTGACGCTGGTAAGCAAGAAGTCGGGCGTGCCCTGATCTTTTACAGTAACGCTTTGTGCCGAAATAATATCAACATTGCCTTGCTTTTCAGGCGTTTGCACCCACAAATAGTGTTGGCCACCAGAAAGTGGCATGCTAAAGCTGCGCGTTACAGTGCTATTGGCTGGCACCGTAACCCATAGGGTGGTAAACATATCTTCAGGCTTGGTATTGTTATCGTTTACAAAAACATACAAAAGGTTACAATATTCATAATCGCAGTTATTGGTCAGGGTAAGGTCAAAGGTGCTCTCCATATCAGAAAACAGCGCTTTACTCTCAAGTGTAGCGGTAAGTGGCGTAGGCTGTATGGTGAGCGTGGTGGCGGTGGCATCTACCACGATAGGGGCTACCGACTGCTGGCAAAGTTTCCACTGATGGCTACCCTGGGGCTTGTAAATGCCATAGATAACGGTGCGTCCCTCGGGGAACACATAGTCGAACACATGCTCGTAAGGAGCGCCATACATAATAGTGCCTTCAGGTGCCGAGATATCAGAGGTCTCAATGGGAGATATGGGCACTAACTGTCCCTGAGCATCTTTCACGCCAAAAGCCATCGACACGCCAAGCACATCGTTTGAGGAAATATTGCCAAAGGTCATTCTAACATCGCAGGTAAAGGGCTGCTGAGCATTGGCTCGGGTGGTGGTAATATTGAAATGAGCATTATCACTCCATTTATCAACAGACAAGAAAGGGAAGTCGGGCAAATCAGTATCAATAATGCCATTATCTTTCTGCAAACCAATAATCATACTATTAAAAGTGTTATAGCCATCGGCAGCCATGCCCGAACCTGTTCCACCCTTTGCGGGGTTCAGTATAGAGATATCAAAGTAGCCATCTTGATAGCCACCCCATCCCCAATTAACATGGTAGAGGCCACGGCCATCGGCACCATCAAGCACAAACTGGTGTCCGCCATCTGAACTATAGCCACAATACAAAATGGGGCGCTGCGCCTGTAGGTCGTTATCAATAGCATCTACCCATTGTTCTAACGTTACGCCAGCACGGCCCACTGCCATGGTGGTGTGTGGGTCGTAGCCAAAGAAGTGGGTCATGGTGTAGGCAGAAACCCAAGCACCCGATGATGGACCATAATCCATCGACACGGCGGCGCCACACATCAGCATCAACTTTGACACGGCTTCAACATTTTCATCATAGTATTGTCCCTCAAGATATTGCGGCAGCATATTGTCCCAATTAATCTTTTCGCCAGCGGCTATGCCCTCTACGTTCAGGTTGTAGGTACTCGTGGTGTAGGCTGGAATATCAGCTTTGAGCACATCGGGCCAACGATGATACATCATTACCTGTGCCATAGCCGTAGCCACACAGCCCGTAGCGCTATGGTTTGTGCCATCAAACATAGGAACGTAAGCATTGAAGGGCCAATCCTGGTTCCACTTTATATCACCTAACAGTGGTGCCACGGTGGGCTGCTGATACGATGATGCACGTAGCGCCTCGGCCTCGCGCACCGTGCTCAGTGCATGATCGTCGCCCTGAGCCACACGCTGGGCCATTTCTTCATACGAGCGCATGTAATAAACAAAAGCATCGGGCTGACGGCTCATATTGTAACTGCCCGTGAGACTGTAACCCACAATATCAGGCAAACGGTCGTCGCCCGAGACGATGGTAAAGCCACGGTCGTCGCCATTTTCAAACACATAATAGCTGTCGACGGTGGGCTGTGCGCCAGGTGCCGCGGCTATCTTGCTCGCCTTCACAGCCTTTTGTGTTAGGCCATTAGGCTGTAGGGCGATGCCCATTTTCAGCGCATGTTGCTGAGCTATCTTCTTGGCTTGCTGCACACTGCGTGGCGTGGGCCATACCTATTGCTATAATGAGCAATGAAACGAAGGAAAGGGTGCGTTTAAAAATTCTCATAATTGGTCTTTTGGTTGGTTAATTCGATAAATGTAAACAAAATAGGCAAGCAGAAAAGCGCTGTTTGCTTCTCTACTTGCCTACAAAGATATATATTTTTTGTTAAAAACAACCTGTTAGGTCTTTATTTTTTCATCAAGCTAATAGCAAAACCGCCACCAGGAGCCTGTTTAATGTTCAGCACATCACCCTTCTTCACCGTGCGGTGAGTGATAACGTATGCCTGGGGGTTCTTGTCATAAGAGGCATCAGGAGCATCGGCATAGATAGCACACTCATACTTGCAACCCTTATCCAAGAAGTCGAGCTTCAGGCGTGTTTTATGGCCTTCGGCATCACACTTACCACCTACAAACCAGTTGTCAGTACCCTTTGCCTTACGTGCCACAGTGATATATTTGGCAGGCTCTGCCTCAAGATAACGCGAGTCGTCCCAGTCGCAAGCCACGTCGCGGATAAACTGGAAGGCGTCGTCATATTTTTCATAATTCTCAGGCAGGTCGGCAGCCATCTGCAATGGGCTGTACATGGTGAGGTAGAGAGCGAGCTGACCACAGAGAGTGGTGTGGACGAACGACTTGTTGTTGGGGTTCCACTCGCTGATCTTCGTCACGAAGATGCCAGGAGTATAGTCCATCGGGCCACCCTGCAAACGTGTGAAGGGCAGGATGAGGGTATGGTAAGGCTCGCTTCCGCCAAAAGCCTCATACTCGGTGCCGCGTGCCGACTCGTTACCCACGAGGTTAGGCCATGTGCGGCAGAGACCTGTAGGACGAACAGCTTCATGGGCGTTCACCATGATGTGGTGCTTGGCAGCCTCCTTGATACAGTAGAGGTAATGGTTGTTGGTCGACTGAGAGTAGTGATAGTCGCCACGGGGAATGATGTCGCCCACATAGCCGCTCTTCACAGCGTCATAGCCATACTTGTTCATGAGGCTGTAAGCCTTCTCCAGATGGCGCTCATAGTTGATCGTAGAGGCACTGGTCTCATGGTGCATCATGAGCTTCACACCCTTAGAGTGAGCATAGCGGTTCAGCTCCTCGATATCGAAGTCGGGATAAGGAGTCTGGAAATCGAACACATAATCCTTATAATGACCGAACCAGTCTTCCCAACCGATGTTCCAACCCTCAACGAGCACCTCCTGGAGGCCGTTCTTGGCAGCGAAGTCGATGTAACGCTTCACGTTAGCTGTGTTGGCAGGATGCTGTCCGTGAGGCTTGCACTTAGAGTAGTCGAGGTTGTCGAGATGCACAGAAGGCAGGTCGAAGGTGTAGCTCCACTGGCGTCCGCCAGCAATCATCTCCCACCACACGCCACAATATTTTGTGGGATGGATCCATGATGTGTCCTCAATCTTGCAAGGCTCGTTGAGGTTCAAGATGAGGTTAGATGCAAGAATGTCGCGAGCGTCGTCGCTCACCATAACCGTGCGCCAAGGCGTGTTGAACGGTGTCTGCACATAACCCTTCATGCCGGTGGCATCGGGTGTGAGCCACGACTCGAACACCATGTTCTTATCGTCGATGTTCAGGTGCATGGTGGGGAAGTTTATACATGCAGCCTCATGAATGTTAATATATAAGCCATCGGCTGTCTTCAATTGCAGCGAGGTCTGCACACCTGTGGGCGAGAAGGTGGTCTGTGAAGAGTTATCTGTAACGGCATCCTTCATCCTGCCGCGAATCTCGCTCATCTTCGAGATTACATGCTCATACTCCTGCGTGTCATAATCGCCCGGAATCCAATAAGCGGTGTGGTCACCGGCCATGGCAAACTGCGTGTGCTCTTCCTTCACCACGATATAGTTGAGCTTCTGCTGCTGGGGGAACTCATAACGCAGACCCATGCCCTCGTTGTAAACGCGGAAGCGGATAACGATGTCACGGTTCATCGCAGCCTGATTTAGGGTAACAGCCATCTCATTATAGTGGTTACGGATGGTCTTGGTCTCGCCCCAAACAGGTGTCCAGGTCTCGTCGAAGGTAGAGGTCTTTTGGTCTTTCACAGTGAAACCGTCCATGAGGTTCTGCTCGTTCTGGCCGTTGCTTGCGTGCTTGTCTTTGGCAAGCTCGAGACCAAGGTGCGAAGGTTTCACAACAGCCTTCTTCTTGTAGCTCATCTCATAGGTGGGTCGTCCGTCCTGAAGCCAGAACTTCACACTAACATTGCCGTTAGGCGAGGTTACGGTTTGCGCTCCAGCACCAAGGGCCATAAAGAGAGCAAACGCCGATAATAGTAACTTTTTCATTATTTCTGTTTCGTTATTATGTTTTTGTTTGAATATTGTTTCAATTTGCAAATATAATATTATTATTTATTAGAATACTGTCCACAATATTGATAAATACATATGTATTTATGCAAACGTTAGCCTTTTAAGATAGACGGTAGACGATGCTACGGAGAAACAGTAGAGATTATCAAGGCATTAAGGGAGTGTTATCTCAATAGTTTTTCAAGGTGCTCAACCAAGATGGTTTCGCGTTTTAAGACGATTAGTTGTTCGTTGTGCATGAGATGCAGTTCGTCTGAAACTGCCCTACGGCTTTCGTTCAGTTCGTGGGCCAACTGCTCCATACGAATATTGATGCGTTTGCTGCCCGTGTGTGTAAGACAGTGGTTCAAGATAAAACGTATGATGCGAGGGCGTGTGGCAGCGGGCGTATGTCGCCATGGTGTGTGTGCAAAGCGCTGCGCCTGTGCACAGATGGCGTTAAGAAGATTGATGTGAAACACCTGATAGCGGGCACACATCTGCATAACATCGTTTTTGTCGATACTCAGTAACAGGCACCCCTCGTGTGCCGTGAAAGTGCGGGTGTGACGTGTGCTATGTCCAAACAGGTGTTCGGGCTGTATAATATATGGTGCTTGTAGCGCCTCTTCTACACTATAACGTCCATCATCAGGGCGCGAGCATACCCGCATAGCACCGTCGGCCACGATGGTAAGCCGTGTGCAGGGTTGCCCTTCTTCGGCCACCACCTCTTTTTCGGCACAACGGTGTATACCGAGTGTGAAGGCAGTGGTAAGTTCGGCAATGTCGGCACGCGTCATACCTAAGAACAGTGGCAACGATGTCAGCAGTTCAATGTTTGATGAAGAGGTGTTTGCTTTCATCATCTTTTTATATTTAAACTAACATTTTACCCCTCTCTCTCTTCTACTTCTCTCCTACGATTTTTCCTTGCATTGATGGCGAATACCATACTTTGTAGTTGCCCTTCTCATCGGCATAAATGAAATAAGCCATTAGTTTAGGGTTACGTTTCAGCACCTCTTTGGCCTTCTCAATACCCATCACCATAAACGATGTGGCGTAGGCGTCGGCCACAGCGCAACGATCAGCTAAGACAGTGGCCGAGAGCAAGCTATGCTGCACAGGGAAACCTGTATGTGGGTCGATGGTATGCGCATATTTCTTACCATCTTTATAATAAAAGTTGCGATAATTGCCACTGGTAGCCATTGCCTTATCAGTAACGTTCAGCACGGCCTGCAGCTCTTGGTTCTGGTTAAGCGAGTCGTCAGAAGGCTTTGTTACACCTATCTTCCAGGGCAGGCGTCGGTCGCTGATACCACTGGTCACCACCTCGCCACCAATCTCAACCATAAAGTTGGCTACCCCCTTGCGGCGCAACAGTTCGGCCACCATGTCGCAGCCATAACCTTTAGCTATAGCGCCACAATCGAGAGTGGTGCGTGGGTCGGCCTTCTTCACATGTTTATCAATAAGTGTTACACGTTTGTAGCCCACAAAGGTTTTAAGGCTGTCAACCATAGATTGGGTGGGTAGCTGTCCGTTCTTGAAGCCGAAGCCCCAAGCATTTACCAGTGGTGCTACGGTAATGTCGAAGGCACCATTGGTATCGTTAGATATCTTTTCAGCCAGAGTAAACACGTCGGTAAACATATCATTTACCTCAATATTTTGATTATTATTTACACGAGTGATAACCGACTGCTTATTAAACATTGACAGCGAGGCATCTACCTTGTTCAGCTCGGCTAATATCTCGGTATTCAGGTCGGTGTCATACTGATACGTAATGTGATATATCGTGCCGAAGATATAACCTGTGTTATGCTGATAAGGGGTATTGCGCTGATGGCGTATAATAAAAATAGTGCCTAATAGCAGAAAGAGCAGGAAGGGCAACTGTAAACCCCACTTTATTTTTTGTTTGTTATCCATGTTATCCTTATATATTATTTAATGTGTATGTGCTCTTATACAATGTATGTGCGTGAGGGTGTGAGGAGGGGGTATGCCCGTTAAATCTCGATAATGACATTGAAGGTGCCCCCCAAACGGGTATCGCCCTGTTTGCCAAAGCCTGGTATATACCACGTGTTGCCAGCATAGCCATCGTTATGCGCCAAGCGACGACGATAACGCAGACTCCAGCCCAAACGCAGTGGTCCAATTATTTTAGCGTCAACGCCCACTACAGCCTCCATCCAGTGGCAATTACACTTTACGTCTTCAAGACGGTATCCAGCATCGTCGCCCCACACGGGGTCTTTAATGCCAGTGGTATAGGCATCATATTTGTAAGAGGTAAAGGCGTATCGCAAGCCACCATATACGCGATAGTCGTCGTGTTTGTTTTTGAGCAGATTATAGTCGAGTCCCACACGAAAATAAGGAGCCGAGGTTTTGTAGGACATGCCTGTGGTTACATTTTCGGCATCGGCCTTACCATAACCCAACTCGACGACTGGAAAGAACTTGTCTTTCAGGTTTACGCGCAAGGCAGCTTCATATTGGCCATAATCGCTGAAGGCAAGCTGTGCCACACCTACCACATCGGCCGACACTGCTACGCCACGAAACAGTGGCACGGTATCGACAGGCTGCACGATATGTTTCTTTTGCTGTGCTTGGGCGCCTATGGCGGGCACCAATAGCAACAGGCTACTGGTGAGCACGCTTAAGATAAATGATGAGATGCGCTTGGGCGTCGTTATATGTAACATAGCTGTTGTTAATGGTTACTTTTTCCACCTTGTTGGTGGTATATCTCACATCGGTGATATTGTGGAACATGATGGGGCTGCAGTCTACCGACTCAAAGTGTGGCATATTGTCCTTCACAATAGTTATATGGTCGATAGTGTGCGTTTTATCCTCATTCAGAAAGTCGAAGATGTAAACATCCTCGGCGTGGTTATAGCTCATGGGTAGCTGTATGCTGTCAACATCGCACACGCGGTTCACCAGCACCGAGTCGTTGCCATCGGCACGAGTGGTTGACACAGTGAGCGTGTCGGCCACCTTCTCACCATTGTCGCCAAACTTACAGGTGCTCATCACGCGGCTGTTCAGGGGACAATCGATAGAAGAGCAAGCTGCCACCATCAGCGCCCCACACAGAGGCAGTAATAAATGTTTTATTTTGCGCATCGCAGAGTTTTTTCTATTTGATAGTCGTTGCGGTTCTGTGACGAACGGCTCACCAAGTCGCCAATAAAGCCCGCCAAGAACAGCTGCGTACCAATCATCATCATTGTGAGAGCAATGTAGAAGTAGGGCGAATCGGTAACCAGACGCTGAGGTATGCCATGCGCTAAGCACCACAACTTGTCGGCACCAATAATGAAGGCCGACACAAAGCCAATGAGGAACACGAAGGTGCCCAAAAAGCCGAACACGTGCATAGGCTTCTTTCCAAAGTTGCTCAAGAACCAAAGGGTGATGAGGTCGAGATATCCATTGAAGAAGCGGTTTAAACCAAACTTTGATGTGCCATACTTACGAGCCTGGTGGTGCACCACCTTCTCGCCAATCTTGTCGAAGCCAGCGTTCTTAGCCAGATAAGGGATATATCGGTGCATCTCGCCATACACCTCGATGTTTTTCACCACATCACGGCGGTAGGCTTTCAGGCCACAGTTAAAGTCATGCAGATTGTGTATGCCGCTTATCTTACGCGCTGTAGCGTTGAACAGCTTCGTGGGAAGAGTTTTCGACAGCGGGTCGTAACGTTTCTGCTTGTAACCCGATACCAGATCGTAGCCTTCTTCTACAATCATGCGATAGAGAGCTGGTATTTCGTCGGGCGAGTCTTGCAAATCAGCATCCATCGTAATCACCACATCGCCTTGTGCCTCTTTAAAGCCACAATACAGGGCTGGGCTCTTTCCATAGTTGCGGCGAAACTTGATGCCTTTCACGTTTTCCGACTTGCTACTTAGGTCTTCAATCACCTGCCACGAGTGGTCGGTAGAGCCATCGTTAACAAATATCACTTCAAAACTAAACGCGTTGGCTTTCATCACACGTTCTATCCACTTGTAAAGTTCGGGAAGCGACTCTTCCTCATTATATAAGGGCACTACAATCGAAATATCCATTTTTATATCCTTTTTATTTTATTATGTTATAGGGTTTATAGGGTTGCGTTATTGTTTCATTGTTTTTCTACACAGGGCGGCCACAGGAAGCGACAGCACAAAACCCACAAAGATGTTTTGCATCATAAAGGTGAAGGCCCACTGCACGGGGCTGATATTCTGCACCATCTCGGCAGCCGCTTTCAGTTCGGCCACCGACACACCAGCCTGACGGTAAGCGGGCGTTATGGTTTGTAGGGTATCGTTCAGCATCATAGCAAAGGTGCCATGGTCGAAAAATTTGAAGAACACAAACTGGGCCACGGCAAAAATAAGCGAGGCGTAAAAGAAGGTGTAAACGCAATACAGATAAGCGCGACGGAAGGAGATGATGCCATCGAGGGCATAATTGCGAAAGGCACATAGACGCCAACCCAGCACAAAGGGGATCGTTATGGCCAACAGGCTGCCTATGCCGTTTTGCGGAACGTATACTGTAAACAAGAAACTGGCTATCCACACCAATGCCATCAACGCTCCATCTTGGCGAGCAAAGGCTCTAAGCTGCACTACTTCTTCTATTCGTATCATCAATAAAAATATGTGTATTATAAAACGTATGCAAAGTTACAGCAAAGGCATGGTAAAACAAAATAAAATGAAACATATTTTTGGCTGGCAAAGGGTTAAGGATGTGTAAAAATGATTTACCGTTGCCACGCCCCTACTATCTTGAGCGTAACAACGGTAACTGATAAATTATATTTATGATTGGGCGTTTTAACCCACTCACGGCTTACTTAAACTCTTCTGTCTTAATTTTGATTAAGCACTCGTCACCGCTTTGGTCGCCTTTATAGCAATAGGCTATGCCCTTACCAGCCTTCTTACATTGCTGTATCAGCTGCTTAGATGTAGGATCACTATCCAGCGATTCTTTTATCGATTTCTTTATTTCATCTTTACTTTCATTCAGCGCATCAATCGAATACATATCTTCGTTTACCGACACATCATACACCAGGTAAAGGCCCTTCAGGTTGATGTCAACAATCGACATACCTTTCTCTATCTCCATAGGCAGCTGGGGCTTAAACATCTTTACCTGTGTTTCAAGATAATCCATGGGGGCATCGTCGGTATCAGGAGCCTTCTCAGCCTTCATCAGCTCGTCATAAGTCAGCGTTAAAGTGGCTGTCTCGCCACTGGTCTTACCTTTATATATAATGCGCATGCCCGACTTTGCTTCTTTCAGCAAGTCGATCATTTCTTTCATATCACCATCAGCGGTTTTCACCATGGCTACAGCCGACGCCTTCATCTGGTCGGGCATTGTTTTCAGCACATCAGCCTTTATTAATTCTTCGTTCAAGCTAAACTTCATCACCATCACATTATCACTTTCGTCATAAGTAAAAGAGGTGAGTTCGCCCATCTCGCCAGCTGATATAGGACACTCTTTATTAGCTTGTTCAATGGCTTTCTTCAACTTTGCCGTCTTGTCACCACAAGCGCTGAAACACGCTACCAAAACAACCAGAAACAGCACACGGCCCAAGTTTTTTATTTTCATTTGCATTGTTTTCTACCCTAATACGTGTCGGGCGCAACTGTTAGTTAATAAATTTTGATTTTCAGCTCAACAATAGGTCGGCTTAGATATCTGCAAAAGTAACAAAAAATAATGAACCACCCCACCCTTCACATTGTTTTTTTTAACGAAAGGCAGAAAACATGAATATAAAACCGACAGGATAAGTAGGTGTTCATAATTAATTCAAATGATTCTATGCCATATTTTGGTCTGTATGTCCAGTTCCGAAGAGGGAGTGTAGCGGGCTACACGACCGATGAGAGCTGGGCATACGGGCCAAAAGAGGGCGTAGAGGCATTTGAAAGCATAACCTTTTTTATTAGATTCACATATGCGATTAATTATGAACACCTACTTATTAATAATACACCCAACTATTACACCAATAGAGCAAATCAGCAGTACCCTCCCAAACAGTTCTGTCATCTACATAGCGTGTTCCATCTTTATCTGTAGAAACTAAGCTACAGTCATTTGTGCTCCATATAATACTATCGTATTGTATAACAGAACTATTATCAAGTGTAATTAGTAAACTTTTATCAGTCCACTTCATATTTTTAATTCGGAAAGATCGCTTCACATTTTCTTTCGTCACAGCATACGTACCATCTTTTGTTATTTCAAGTTGCTCATTCTTACACAACGTTGTGTCATTGTCGGCATTTATCATGCATCGCCTGTTCCAAGTGCTATTTAAAACTAAATCTAATTGATACGGAGTCAGTTTAGAAAAATCCATTCTCTTCAGCCCCTCTTCTTGAAAATACAGGTAAGCACGATCGCTGTAATTAAACTTAAAACCTGTTTCATCGTCATCATTAGAACACGATGTTAAACTTATCAAGGAAGCACATATCACCAAACATAACGATAATAAATATTTCATTGTTTTCATCTTGCTATCTTTTTATTCGATTTCACTACTGTCCGGATAAAATCCAGAACATGTAGCCTAAGTCGTTGAAAATTAATTAAATATATCGTTCTTTGAATTTTTGGATTAAATTTTGTACT
>USAI01000048.1 GCA_900552675.1 uncultured Prevotella sp.
AAACTTGAGCGATATTTTTTTGACGTGTATATACTAGCATCGCGGATACGCTTACTTGCAATCAGTTTATCCAAGTATTTCTTACGTTCAAGTATCATATTATAGTGCGTTTTTTGATATTAGTATCACATTTTATACTGCAAAAACAATATCGTAAAAGTGTAGTTGGATGCTAAAAAGTGGCTCATAAAAGTGTGGTGGTATGCCAAAAAGTGCCTCATAAAAGTGTGGTGGTATGCTAAAAAGTGGCTCATAAAAGTGTGGTAGTATGCCAAAAAGTGCCTCATAAAAGTGTAGTGGTATGCTAAAAAGTGCCTCATAAAAGTGTGGTGATATGCTAAAAAGTCCCTCATAAAAGTGTATTTTATTTTGATAAATAGGTTGTTTAAAATGTTGTTTGGTTTGTTCTTTGGTTGTACAAAGATGTTTGTTATCAAATATTAAGCCTATATACTTAATGCATATATTATATTAATTCTCCTAACAAAATGTAGCGCAACGTGGTGTTTGTTTAGAAAATTATTACTAACTTTGGCTCATAAATAACAAACTATTCGTTATGGAAGACCAAATAAAACAAATAGGACAGCGCCTGAAAGGGCTGCGCGAGGTGCTTGACATTCCCGCTGAAGAGGTGGCCCAGCTGTGTGGTGTGTCGGTAGAACACTATATGAAAATGGAGGAGGGCGAGGCCGACCCCTCAGTCTATCGCCTTTCAAAAATATCAAAACGTTATGGCATTGCCCTCGATGTGTTGCTCTTCGGCGAAGAGCCGCGCATGAAAGGCTATTTTCTTACGCGCCGCGATCAGGGGCTGAGCGTTGAACGTCGTAAAGACTATAAATATCAAAGCTTGGCCAGTGGCTTTCAGGGCCGAGAGGTCGACCCCTTCTTGGTGACCGTCGATCCGCTGCCTGGCGATGCTAATCACAATAAAAACTCGCATGCTGGACAAGAGTTTGACTTTGTGCTTGAGGGCGAACTCGAGATTACTATTGGCACAAAGGTGATGACACTGCGTCAGGGCGATAGCATCTACTTTGATGCCTCGCAGCAACACTGCATGCGTGCTGTGGGTAGCGTGCCCGCAAAATTTGTGTGCATCGTGATTTGAGATAAATAGTGAAGACGATTAGAAGAAAGAAAAGAGAGATGATAGAACGTTTTCTTACGCAGACGCAGTTTGCCTCAGAGCAAGACTTCAGAGAGCATCTGCATTTCAACATTCCCGAGAACTTTAACTTTGCCTACGACGTGATGGACGTGTGGGCCGAAGAGCAACCTAACAAGGTGGCGCTGATATGGACCAACGACGAGGGCGAAGAAAAGATATTTACTTTTGCCGACCTGAAACGCGAGAGCGACCAAACGGCCGCCTACTTTGCCTCGCTGGGCATAGGCCATGGCGACATGGTGATGATTATCCTTAAGCGCCGCTACGAATGGTGGCTCACCATGCTGGCACTGCATAAGCTTGGCGCCATAGCCATTCCTGCCACACACATGCTTACCAAGCACGACATTATATACCGCAACAACCGCGCCAGCGTGCGCGCCATTGTGTGTGTGGGCGAGACCTATGTGCTCACACAGGTGAAAGAGGCTATGAGCGAGAGCCCCACGGTGCAGACACTTATCTCGGTGGGTCCCGAGGTGCCCGAAGGCTTTCATTCATGGCATGACGAATGGATGAAGGTGCCCGCCTTTAAACGCCCTCACCACGTAAACACTAACGACGACACCATGCTGATGTACTTTACCAGTGGCACCAGTGGCGAGCCCAAAATGGTGGCTCACGACTTTCTGTATGCCTTGGGCCACTTGGTAACAGGCGCCTTCTGGCACAACCTGAGCGAAGACAGCATACACCTTACTGTGGCCGACACGGGATGGGGCAAGGCTGTATGGGGCAAGTTTTACGGACAGTGGTTTGCGGGTGCCGCCGTGTTTGTGTTCGACCACGAGAAGTTTACGGCCGAGAAGATACTGCGCAAAATTGAGCAATACCACATTACCTCGTTCTGTGCTCCGCCCACAGTGTATCGCTTCATGATACGTGAAGACTTTTCACAATACAACCTCTCGTCGTTGCGCTACTGCTGCACGGCGGGCGAGGCGCTGAACGCTGCCGTGTATGATAAGTTTTACCAGCTTACAGGCATACGCCTCATGGAGGGCTTCGGACAGACCGAAACCTGTATGACGCTGGGCACCATGCCTTGGATGACGCCTAAGCCAGGGTCGATGGGTAAGCCTAATCCGCAATATAACATCGACCTGTTGCGCCCTGATGGCACCTCGTGCGAGGATGGCGAGAAAGGACAGATCGTGGTGCGCGTGGGCGACGTGAAGCCCCTCGGACTGTTTAAAGGCTACTATCGCGACGACCAGCTCACACGCAAGGCTTGGCACGATGGCATCTACTATACGGGCGACATGGCTTGGCGCGATGAAGATGGCTACTACTGGTTTGTAGGACGCATTGACGATGTGATAAAGAGTAGTGGCTACCGCATAGGCCCGTTTGAGGTAGAGAGCGCCCTGATGACGCACCCCGCCGTGGTAGAATGTGCCATCACGGGTGTGCCCGACGAAATTCGTGGCATGGTGGTGAAGGCTACCGTGGTGCTGGGCAAGGAGTGGAAAGACAAGGCTGGCGACGCGCTGGTAAAGGAACTGCAAAACCACGTGAAGCACGAAACGGCTCCGTATAAGTATCCGCGCATCATCGAGTTTGTGGATGAACTGCCAAAGACCATCAGCGGAAAGATTAGACGCGTAGAGATTAGGGAAAAAGATAAAAGAAGTTGACAAACCTCTTTAACCCAAAACGGCCTAACGACTGATTTTGGGTTTAAAAGGTTTAAAAGATAACAAAAACATCATATTGAAGCGAATAGTGATAAAGGTGGGCAGCAATGTGCTGACTCGCAACGACGGAAAACTAAATGTCACCCGTATGTCGGCTATTGTCGATCAGGTGGTGTGGCTGCGCCGACAGGGGTATGAGGTGATACTGGTGTCGTCAGGAGCCGTGGCGGCTGGTCGTGCCGAACTGTCGGTGCAGCACAAGCTCGATAGCGTTGAGCAGCGACAGCTCTTCTCTGCCATCGGACAGGTAAAGCTCACGGGCCTCTACTACGACCTCTTTCGCGAGTATGGCATACGCATAGGTCAGGTGCTCACCATGAAAGAAAACTTCGCCTCGCGACGCGAATACCTCAACCAGCGTGCTTGCATGGGGGTGATGCTCGACAATGGCGTGGTTCCTATCGTAAACGAGAACGACACGGTGAGTGTTACCGAACTGATGTTTACTGATAACGACGAGTTATCGGGCCTTATTGCCACCATGATGGGGGCACAACAGCTCATCATTCTGAGCAATATTGATGGTATCTATACAGGCAACCCGGTCGACCCACAGTCGAAGCTCATCCCAATGGTGGCGCCTGGGCGCGACCTAAGCGAATATATACAACAAGAGAAGAGCCAACTGGGCCGCGGCGGCATGACCACCAAGTGTAGCATTGCACGCAAGGTGGCCGACGAGGGTATAGAGGTGATTATTGCCAACGGACAGCGCGACAACATCTTGCGCCTACTGGTTGAGCAGCCACAGCACACACCGCACACCACCTTTGTAGCCAGTGCGCAGGCGGCATCGGGCGTGAAGAAATGGATAGCCCATAGCGCAAGCTTTGCCAAAGGCATTGTGCGGGTGAACGCCAAGGCTGCCGAGGCGCTGATGGGGAACCGTGCGGTAAGCCTACTGATGGTGGGCGTTACCGCTGTTGAGGGCGACTTTGAAGAGGGCGACATTGTAAACATCATTGCGCCCAATGGTCAAAAGATAGGCTTGGGGCGTAGCGCTTATAGCAGCACCGAGGCCACAACCCTGGTGGGTAAACACGATGTAAAGCCCATTGTGCATTACGATTTTTTGATTATTTTACAAGATGGATGCTGAAAACATAAAGATATTTGAACAGGTGAAGGTGGCCAGCACCACGCTTGCCACCCTCGACGATGATACCAAGAACAGGGTGCTGTTAGCGGTGGCCGATGCCATTGCCGAAAACGCCAGCGCCTTGCTCGATGCCAATGCCAACGACCTGCAGCGTATGGATAAAGCAAATGCGCTGTACGACCGTCTGTTGCTCACACCCCAGCGTCTTGAAGGTATTGCTGCCGATATGCGCCATGTGGCTTCGCTGTCGTCGCCGCTGGGCCACACACTATGTCAGCGCACACTGCCCAATGGGCTTCGCTTGCGCAAGGTTAGTGTGCCGTTTGGTGTGATAGGCATCATCTATGAGGCACGCCCTAACGTTAGCTTCGATGTGTTTTCGCTCTGCTTTAAGAGTGGTAACGCCTGTGTGCTGAAGGGCGGAAAAGATGCCGATAGCAGCAATCGTGCCATTATCGACGTCATTCATAAGGTGCTACGTCACGAAGGCATCAGCACCGATGTTGTGCGCCTGTTGCCCGCCACTCACGAGGCCACGGCCGATATGCTGAACGCGGTGGGATACATCGACCTCTGCATACCACGTGGCGGAAAGAAACTTATCAACTTTGTGCGCGATACGGCGCGTGTGCCTGTTATCGAGACGGGTGCTGGCGTGGTGCATGCCTACTTTGATAAGGAGGCCGATACCGACATGGGGCGCCGCATCATTACCAATGCCAAGACGCGCCGCGTGAGTGTGTGCAACGCTCTCGACACGCTCATCATTCATAGCAGCCGACTGGCTGATCTGCCCGCCCTCGTTGCCGACATGGCCGACAAGCATGTAGAGATATTGGCCGACAGCCGTGCTGCCGCTGCCTTGAAAGGCTATCCTTATATAAAAGAGGTGAAGACCGAAGAAGAGGAGGGCGTGTTCAGCACCGAGTTTATGAACTATAGGATGGGTGTGAAGACGGTCAACTCGCTCGACGAGGCGTTGGCGCACATTGCACGTTTTGGCTCGGGCCATAGCGAGTGCATCATCACCGCCGATGCTGCAGCCGCTCACCGCTTCCAGCAGATGGCCGACGCGGCTTGCATCTATTGGAACGCTCCCACCAGCTTTACCGATGGCGCCCAGTTTGGGCTTGGTGCCGAGATAGGCATCAGCACACAAAAGCTTGGCCCCCGTGGCCCTATGGGCCTTGAAGAAATCACTACGTATAAGTGGCTGATTGAGGGCGAAGGACAGATACGGAGTTAAGGGAAAAGTGAAAAGGGAAAAGTGAAAAATCCTTTAGCTTTGCTCTTTAAGGGAAAAGTGAAAAGGGAAAAGTGAAAAATCCTATAGCTTTGCTCTTTAAGGAAAAAGTGATAATGATATAATTAAGAAAAGAGTGGGGATGTAAAGAAGAGAGGGGTGAACGTCTTTAGCAAGGCAAATCTCCTTGTTTTCTTGTTTCCTTGTCCACTCGTCAACTATAAAACGAATGAACACATTTTTCAACGTCAACGACCTCGGCAACCTGCAGCAGGCATTGGCCGAGGCACAGGAAGTGAAGCGTAACCGTTTTGGCTTCCAGCATCTGGGCAAGAACAAAACCTTGCTCATGATTTTCTTTAACAACTCGTTGCGCACACGCCTTTCCACACAGAAGGCGGCCATGAACCTGGGCATGAATGTTATCGTGCTCGACGTGAATGCTGGTGCGTGGAAACTGGAGACCGAGCGCGGCGTCATTATGGATGGCGACAAGAGCGAGCATCTGCTCGAGGCCATTCCTGTGATGGGCAGCTATTGCGACCTAATTGGTATACGCTCGTTTGCTGGGCTTACCGACCGCGAGTTTGATTATGCCGAGACCATCGTCAACCAGTTTGTGAAATACAGCGGCCGACCTGTCTTTGCCATGGAAACGGCCACCGTGCATCCGCTTCAGGCTTTTGCCGACCTCATCACCATAGAAGAGCACAAAACCGTGGCTCGTCCTAAGGTGGTGCTGTCGTGGGCACCTCACTGCCGCGCATTGCCTCAGGCCGTGCCCAACTCGTTTGCTGAATGGATGAACGCTGCCGACGTCGACTTTGTGGTGACGCATCCTCATGGTTATGAGCTCGACCCCAAGTTTGTGGGCAATGCTCGCGTTGAGTATGACCAGATGAAGGCGCTGGAGGGTGCCGACTTTGTGTATGCAAAGAACTGGAGTTGCCCTGGGGTGACCAACGTTGCCGACTATGGCAAGATATTGAGCAAAGATATGTCGTGGACCATCGACGCCGCCCACATGGCCGTAACGCGCAACGGCAAGTTTATGCACTGTCTGCCCGTGCGCCGTGGCCTCATCGTCACCGACGACGTGATTGAAAGCCCCAACTCGCTCGTCATACCCGAAGCCGCTAACCGCGAGATCTCGGCCGAAGTGGTTATCAAGCGTATGCTCGAGGCTCTGTAAGCGCAACGTGGTGCTGCGTTAAGCATACGAGTGCATGCCACTGAGAAAATAGTTTACACCAAAATAGGTCATCAGTACACTGAGGAAGGCCAGTAACATGTATAGGTGCATGTGCTGCGCCTTCCTCAGCCATTTTATGTCGGCATGTAGCGGGGCCGAGTAGATAAGCATTGTTATCAGTGCCCATGTTTCTTTCGAGTCCCAGCTCCAGTAGCGCCCCCAACTAACGTTTGCCCATATAGCGCCAATGAAGATGCCTATGGCAATGAGCGCCACGGCAGGATAGAGCAAAAACTGTGAGAGGGCGGCCAGCTGCTGCTCTTTCGCTGTTTGCTTGCGGTGGTGGGCAATAAGCCCTTGTATGCCGATGAGCGCCATCAGTCCGAACAGAGCGTAAGAGAACATGATGACCATGACGTGAACCGAGAGCAGCGGCGACTGCAGCACGGGCATGAGTTGTGTGATTTGCGGATTGCCATCGGTTATCATGGCCACGAGCAGTGCAAACGCTGACAGCAATGGGCCAAACTGTTTAATGGGCAAGAAACGTTTCTGCATGACGAGGGTGACGATGAGTGTGGCCCACGCCATAAACTGCATGGTTTCGTAGCCGTTTGACATGGGCAGATGCCCCGACACATACCAGCGCAGTGTAAGCAACACGGTGGTGTGTATAAGCATAACCCAAGCCAGCACGCTGCTTGCGCTGTGCGCTTTCTTCAGCTTCTCGGCGTTGAGGCATACCGTCGACATGATGGCCAACAACAGCGAAAGGGCCAGATAAAGCATGATAGGCCAATGCTGGGCATTTATCTTGTTATAGCCTATCTCGGTGTAGATGCGAAACTTAGTAGGCACCACCGCCTTGCCTCTTACATGCTGATAACTATATATTTTCTTTATGATCTCTTCGGCGCGAGCATTGTCGCCCATGATAACGCTCTCGGCAAGATAGTCCATCGACTTTTTAATAAACACCAGTTCTTGTTCGTTGAGCGACAGGTTGCCCAGTGGTTGCCCAGGTGCAAACCATTGTATGTGTTTCTGCTTGTTGGTATAAGGAAACATCTTTAGCATCTCGCCGCCATACAGCATGCGTATGATGTTAAACTTCTCGTCGGCATCGCGCAGCTGCTTTTGCAGTTTCGTGTCGCCGTCTTTATAGGCTTTCTTCAGCGGGGCATCGAGTTTATAATTGTTGTAGCTGTCCCAGAAATCGGCAAACGAGGCCCATTTGCCGTTGATGCCGAGCAGCTCTTGTGCTTTCTTTTCTTTTATCTCAATCATCTTCACCGTTTCCCAGTAGGGCACGTCGAAGATCCATCCTGCAAACACTTGGTTTGAGGAAAGCCCCTCCCACGACGCCTTGCCACAGAGTTTGGTAACAAAGCTTGTGGCCACCGTGTTGATGGGGGTGATGCGGCTGTTGTATAGCACGCATATCTTGCCGAAGTGGTCGGCAATGTCGCCATCAATCTTCACTCTTTCCTGTGCTTGTGCCGATGGCATGAACGCTGCGATGGCAAGCAGCACAGTGATAGCCCGTGCCTTTGCGCCTTGCAGCGAGAGGGCCTGACGGTAGAGATGGCGTATTCTTGTTTTCTTACTAAACATGGTTGTTATGAGCGATATAAAAAGCAAGGCATAACCTGTGTATGTAATGCCAATGCCCCACGGGTCGTGATAGATGCCCAGTGTGGTGCCTTGCATATCGCTGTCGTAGCCCGACTGTATAAAGCGGTAGCCGTTATAGCTGCCAATGTTGTTCATCGATACTTTTATTTCTTGGGTGTTGTCAGCGTTTTTGCTTTCGGCAGAGCCCTTTGTCTTAGCCGTAAGCGTGGTAACATAGTCCATCGGAGCATCAGTGCCTGGATAGTTTACCACGTTAAAGTTTTTAAGCGATACCTCGAAACCGAGTGCTTTCATTTCTCCCTCAGCATCTTTCATTGTGCTCGTTGTTTCGCCTTGGCGCAGGTGTAGGGTGCCACTTTCGGCCAACAGCCATGAGGTTAGGGCACCGAGCAAAATAATCAGGAATGATGCGTGCACCAGCAGCGCGCTGGCGCCAACGTTGCTTTTGCGCAGCATGATATAAACGGCAGCAGCAATGGCAAAGATGCCCCATAACACAACAAACCACCCCGAGGTGTATATGTGCTGTCTGACAAAGGTGGTGCCTTTGCTGCTTTCTACTATTGTAGCTGTCATAAGAATAAGGATGATTGCCGTTGCTACAACGAGAATGATATTCTTTAGATGTTTCATTGCTTGAGGGTTCAAATATTTTGAAAACAATATATTAAAACGACAACACTAACAACAAACGAACAACCAGCACAACCTTATTGCCGTGAGCATTTTCTTCGTTATGGCAGAACCGATGGCAAGTTTGGTTCTACCTTTCTATCTTAACGAAGGGGTTGTCTTTGTTGTTAGCTTGTTGTTGAGTGTTGTTGTGTCTTCTTACTATTGTAACGTTTCTATCGTTCTATTGTAACGTTTCTATTGTTCTTTGATTAGATTGACTCGACAAAGAAGATAATGTTGTCGCGCTCTGCCTTGGTCAGCTTGCGGAACTTCTCAATGGCGTAGCGAGCATCGCTCTTGGCGTTGCCGTGCCACATGATTGCCTCCATGGTGTTGCGGGCGCGGCAGTCGTGCAGACGGTCTTCAGCACCTGTGCAGAGCTTTGACAGGCCACGGCCCCACAGTGGAGTGGTGCGGCACCAGCCTGTGCGTATGTCGTTCTCCATGAACAAACGGTGCTGCACAAAGTCGGTGTAAGGCCAAATCTTCTGATGCGGATAGCGAGGCATGTCTTTGTTGGTGAAGATGCCGTTCGGGTCTTGTATGTTGTCGTCGCCAGTGGTCCATGAGGGGCGGTGACAGTTGGCGCAACCTATCTCCTTAAAGAGTTTCATACCTTGCTTAAAGCGGTCGGTGGTGGTGTTGCGGGCTGCAGGTACAGCCAGTCCGCGATGCCAAATCATAAAGTTCTTATACTGCGAGCTCGACATCTCAGGGTCAAGATCCTTTGCCATCAAATAGTTGTAGATGTTTTGCTTTACATCAGCAGTGTGCCATGAGGGATGTGCGTTGTTCGGGTCGATGCTCTTGATATATTCAGGGAAGCCAGCCTGTACATCAGGATCCTCCATTGACGACTTGGCGTAGATGGTGCCGTCAAGGCTTAGGTAGTGGTAACGGCGGTCAGGACGTGTCACGTTTGTAATGTTCCAGATGGCGTTAGCACCTGCTGCGTCGAGGATGGGTCCGCGGCTCATGGCATAGGTGTAGCGGCGCACATATTTCTTCTTGTCGCCAGCGTTGTTCACATAGTAGCTTACCCACTCGTTGGTGTTCTGATCCCAGTAGGCGGGGTTCAAGGCATTGGTCTTGCCCACCGAGTTGAAGTAGGCGCTCTGTCGTTTCCATTCGGCTGTAATCGAGTCGTCAGGAATAGCATCAGTCAAACCAGTGCCATAAATGCCGATGGTCGACTCCAGGCGCACGCCAATCTCGCTGGCCACCTGATCAGAGGGGATAACCACCATCTTTCCGTCGCGCTTAACCGTTACGGGCGAATAGTAGGCATCGGCAGGAATGGTTACCTCAGGATAGCTGAGCGAGTAGGTCTCGCCATCGGGGAACTTGTTGCCCCATTCGTCGGTATAGTCCTTCCATGTAATAACGATCTTGCTCTCGTCAATCTGTGGCTTGAACGGCTTTACAGCCTTGGTCTGAGGCATGCCTGCAACAGAATAGATGTAGGCATTGGTCTTTTTGTCATACACCACCAGTAGGTAGCCATTGCCATCTTGGTCAGCACGATAGGCTTTTTGGCGTTTGCCATGACCGTAGTTGGGGTGACAGTAAAGGCATCCGCGACGCACGTAAACGGGGCCCAGACCAGCAAACGCATCGTTAGTGGTGTTGTAGTCTTTCTCGAAGAGCGACTCGCCAATCTGGAAGTTTAGCGACAAGCCCGCATCGTCGACGGATTGTGTGGCTTGACGATAGGCGTATGCCGACTGAATGTTTGTTGTTCCAAGCTTGCCTCCAGCATAATACCACTCGCTGGGCGAGCCATACTGTGCCTCGGGAAGATTGGTGTCGAGGCTGTCGTTGTCAGAACAAGCTGTGAAAGCCAGGGCCGACAATAACGTAGGAATTAAATAAATGTGTTTCATAATGTTGTTTATAATACGTGAAAAGTTGGCGGTTGCTTTTGGGGCGAACCGCCAACGGGTTTTCATTTTTTTCAAAGTGAGCGTATGCTTTTCTACTGATTAGTCGAGCAGCTCGTCAAGAGCGTTCAACGACTCCTCCAGTCCGTCAAGAGCCTCCATGGCATCCTTTGCGGTCTGATCGCTATAGTAGAGCACGAAGGGCTTCTTCATGCCGTCAATCTTGCTCAGCGCGTTCTCAAGGTTGGTCATCACGTTCTCAGCGGCAGCCTTGGTCTTGCTGTTGTTCAGGCAGATGCCTATGAGCGACTTAGCGTTAGGTGTGGTGCCATCAACGGTGCAGCCACCATACAGGGCGTGCTTTACAGACATGATGTTGTCGTAGAAGTCTTGAATTGAGTTGCGGGCGTGAGGCGACTCGATATAGTTGGTATCCTCGCCTGTGGCAGGAGCGCCAATCTTCGAGTCGCGCACCTCACCAATAATGTCGTTAGCGCCAGCGATTATCTCTTTTGAGGCCAGCACCACGGTTGAATAGGTTGAACCAGCATTGCCAGCGTTCTTGAAGTTTTGACCGTAGTGGATAGCCGACACAAACTCTACTTCGTCAAGCAGTTTCTGTTCGTCGGCTGAAACCTCGCCACCCCAAGCCGAAACCAGTTTCAGCGAACTGAGGTACAGGTCTTGTGCGGCAGTCTTGGCAAAATAGATCTCATTGTTGGTCATATCAGCAAAGTGGCGTGCCTTGCCGTCGCGGAAGATCAAATACTCTACAGCGTGGAAACCTGTAAGGTTCTGTCCGTTAGTGATGGCATCGTTAATGTTGTTTGTTGCCAGCTCGTTGTCTTCACCTTCGCCGCCCAACTGCAGGTCTTTGTATAGCTTCATATAGCTTTCAAACTGCTTCTTGTCAAACGGCCATGTGTCGGTATGGGGGTCGAGTGCATAGTCGCCAGCGGCACCAAAGAGGAATGCCTCAGAAAACTCCCACCATTTGCGCGACATCCTCCATGTTTCGCAAGCCTTCTGTACTCCAGCATCGTTGCTCATGGCGTTGATGTCGGCTACAAGCTGCTTGTTATAGTCGGCCAGATTGCGGTAGGTGGCTACAATGGTGTTGTCAACATAGCTTGAGTTTACTTCCTTCAGTGCGCTTTCGTTGAAGGTTCCTACATGATCGTCGCTGTCGTCGGGGTCACAACTGGTGAAGCCCATAGTGAATGTTAATGCGGCGGCAAACATCATCGAATACTTAAAAATCTTGTTCATTGTTTCCTGTTTTTATTTTTATTAAGTGTATGTTTGTTTTCTAAGTAGGTGTTTCATGCAAATGGTTATCTCAAGAACCAACCATTATAGGTGATGCCCAACGACAGGCTCGGCTCATCGTTAAAGCCATGGCTAAGGAAGCGCTTGCTATATTCGCCCTTGATGATAATCTGTTTTACGGGCGAATAGTTTACACCCACGGCCATACGCTTCACGCGGTCATACTTATAGGCCACTTTTTGTTTGCCAGAAGCATAGGTGTTATAGTCTTCATAGCGACCAAAGAGATATAGCTTTTGCTTCTCGCGCAGACAACTTATCTGTGAGATGTTATAGCCTGCCTCCATGCCCACGGCATAAGCGTTGCTTGCGATAGGCGAGTGTTTTGATGGCGAACCGTCTTGCTGGGTGTGCTTAGGAAAGGCGTTCATAAAGGTGGTCATCTTTGCGGCATCATCAAGGTGCGAGTAGGTGGCGTTGCCACGTACAATCCAGTTCCAGCGGTTCAGTTCAAAGCCAAAACTTCCTATTGATAAGGCTCCGTGCACCTTGTCGTATGAGGCGCTGGCCTTGCGCTCGGTGTTCTTAAAGGTGTAGCCGTAATAGCCACTCAGGCTGAGGCGTACGCCGGGGATTGAATAGTTGTCGATGCGGGCAGCACCAGCATAAACGTTGCCCAGCTTATATTCGTACGGACTGGTGGCACCGTAGTGTACGTAGCAGTTGTGGCCGAAGCGCTCGGCATCAAGACCAGAGGTAAAGATGGCCTCGTAGCGCCAGTCGCTCACACGTCCCCACAGCGACAGGCCCACCTGATGCCAGGTGTTGGGCAGCATCTTGGCCTCGCCCTCTGAACGATAAACCGTGAAGAAATAGTTAGGCATATGGTAGGCATTAATCTCGCCCACAGGGATGATAATTTCGCCTGCCTTGATGTTAAACTTTCCGCCCGCAAAGGCTTTGTTTATCCAGAACTGTTCCAGCGCCACCTCGCCGCCGCGCTCGGTTTCGGCCTCATATTCGCCGCTCTCGTCGGCATCAATCTCAACAGCGTTTTCTGTGCCGCCGTGCTCAAATTCTATCTCCATGCCCATGGTCCATCCGTGGCCAAAGTTGTAGCCCATGTTCAAGGTTACGTGGGGCAGGTCGAAGCGTCCGTGGCTGGGGTCGTTCTTATAAGTGGCTGGGTCGCGGTAGCGGTTGAAGTGCTGACTGTAGAAGTTGCGGCTTGTTACCGCCTCGCCATATCCGCCTATCGAGAAACGCGATAAGGCATTGGCCAGTCGTTCTACCTTTGCATCGTTATCAGTTTTGTTTTCTGTGTCAAGCTTTTTCTCAATGCTTGCACTGTTTTCTGTAGCGGTGGCCTCTGTCTTGCTTGCCTCCTCCTTCTCTCTTGCTGAGGCTGGCATTGCCAAAGCGCATGAAAGGGCGCTTAATAACAATATGTTCTTATTCATACTTTATATTATGATATTATGCAATTACTCTTTTAGCTACGCTTTTTTTTATTTGTTTTTCTGAAATCAATATCAGGTTTGGGCACATACCAGTATATGCTTTGGCACATACTGACATTTTCCGATGCAAAAGTATTAAGTTTTGAAAAGTATCGCAATACTCAAATTTTATGAAATTTTAAAGATTTAGGGGACAACGCACGGCCATGTGTTTTCTTAAATACTCACATTTAGGTATTATCTACAAAGGCATCTTTATACCTATGTTTGTGTATAGCGCTTTTTTGTCTATGCTATTAATAGTGAACACATATCCTTATGCAATTATCTACGTTATGGAACAAATATGAGGATAAACAGAACATTTTAATGGCTATTGCTTGTTCGTTTACATTTATTTCTTTATTTTGCAAAAAGTAAACCTTTAGCAGCGCATAAGTAACCGTGAGTCAATGCACTGCATGGCGTTTACCGATAGCTGAAACAAAAATATTAACCATTAAAATTAATTGTTGAAATGAAGAATTTTGGCTTTTCAAAGAGCCTGATGGTAGGCTTTATGTTGCTGATAGGAGCATCTTCTGTATCTGCACAAGACTCTAACATTTTTGGTATCGCAAACCGTGTGGGCGTAGGTGTAGGCGCTGGTACTGAGGGTATTGGCGTTGATGTGGCCGTGCCTGTTACCAAATATCTGCAGGCGCGTGTGGGCTTTAACGTAATGCCTAACATTAATATTAACACTACGGCCGACGTGTCGGGAACGGTCAATGGTACCACCTATAACGAACAGATGGATGTGAAGGGCAAGTTCTCGCGCACCACCTTCGATTTCAAGATCGACTGCTATCCCTTTGCTAATGCAAGCTCGTTCTTCGTAACGGCAGGATTCTCTGTGGGAGGCGATAAACTGGTGAAGATTACAGGCCATAGCGATCAACTGAAACAGTATATTGCTGAGGGTAGAAAATACAACTTGGAGATTGGCGATTACCAAATTCCAGTTGACAAAAATGGTGATGTGGCTGGTGGCGTTAAGGTGAAAAACTTCCGCCCATACCTCGGCCTCGGCTTCGGACGCCTTATCCCGAAGAAACGTTTCGGCGCTCGCTTCGAGATTGGTGCTCAGTTCCAGGGCAAACCCGTGGTGTATGCTGATGGTGTAGGCGACCTTACCAAGGTGATGGACCAAGACACCGACGACGACATCTCTAAGTTTATGGACTGGCTGCAAGTGTACCCCGTCATGAAACTTTCTTTCCGCGGCCGTATCTTGTAACATTGTTTTATATAGTACATAACAATAAATTATAGCGCATAGCAATACTGAAAGCTGATTGAACAGATGCGCCCACCAAGTAGGACGGGGTCTCTGTGCCCCGTCCTCCAGCACCCAACCCTAAAGCCCAATGTCCACCAGCACTCAACCCTCAACGTTCTCCAGCCCTCCAACTGATAATCTCCCATATTTATTACCCATTTTAAATGTCGTGAGAGTGCATCAAAATTCAACGAATAGGAAACGTGAATACTATTTTTAAGTAACCGTCGCGAAAGGCGGCGAATGTACATAACCGCTGGTGAAGCGAGCGAAACGAGCGTAACCAGCGGCTTCACATCAAGATAATAAAGCGTCCTCGAAGAGGGCGAACATATCAGAGTGAATTCTCAACAAATATGTTCGTCCCCTTTGAGGACGCTTCGTTTATCGCCTGTTACCCTATAGTTTGTCGCCTGTTACCGTAATAATAAGCGGTTAAATTCCAGCGTCAAACAGGGCGAAAGTCTTGAGAAAGTCATCTCACATCGACCGTTATGAACATGGATAACGGTCGATGCTCGTGTTCATATCGACCGTTATGAACATGGAGAACGGTCGATGTGAGATGACTTTCTCAAGGGTTTCGCCCATTTTTCTCAAGGATTTTGCCCAATTCTCTCAATGCTTCTGCCCAATTATTCCCCCACTTTTCCCCGAAACATACATTGCTTCAACATAACACTGCCATTGGTTTTACGGTATATAGGCCCTTATTTTCTCAAATCATACTCTTACAATAATACATTTTTAACAACCTTGTTTAAAACAACCTTGTTTAAAATGATATTTTTTCTTATCTTTGCACTATCTTCATCCCTAAAACAATAATGCTATGGCAAAGAATTTTGAAGCACCATTTGTGTTTGGTGTTCGTGTTGAAGGCGACACATTTACTGACCGCAAGGAAGAAACAGAGCGTTTAAAGGCTAACTTTACCTATGGCGTGAACACGATACTTATATCTCCACGCCGTATGGGTAAAACATCGCTCGTAGACAAAGTGTGCTCGCTTGTTGAAAGCGAAAACATCAAGATAGCGCGTATTGATGCTTTTGGTTGTCGTTCTGAAAACGATTTCATTAATGCCTTTGCCACGGCTGTGGTGCGCGCCACCTCGAGCCGTTGGGAGGAGTGGATGGAGAACGCAAAAGTGTTTCTAAGTAGGTTTGTGCCAAAGATAAGCTTTGGACAAGATCCGTTGAACGATTTTTCCATCTCGTTAGAATATAATGCAAGCAACAGCACAACTGAAGACGTGTTGCAACTGCCAGAACTGATAGCCAAAGAGAAAGGATTCCGGATAGTGGTCTGTATTGATGAGTTTCAGCAGATAGGCGACTTTGCCGATTCGCTAACCTTTCAAAAGAAGCTGCGTGGTATATGGCAGTTGCAGACGCATGTCTCTTATTGTCTTTATGGCAGCAAGAAACACATGATGGAACAAATGTTTCAGGACCAAAGCTATCCGTTCTACCGTTTTGGCGATTTGTTTTATCTTAACAAAATTAGTGAGGCCGACTGGGTGGCTTACATCTGCGAGCGTTTCGAGGTGACGGGTAAACATATTTCTGAAGAACTGGCTCGCGAGATATGCACCGTGACCGACCGCTATTCGTCTTATGTGCAGCAGTTGGCTTGGCTGGTATGGCTGAAAACGCAACATGAGGCAACGGAGAGCGACGTGCAATATGGCATAGACCGCTTGCTCGATGCTTGTGAGCCGTTGTTTATCCAGCAAACAGAAGACCTGTCTGCCTATCAGATGAACTTCCTGCATGCCTTGGTTAACGGCATACACACTGGCTTCACGCAATCAGAGATCCTAAAAACTTACCGCCTGGGCACAGCCGCCAATATAACAAGGTTGAAGAAGGCCCTGATAGAAAAAGACCTCGTCAGCTTAACAGCCCCCAAACACCTTGAGCTAAGCGACCCCATCCTGGCCCTGTGGCTGAAGCGAAGGGTGTGGAGGGAGTGATGTGGAGTGATTGAACGGAGGGGCTTAACGGTCTTAGCCAATGGCCATGTTTGCGCTTCATAAGTGTTATGTTTATGCTTCATAAAAGGCATGTTTACAATCTTCAAGTGATGATGTTAGGCTTGCAAACATGCTTTGCAAAGGATGGATAAACGTCGAAAAGGGAGCATTTTTACCCCAATTTTGCATAAATATACAGAATGACAGAAAGATAGCAAACAAAGCCTTGCTCCCTCCAACTGATAAGTTAAAACTCCGAAAACTTTTTCAATAAGTTCTCCAAACTCACTCAAAATACA
>USAI01000049.1 GCA_900552675.1 uncultured Prevotella sp.
ACTTCGGGCGAAGCCCAAACTTCTTTTAACTTCTATTTTGACACACCCTCTTTTTATAATAGTCGAAAGTTTATCCTTACTTAAACGTAAGCGTTAGTTTGCCCACGTACACAGCGTTTTTGCCATTTTGGTCGACAGGCACTTGCTTTCCGTCGAGGTCTTTAACATAGCGCAGTTCCTTAAAATAAGAGTGCGAGTGTCCACCCAACAGCACATCAACGTTACGCGAGCGAGCCAAGAAGTAGGGATCTCCCATCTCGTCAGGTTTCAACCATCCCAGGTGCGATATGCACACCACCACGTCACATTTCTCCTGTTCTTTCAGCAGTTTTGCCATCACATTGCCCACCTCTACGGGGTCGAGATAGCGCACGCCCTCACATTTGTTCATGTCAACAAGACCTTGCAGTTCAGGGCAAAGGCCAAAGAGTCCGATTTTCAACCCATTGCGTTGCAGCACCACATATTTCTTTACCAGTCCCTCAACCGGTGTACCCGTAAAGTCGTAGTTTGAGCACACGATAGGAAATTTCGCCATACGAAAGAGGCGTGCCATGTTTTCAAGGCCGAAGTCAAACTCATGGTTACCAATGGTGGCAGCGTCATACTTCATGCAGTTCATCAGTCCTATCTCTACCTCGCCTTTAAACAGCGAGTAATAAGGCGATCCTTGCGAGAAGTCGCCACTATCAATGAGCAGTAATTGTGGGTTACGTTCACGTTCTTGTCTTATCATTGCCACACGACGCACAAAGCCGCCACGTCCAGCCACGCTGGTGTCGGCCAAGTTAACATTCAGCGGCATAATACAGCTATGCGTGTCGTTAGTGTGCAATATCTCCAGTTGCTTTTGTGCCTGGCAAGCCATGCTTACCAATAGAGCGAGCGCCAAAAATATCTTTTTCATATCTCTATTTTCTTTTTCTTTATTCAATTGTTGCAGGCCGAAGCCCTTGTTTCATACAATAGATTATTTCACGACGATACGTCCTTCAACCTTACTATCTACCGCCTGCCCTTTAGCAGCAAAGACACGGAAGTAGTCCATAATCAAGAAGCGCACATTGTTCTCTTCGTTCTGTGGCGACACCACATCAGTTTTAGCTTTAAAGGCCACCATTTGATCGTTGCCTTGCGCCAGATAGTCGAGCGTAGCAATGCGATACGACTTTTTAACATCGATGGGCTCACCATTAACCGTGGCCGACACCAGCGTGCTATCCTTACCTATCTCCAGTTTTACGGCATGGCTCACGCCCTCGCCATATCTGGCGGCTATCTGTGTAAACAATTCGCGCACCTTGTCGCCAGAGAGTGTTAAGAAGCAAATTTTGTTTTCAAACGGTGCCACGTCGAGCACATCGCCCACCGTGATATTGCCTTTAGCAAAGGCAGCGCGTATGCCCCCCACATTATACACAGCAAAGTCGGGTTTCTCATTAAATCGCTTCGAAGCCCATATTAAGATATCAGGCAACAGGTTCGACAGTTCGCTTTCTGGTCTTTTCGAGGCCATATAGCGTGCTGTTTGTCCCACCACAGGGCTCATCAAGCTGTCTACCTTAGCGCTGTAAGGTTTCAAAAAGGCAGTAGCCTCGGCATCAGGTTGCGCATCATATCTGCTGTCTACCAGCACACGTGTTCCGCTGATGTTAGCCAATTTCGGTTTTTGGCTCTTCGTAGAGGCGCATCCCACGCACAACACGGCGAGTATCGCCACAGCCACCACCTTGGCATTAAAACATTTTTTGTTTATCATATCATTTTGTTTTTAGTTTCGTCTTCAATCATTATTTATTGCAAAGATAGTGCAAATCGAGAGCAGAATATCAAGCTTGCTTGAATATTATGCCGAGATGCAGCCTATCTTATGCAAAGATAGCAAGAAAAGTTGTGAATAAGCCATCTTTAAGCTAAAAACAAAGCGCCAGATATAATGCCCTGACGCGGTAAGTAGTTAAAAATCATGTCATAAAACATTTTATGGCACAAAATATTTGTGGCATAGCGAAAAAAGCCGTAACTTTGCACCGCTTTTCGGCGTAACCGATGACAGGATGAAGAGTAGCCCGTTATGTTACGTTGGAACGATAAACAAATTTAATTATCAAAATTACAATGGATTTAATTAAAGTTGCTGAAGAAGCATTTGCAACCGGCAAGCAGTTCCCCGAGTTCAAGTCGGGTGACACCATCACTGTCGCTTACAAAATTATCGAGGGTTCAAAGGAGCGTATCCAGCTCTATCGTGGTGTTGTTATCAAGATTAGCGGCCATGGTGAGAAGAAGCGTTTCACTGTTCGTAAGATGTCAGGTACCGTTGGTGTAGAGCGTATCTTCCCCATCGAGTCGCCCAACATTGATAGCATCACCGTTAACAAGCACGGTAAGGTGCGTCGCGCTAAGCTTTACTATCTGCGTGCCCTCACTGGTAAGAAGGCTCGTATTGCTGAGAAGCGCGTTGTTACAGGCGAGTAATCGACCTCCTTTCCACTCTAAGCGGAAAAATAAAAAAGGACAGAAGCATCCTCGTGGTGCCTATGTCCTTTTTTTTTATGTCATTATTTTTTAGTTGCATCTTGCGGCATCGAGTTATAATTACCCTCACCATCATCGGTTCCGTTCAATGCTTTCTTCAGGGCATCCCAGTTTTGAAATCCCAACAGCAGCGACAGATAGTCAAGTCGCTCACGCTTAGGTTTATCAGTGCCCAGCAAGTATCCAATAAGCTTTTTAAGCGTGCGCAGTCGCAACGGATTATTCCGAGCCACGCCATTTTCCATGGCCATTTCCATCTTGCGCAGCTCATTCATCAAATGTTCCATAAATACAAATCTCTTGATAGCTTTTGTTCTGGGCACAAAAGTAACAAAAAGAAATGATATGTAGCACATTGCGAGGCTTGTTTTTTTGGTCTATTTCACATTCATATACTAATATTTTGCACAGCAATATAAACGTGAGGCAAGGCATAATGTTGTGTATTTGAAAAAAAAACATTACTTTTGCAACGCAATATCACATTTCTTCAATATCCACCGAATATGAAAGAATTAGCATTAAAGTACGGATGCAATCCTAACCAAAAGCCTTCGCGCATCTACATGACCGAAGGCGAGTTGCCCATCGAAGTGCTCAACGGCCGTCCAGGCTACATCAACTTCCTCGACGCTCTCAACTCGTGGCAGCTGGTAAAAGAACTGAAAGAGGCCACTGGCCTGGCCGCTGCCGCCTCGTTTAAGCACGTATCGCCTGCTGGCGCCGCCATTGGCCTGCCCTTGAGCGACACGCTGAAAAAGATTTACTTTGTTGACGACATCAACATCGAGCTGTCGCCCATCGCCTGTGCCTATGCCCGCGCCCGTGGTGCCGACCGCATGAGTTCATACGGCGACTTTGTAGCCCTGAGCGACACTTGCGACGTTGCTACCGCCACCCTTATCAAGCGCGAGGTAAGCGACGGCGTTATTGCCCCCGACTTTACCCCCGAGGCCCTCGACATACTGAAGGCAAAGCGCAAAGGCACCTACAATGTTATCAAGATCGACCCCACCTATCGCCCTGCTCCCATCGAGCACAAGCAGGTGTTTGGCGTAACCTTCGAGCAAGGTCGTAACGAGGTGAACCTGAGCGATCCCGCCCTCTTTGCCAACATTCCCACGCAGAACAAGACCTTCACCCCCGAGGCTATGCGCGACCTTATCATCTCGCTCATCACGCTGAAGTATACCCAGTCGAACTCGGTATGCTATGTGAAAGACGGACAAGCCATTGGCATCGGAGCTGGACAGCAGAGCCGCATCCATTGCACCCGTTTGGCTGGCAACAAGGCCGACATTTGGTGGTTACGCCAGCACCCCAAGGTGATGAACCTGCCCTTTATCGACGGCATACGCCGCGCCGACCGCGACAACACCATCGACGTTTATATCTCAGAAGATCACGACGACGTGCTGCGCGATGGCACATGGCAGCTGTTCTTCAAAGAAAAGCCCGAAGTGCTCACCCTTGAAGAAAAGAAAGCATGGATAGCACAGAACACGGGCGTGGCGCTGGGCTCTGACGCCTTCTTCCCCTTCGGCGACAACATTGAGCGTGCCCACAAGAGTGGCGTGCAGTATATAGCACAGGCTGGTGGCTCAGTGCGCGACGACAATGTTATCGACACCTGCGACAAGTATGGCATTGCCATGGCCTTCACTGGTGTGCGCCTCTTCCACCATTAATCATGGGTAGGCCCAACGACCGACAAACACAATAGAAAGAAAACGGAAAAAGCAAGAAGAAAAACTTGCTATACAGCAATAATAACGAGTAGATAAACAATTATGAGCAAAGGCGACGATATTGACGCTATCATTGCTGGCGGCGGCATCTCATGGGGACGCGGCGGAGCAAGCAATAAGCGCGAAGACGATGGCAAGGTGAAAACCAAAGCCAAAAAGAAAAAATACATCACCGGAGCCCACGGAAGCGGATCGGCCCGGCAGAAAGCCAAATACCGCGAACAACGGGCCAACCGTAGCAAGCGGTAAGAGGCGAGCATAACCCGAGAGCCGAAATATGAACATGAGAAAGATAATAGCTGTGGTCATCATGATGATGGCATTTGTGGGGCTGCACGCACAAGAGCGTGTGGTGCAAAACAGGCCGTACACCGACCTGCGCCCGCTGCACTTTGGTGTAGTGGTGGGCACGCACGTGCAAGATCTTGAGCTCACCCTGGCACAGCCTATCACCATCACTAACGAAGACGGAACCACCGAAACAGCCATCGTCAGCGCCGACCAAGACCGCTGGGACATGGGGTTCAACGTGGGCGTGCTGGGCGAGCTACGCCTGAACACCCACTTCCAGTTTCGCTTCGCACCCACCATGTATTTTGGCACAAGGCATCTCACCTACCGCAAGTTCAATGCCCTTGACGACACGGCACCGCTGCAACAAACACAGGAGCTGAAGACCGTGTATATAGCCTCGGCCTTCGACCTTATTTTTGCAGCGCCACGCTTCAACAACCACCGTCCCTACCTCATGGCGGGCCTCACGCCCGCCATCAACCTTAGTGGTAAGACGGGCGACATACTGAAGCTGAAACGCTATGGCATGTTTGCCGAGGTGGGCATAGGTTGCGACTTCTATCTACCCTTCTTTAAGCTTCGCCCCGAACTGAAATTCATGTATGGGCTGGGCAACTCTATCGACAAGAACCACGCTAAAGAGATGCGCGACAAAAACCTAAAGGTTTACACCAACGCGCTGAAAGAGGCTCATACGAAGATGATTGTGCTCAGTTTCTACTTCGAATAAAGTGCGCAAAGCCAAAGCACACGTTTTTTATCGTGTAAGATAAAGCCTCGGGTTTTACAAATAAAATTGTTAAATTTCGGCCGAATAGTGCACAATATAAAATAAAATGCTTAACTTTGTGGAGTCTTAAAGGCAATGGCCTAAGAATTATACAATAACATTATTAACAATATTTTTTAAGAAACTATTATGGCTTACGTAATTGGTAACGATTGTATCGCTTGCGGTACATGTATTGACGAGTGTCCTTCTGGCGCTATCTCTGAAGGCGAAAAGTATTCTATCAACCCCGATGTTTGCACTGAGTGCGGTACATGCGCTGACGTATGTCCCTCAGAGGCTATCAGCCTGGGCTAATTGTCTGGTGGCATAGAACACACAGATAATAGTTGCCACCATGCTATATGGTGCGGCAAAAAAAAAGAAAGAGCTGTATCAGCATCTCGGTTCATGAGAGCGATACAGCTCTTTTTCTGTTTATAACCTTATTCCAATAAGCCACTAATAATGTTACATTTCACAGTGTTTTCGTAATTCGTTCGCAAAGATACATATTTCTCAATTTAAATTGTTAACTTTGCCAAGCTAAACGAAGATTGAGGCCACTGCTGCTTCAGCTACGAATAATGCTTCTACATTGATTTATAATTTAATTAAAATACAGAATTAAACCCGTGTATATAGGAATAGCAGGAAATATTGGTTGCGGTAAGACAACGCTCACAGCAATGCTTGCCGACCATTACCAATGGGAACCGCGGTATGAGGCTGTAGTAGATAATCCGTATATGGACGACTACTATAAAGACTTGCAGAGGTGGTCGTTTGCCATGGAAGTGTTCTTTCTGAAAGAGCGCTTTAAGAATGTTCTTGATTTCTCCAACTCGAAGAACATCGTCATTCAAGACCGAACCCTCCATGAAGGGGTGTTCGTGTTTACAGCAAACAATTATGAGCAGGGAAACCTGAGTGATCGCGACTTTGAGACGTATATGGAGCTTTACGAGATTATGACGGAGAAGGTGAAACTGCCTGACCTGATGATATATCTCAGAGCCTCAGTACCGCATCTTGTAGAGAACATACAAAAACGAGGACGTGTTTGCGAACAAAAAATTCCCATCGAGTATCTACAAGGTCTGAACGACAGATACGAAGACTTTATTCAGAATAAATATAAAGGAAGAGTGCTCACTATTGATGTGGATAAGCTCGACTATAAGACGCGTCCTGACGATTTCAAATTTATAACAGATAAGATAGACGCTATCTTTCCCATCCTTCCTACCAATAATAAATAACAAAATACAACAATGCATATAGCTGTAGCCGGTAACATTGGCAGTGGCAAGACCACACTGACAAAGATGTTGGCAAAACGATATAACTGGTCACCCCGTTTTGAACCCGTAGAACATAATCCGTATCTTGACGACTTCTATCAAGATATGTCAAGATGGTCGTTTAACCTGCAAATCTACTTTCTTAACAAGCGCTTTAAAGAAGTGGTAGAAATAAGCCAAAGCGACAAAGACATCATTCAAGACCGCACCATCTTTGAAGATGCCTGCATCTTTGCGCCTAACCTGCACGGGCAAGGATATATGTCTGACCGCGACTTTAACAACTACTCCGACTTGTTTGATACGATGATGACGCTTGTCAAATTGCCCGACTTGATGATATACATTCGCTCTACAGTGCCCAATCTTATCAACCAGATAGGCAAACGCGGACGTGAGTGTGAGCAAACCATTCGTATCGATTATCTTACAGGATTGAACGAAAGATATGAAGAGTGGATAAAGAACTATAAAGGCAACCTGATTATTGTAGACGGCGACACACAAAAGTTTGAGTCAGACGCTGAAGCCTTCAGACGTATTACTGATAAGATAGATGCAAGATTGTTCGGACTATTTAAATAATCCCCCTTTGTCAACTATGTTTCTACACCCCACAAAGTTTAAACAAATTCAGCTAAAGATCATATAGCACAACGGCTATAGACACCCTTTGTTATAAGGACTGTCTATAGCCGTTTTTAACCCACAATCGGTCGTTAGGCCGTTTTGGGTTTAATAATGTTAGGGTTCAGTTTTTACCGTATCAAGCCCGAAACCTCATCAAGTGATAAGCCTGTCATTTCAGCAACAAGGTCAGCAGACATACCCTTGCTAAACATCTTTTTCGCAACTGCAACTATTCCTTCTGCACGGCCTTCAGCTCTACCTTCTGCTCTTCCTTCTGCTCTTCCTTCTGCTCTTCCTTCAGCAAACTTTTTCTTTTCTGCCGTTCTTATTGCATTCACTATATCGCGATATGCATTTACGCTGTCTTCATACGACTTTAGTTCCTGCTTATTAAACTTGGCTATCTCAGCTTGTTCGAAAAGACGAGTGAAGACACGCTCCTGCAACGCAGCAGGACGTTGCATCAAGTTAGAGAGATTTTTTAATATATACATCCACTTGTCATACATAGTGACAAGTTCATTCTCTTTTTTATCAAACTTTGGAATCTCTACATATATATATGTAAGCTTGTCATAGAATATTTCGTGAGTATCTACCTCCATCAACTTCACTTCATGGTGCCAACGCTTTGCATTTTCAAGACCATCAGCAAAGTTGAAGTTCAACAAGCCAATTGTATATACAGGTTTTAGATGAAAATCCCAATCGCCACCTCGTTGCGCCTGTTCACGAATAGGAAACGTAGAATAATAAATGGTGCGGTCTTTAAAAAACTCTTGATATACGTTCTGCATCTCTACAATAAACTTCTCGCCTTTGTCGTTCTCGCAATATACATCGAAAATGGCGCGACGGGCATCAGCACGGTCGCCAAGTTGCTCCGAGTTGAGATAAGTAACATCCAGCACATTCTGTTCTCCATGGAACATAGCATTCAAGAAGCTGATAAGCAATTCTTTATTAAACTCAGAACCGAACAAGCGTTTGAAGCCAAAGTCAGTATGTGGATTTATGTATTTCTCTGTCATAATGCTACCTTTATTATTCCTTCCGCAAATATACGGCATTTTCGTCAATAAACCAACACCGTAACTTAAGATTTTTTTAAAGACAACTGCTATCTATAACCGTTTGTCCATAGAACAACGTAACGAAACCTACGCTTTATCTATACAGAACGAGGCAAAATAAAAGGCGAAACCCTTGAGGAAGTCATCTCACATCGACCGTCATGAACACGAGCATCGACCGTCATGAACACGAGCATCGACCGTTATAAGCATGTGGAACGGTCGATGTGAGATGACTTTCTCAAGGGTTTCGCCCATTTTTAAAAAGGGTTTTGCCCAATTTATATAAGGTTTTTACTTTACAACATCAAGGGTTAAACCTTGTTCTATCAAAGGTTAAGCCTTACCATATCAAGGGTTAAACCTTGCAATATCAATAGATTAGCCTTACTATATCAAGCATTAAACCTTATTCTATCAAGTGCATATCAAGGGGTTGCCTTACTATTAGTTTTTCTTTGATGATAGGCTGCCGTTTTTCTTCAACGTCAAGGTGCTCTGCTGCAACTTACGGTTGGCATGATCGAACAAGATGTTAGGGTTGAAGCGTCGGCCACGGAACGTGGTTTCAAAGTGCAAATGCTCGGTTGTGGCGCGACCCGTGCGGCCCGTCAGCCCTATCACCTGTCCAGCCTTCACCTTATCGCCCACCTTTACAAGGTTTTTCGATTGGTGGCCATACAGCGTTTCCAGCCCCCACGCGTGTTTAATCACAATACAGTTTCCATAGCCATAATACGTGCCCGAGCGCGTTACCACGCCATCAAAGGCCGCTACAATCTCGTCGTTGGCCTTGGTCTTCAAGTCAACGCCAGCATGGCGACGCTTGCCACCATAGGGGCTAATAACCTTTGCACCAGGCAGCGGATAGGCCCAACGCGAGTTTTCAAGTTTCTTAAGATCAAGCTTATAGGTATCGCTTGTGGCAAATGGGTCGATATTTAAGTCTACTCCCTCTTGCACCACATCAACATCTTCTCGCAAGGTTTTCACCTCAACCATGCCCCCATCTTTCTTGGTGCATTGCAGTGTTTGTTTATGCAACTTATGGCTCTTGAGCGAAAGGATGGTTTCAGGATTAATGCGTGCACCGTTCACCATCACCCAAAAGTTGAGATACGTCTTGCCTTCATGCGAACCCACAATGGCAATGGTTTGTCCGGCTTTCACCACGTCGCCCACATCAACCAGATTTTGCGCATTATTGGCATACACCGTTTCCAGTCCGTTTTGGTGTCGCACCACAATCACGTTACCATATTCGAGATGCTTGCGCGCGAGGCGCACCGTGCCAGCAAACATTGCCTTTACGGCATCGCCCTCTGTCGAGGTAATCTCCAGTCGGTTGTCGGCCAATCGGGTAGCCTTACCCACGGGCAGCGGAAACGTATATTCGTTGGTGCTCAAGTTACCCAGTTCTATATTAAACGTGTTTGACAGTGCAAACAACTTTGGTGTAGCAATGCTTATCTGCTGCTGTTCGGCAGCGCTAAAGTTACTCTTTACGGGTGCAAACGCAGTAAGCGTACACACAACCGAAAACAGGAGCAAGAGGTTGCGTAGTGTTCTATTCATTGGCTTATGGTTTTCAGTAATAATGATTTGTTTGTGTTTGTTTATCTTTCATTTGCCATTGACCGACCTTACTTCAGCATGATGCCGTTGTAGATGCGTCCCGACTCGATGCCCAAACGGCGTGCCGAGAAGAAGCGGTCGCTCTGTGTGTGGGTGCAAATGCCGCTGAGCTGAATATTTTCGTCGGCCAGTCCAGCCTGTAACAACAGTTGTCGATTGCACTGCGGCAGGTCGATGTGCCACTTCTCGCGGCGCTCTGCAGCGGTGTTAAGGTCGAAGTCGGCAGCGGCAAACTGCTCATACACCTCGTCGCCCACCTCGAAGGCCGACATTGAGATAGCAGGACCAATCACCGCCTTAAGGTCGGCAGGCATGGTGCCAAATGCCGTCTTCATATCTACCACTGCCTTGTGGGTGACGCGTGCCACGGTGCCACGCCAGCCAGCATGCACGGCACACACGGCTTGGTGCACGGGGTCGAAGAGCAGCACGGGCACACAGTCGGCTGTCGATACGCCTATACACAAGCCCTTTTCATGGGTCATCACAGCATCGACGCCCTCTAATATCATGGCGCGCACAGATGCGGGCAAGGCACAAAACTCGGCACTAATAATGCGCGAGTCGATGCCATGCGTCTGATGCGGCATTACCAAATGGCTATCGTCAATGCCCAACGTTTGGCACAACAGTGCGCGGTTAGCCTCAACGCTCTCGGCAGCATCTCCACAATAAGGGTTGATGTTAAAGCTGGCGTAGGCATCGCCTGTGCTCACGCCCCCTTGACGAGTGGTGCTAAAGGCTGTTACGCCCTCGCCTAGGGTGTATTGTTGTAAAGGCAGGGCGTTATTCATTGTCGTCCTCCTCATAGTCAAAGTCGTCAAGTTCTTCAATGTCGTCAATGTCTTCAATATCGTCGTCATCAATAAACTCGATATCGTCTTCGCCCTCGGCCGCCATCTCAGCAGCAAAGGTGGTCATATCTTTGTCGCGGTGCACCAGCGTTTCTTCGGCCGTAATGTCTTGCAGCTTGTTGCTCTCGGCGTTCAGTTCACGCCACAGCACGTCTTTCAGTTCGGCCAGGCCCTTGCCTGTAACCGATGATATAAACACCACGGGCAGGTCGGTGGGCAGGGTTTCGCGCAGCATTTCGCACAGCTCATCGTCCAGCAAGTCGCACTTGGTAACGGCCAGCACGCGATGCTTGTCAAGCATATCGGGGTTAAACTGTCGCAGCTCGTTCAGCAGCACCTCATATTCTTTCTTTATATCGTCGGTATCGCCAGGAACCATAAACAGCAACAATGAGTTGCGTTCAATATGGCGCAAGAAGCGCAGACCCAGGCCCTTGCCTTCGCTGGCACCCTCGATAATGCCGGGGATGTCGGCCATCACAAACGACTTGTTGTCGCGATAGCCCACAATGCCCAACGAGGGTTCAAGGGTGGTAAAGGGGTAATTGGCAATCTTAGGACGCGCACTCGACAGCGATGACAGCAATGTCGACTTGCCCGCATTTGGGAAGCCCACGAGGCCTACGTCGGCCAACAGTTTCAGCTCAAGAATGATGGTCATCTCTTCCATCGGCTCGCCAGGCTGTGCATAGCGTGGCGTTTGGTTTGTTGCTGTGCGAAACTGGAAGTTGCCCAGACCGCCTCGTCCGCCCTTCAGCAGCTGCACCACCTGTCCGTCATAAGTTACGTCGCACACATATTTACCCGTTTCGGCATTATAAACCACGGTGCCACAAGGCACATCAATGTATTGGTCTTTACCGTTAGAGCCATGACACTTGTCGCGTCCGCCATTGCCACCATGTTCAGCAAACACGTGGCGCTGAAATTTCAGGTGTAACAACGTCCAATAGTTATGGTTTCCGCGCAGATACACGCTTCCGCCATGACCACCATCGCCACCATCAGGACCGCCGTTGGGGTTATACTTCACGTGGCGAAGGTGCATAGAACCTCTGCCGCCCTTACCCGACCGGCAATATATTTTCACATAGTCAACAAAGTTAGATTCTGCCATTATCTATAAAAATCGAATTCGTTATAAATTAAAAAATTGCCGTTCGTACAAGGTTTGATGAACGCGCAATGTGCATAATAGTGCAAAGTTACTGATTATTTGCGAGATACACAATAACACATAGCCGTTTTTTGACGTTAGCGGCCCCTTGAGGCTGCATTTTCTTGCCAAAGGCAAGGCTGGCGGTTGCATGGTTCAGATAAATTGTTTATCATACAACGCCCTATACAGCCACAGCACATAATATGGATCGATGCTTGCAGCAAATAATAAAGCCACAACCTGAACGCAGTGCAAAGGCATGGGTTCGGGTTGTGGCTTTCAGCGTTTATTGCGATAATGCTAAGCCATTAAAGGCGGCTACGCTTCATGAGTTTTTTCATAGCATAGGCCAACACGATAGAGAAACCTACGAGGGGGATAACAAACGGAAGGATGAAGTTGCCTGTTTCGTTAGCTATCATGGCCATCAGCAAGAAGCCACAGCCACCCACAGGGGTCATCATCAATATCGACGAGGCACTCTTGGTGAGGCGGCCCAATCCATTCAACGTAAGCGAGAAGATGGTGGGGAACATGATAGCCTCGAAGAGATAGTTGCCTATCAGTGCACCTAACGATATGGTATCGATGTCGAGAATAACCAGCACCATGCAGATAACGGTTCCAAAGGCACAGATGGTGAGCATGGTTTCGGCCGATATCCATCGCATAATCCAGCTTCCTACAAAACGACCAATCATAAACACAAACAAGGCACCCGTGATAATTTGCGAGGCCGACTGGTCGTCCATCCAGTTTTGAGCCGTCACAAAGTTAATGAAATAGCTGTTGATAGATATCTCGGCCACCTCGTAAGCCAGCAATGCCGAGAGGCCAAACACAAACATCTTGTTGCGGAACAGCTGCTTCAGGTTGCCCACGCTGCTGCTCGACACCTCATTAGCCTTATCATCGTCGTGCTTTATTTCGGGCAGACGCACAAACGAAAACACTACGGCTATAACCAGTACGAAGGCACCCATCACTACATAAGGCACCACTACGTTGCCACCAGCCTCGCCAGCATCGCTGCCAGCAAACAAGAATCCACCCACAACAAAGGTGGCAAACATACTGCCCAAGCCGTTAAACGACTGCGAGAAATTCAGTCGGCTGGTAGCCGTTTCGCGTGGTCCCAGCTCGGTAGAATAAGGGTTGGCCGAGGTTTCAAGGAAAGCTAAACCACAACCTATAACGAACAGTGCCAGCAGATAAGGCTCGAAAACGCCCGACATTGAGCACGGCACAAAGAGCAACGAGCCCAAGCCAAAGAGCACCAAACCAAATACCACACCGCGTCGATAACCGAAACGGTTAATAAACATGCCCGACGGGATGGCCATGATAAAATAGGCCAAATAGGTGGTAACCTGTATCAGCGACGACTGCGTAATGCTAATGTGCAGTTCGTTTTGAAAATGTTTGTTCAGCACGTCAAGGATAGCACGTGCAAAGCCCCACATAAAAAACAGTGAGGTGATAAGCGCAAACGGTATAACATACTGTCTGCTACATAATGATCGTCTGTTATTCATTTATAATATGAGAAGAATGGAATGTTTTATATTTAAGCATCGAGCATATATCGTGACATTGAGAGGTAACAGAAAGTAAACTCGCTTTACGGGTGCTGTTAGCAAACATCTGCCATATTGCTTGAGCTGTGTTATATGTATATCTGTCTATGTATTGTGTATGTGTATATATGTGTTTGTGTATTTGTGAACGACAAACACTTAGTCTAAAGGCTCAGTCTTCAGGCTTACCACCGTGCCAGTATAGGGATGCAGCACAAGGTGCGATGTAAACTTCTTGCCAAACAGCGCTCCTGTAAGCAGTTCGGTACGACCAAACTGTGCTGCCCATGTGCTATAATGGGCCAGCGCCTTGCCATCTTTCTCAAGCGTGAGGCGCACCTTGCCAGGCAGGCTCACGCCTATCAGCAAGTCGTCTTTTTGTTTCTTCGCATTGGCATCAACATCCAGTTCGGCCATCACATGCTCGTCTTCAACCTTCATATATACAGGTGCGCCAGAGAGGTCATCGTTGGTGGTAAGGCCGAAGTGGTTAGAGAAACGGAACGCCATGATCTTTGCTTGGCCTTGCTCGGGCACCACCGTCACCACCTGCTGCACAGTGTCTTTCACCGTTGTACCAGTGAACACTTGCATCAGAGCTTTCTCTTGAGTAGACAACTGTGCCAACATAATGCGCAGCTGTTCGCCATCCTTCGGCATAAAGTCGGCCTCGCCACGAGCCAACTGGTTACGGCTGTCGCGAATGTCGTATATCTCTTGTGCCACCATACGCGCCATTGTGGAATAGTTGCCCGACGACAAAATATCTTGACTCATAAAGTCTTGCGGGTTCAGGGGTGCTGCCTTAGGTGCTGCCACAAAGGGCTTCACCTCATCAGCCTTAATAGGTTTGGCGTTGATGGCCATCAGCACACCGTTCTTATCACAATCAACATTTAAAATGCTGTGTTTCTTTCCGATAGAAAGGGTAAACTGTTTTGCCGAGTCGGGCACGGCAGTAGGATAAAAGTCGATGCCCACAATGCGATAGCTGGTAGAGGGCTGTGTGGCGGCTGGTGTCTTAAAATAAATGTCTGAATAGGTAGCCAACATACCTGGTGTGAAGGTTGTTTTCTCTATGCGCAAAGCTATTTGCACTGCCGTCTTCGGCAAAAAGTAAGTTACCTCAGCCTCTTTCTGCGCCATGGCCATTGTAGCCGATAACGCCATGATAGCTATCATGCTAAATATTTTTCTCATAATGATGTTCGGTATAATAGGGTTTTTATTATTGTTTTTGCTTTTATATCTTTTTGTATTTCTCTATTTAGAAAAAACATTTTTCGCCTTAAAGAGCATCATGCACCTTAAAGAGCCTCATGCGCCGAGCGAGCGAAAGGCTTGTGGCAGATAGGCAATAATGTCAGAGGCCGTAAGGCTTTCTTTGCCCAAAGCCTCGGCAGCAAAATCGCCAGCCGAGCCATGCAGATACATGCCCAAGAGGCAAGCGTCGCGCTGCGTATAGCCACGTGCCAGCAATGCAGTAATGATGCCCGTAAGCACATCGCCACTGCCAGCTGTAGCCATGCCCGCATTGCCCGTAGCATTAAAGAGCACCTCACCTGTTGGTGTGCAGAGGGCCGAATAGTGTCCTTTCAAGATGATGTGCGCCTCAAGTTTTGCCGCCATTGAGCGTGCACGGTCAAGACGTTCATAGTCGTTGGCAAAATGTTCACCTACCAAACGATCAAACTCAATGGGATGTGGTGTGAGCACCAAGCCTTTAGGTAGCTGTTGCATCCAAGCGCCATGATTGCCCAATATGTTCAAGGCATCGGCATCCAGCACCATGGGGCACGTGGTTTTACGTATCTGCTCAAACAGGGCTATGGCCGTATTCTCGTCTTGTCCCAAGCCTGGGCCTATGCCCACAGCGTTAAACATATCGGTGGGCACGGTTTGTGTAAAGCAGGTGTCGTCGGCATCAAGCTGCACAATGGCTTCGGGCACACTTATCTGCATAATGTCGTAATTGCGACGTGGGATGTGAGCCGTAACCTTTCCTACCCCAGCCTTTAAACAAGCTCGTGTGGCCAAGGTGGCCGCGCCCGCCATGCCATAGCTGCCTGCTACGAGCAAAGCATGCCCCATTGTGCCTTTGTGGGCAAAGGCTGACCGTGGGCGCAAGAGGCGTCGCACGTCGGGTTCTTCTACTATCACGAAGGGCGTAGCAGTTTCTTGTATATAGGTTTGAGAAAGGCGAATGTCTATCACGCGCAATCGGCCAATATACTTTTGCATATCGGCAAACATCATGCACAGCTTTTTCTGTTGGATTGTGAGCGTGAGGTTTGCTCGCATGATGGTTTGCAGGTTGTTCTGCGTGTTATCTTCGGTCATCATACCCGAAGGCATATCAATACTCACCACCTGGCACGGCGAACTATTTATATAGCGCACCAGCGAGGCAAAGCCACCAGCCAATGGTTTGTTTAAGCCCGAACCAAACAATCCGTCAATCACCAGCGTGTCGGCAGTAAGCTTGGGCGGATCAAAGTTGGTGCTCACCTCAGTAAAGGTAATGCGGTCATCATCTTCAATACGCTTACGATTGGTTATGCACTCGTCAGATAACTGATTTTTCACATTGAAGAGATAAACCGACACATTAAAATCTTTATCGGCCAGCATACGAGCCACAGCAAGGGCATCGCCGCCATTGTTTCCTGGGCCCGCCAGCACAATAACGGGGGTGAGCTTTGTCCACTCGTCAAGTATGGCTGTGGTAAGGGCACGTGCGGCACGTTCCATCAAGTCGATAGAGGCCACGGGCTCGTGCTCAATGGTATATTTGTCAAGCTCATGTAACTGAGCAGTTGTAAATATCTTCATAGCGTTGCAAAAATACAAAAAAGATGGCAATGGGCACCTATGTATTTGTCTTTTTCTTACGTCATTTGTCCTTTTTTCTTATAGTCAACACCTTTTTCGCATAAATAACGACACACATTAGTAAGCGTATCCGCGATGCAGCCTTTTTTTTAATCATTATGCTTGTTACCTTTGC
>USAI01000050.1 GCA_900552675.1 uncultured Prevotella sp.
TGAAACACTCATAAATCGCTCATTCTAAGCTATTCGGCAGATTTTAGCGTAATTTCTAAGAAAAATAGATTCTTTAGTTGACGAGTTGACATGTAAACAAGTTGACAAGTAAACAAGTTGACGAGTTGACAAGCTGCTTGCTTTGATGAATTAGGTTCATAGCAAGGATAACAGTTTGTCAACTCGTCAACTTGCTTATATTCACACAAAGCAAGCAACTCGTTAACTTGTCAACTCGTTAACTCGTCAACTGACAAACAAAACTTTTCGCCCAGCGCAAATCCTTCTTCATATAGGCGTTCAAGCTTGGCCGTGTCTTTCGCCATGCGTGTCACCTCCATTGGGCGTTCGGGGCGTATGCATATTATTTGGCCAGCAGCTTCCATACGGTCAATCATCTCCAATTGTTTGTTGTAGGCCGCTATACGCCTACTGAGGGCCACACGCAGGCGTGGATAGTTGCGGTAGATAAAGCGCGGTATTTTATAGTCGCGCCCTGTTTCGCGATATCCCTTGTTGCGGGTGCACACCACCACATTGAAGGGGTGCCCCGTGTCGATGGCGCGCTGCACAGGTATGCTGTCAACAATGCCACCGTCGAGCATCGGAATACCGTCAACCTCAACAATCTTGCTCACATAAGGCAAGCTGCTCGATGCCCGTACAATGTCAAGGGCACGCTGGCGGTCGTGTTTCTCGCTAAGGTACATGGCTTGCCCCGTTTGGCAGTTGGTGGTAACCATCTCAAAGGTGCATTGGTTGTTGAAAAAGGTGTCGAAGTCGAACGGCAAATATTGGTTCGGAAATTTGTCGTACAGCAGTTTGCGGTCAAAAATACAACCTTGTGTCACCAGATGGCGTATGCCAATATAGTTATAACGCGCCAGATAGTCGATATTTGAGATACGGGCTCTTCGTGGCTGATGGCTCATGTACGACATACCATTGCAGGCTCCTGCCGAAACAGCCACCACATAACGAAAATAAAGGTCGTGTTTCATGAAACCGTCAAGCACACCACTGGTAAACACACCACGCATGCCTCCACCCTCTAATACCAAGCCTGTATTCCTATCAATGCGCATATTAATATAATAATGGTTAATTTCATTACAAAGTTACACAATTTATTAGAAAAAGTAGTAACTTTGCAAACATATTGATAATAATTTTTTGAAATGTTTGACAAACAGACGTATATAAACCGCCGCGCTAAGCTTAAAGAACTTGTGAAAAGCGGCATTATTATCCTCTTCGGAAACAACGAGTCGCCTTGCAATTTCCCCAATAACGGTTATTATCCGTTTCGTCAAGACTCGTCGTTTCTCTACTATTTCGGACAAAACCGCGATGGCCTGGTAGGTGTTATCGACATCGACAACAATATCGAGACACTGGTGGGCAACGATATCGACATTGAAGATATTGTGTGGTATGGCAGCGTAGACAGCGTGCACGATATGGCACAACAGGTGGGCGTTGACAATTCGGCTCCCATGAAAAGCCTGAAAACCATCTGCAACGATGCTATGCGACAGAAACGCACCATACACTTCTTGCCGCCCTACCGTTACGATATTAAACTGCAAATATTCGATCTCTTGGGCATACACCCCAATCAGCAGAAAGAGTCGGCCAGCATGCCACTCATCAAGGCTGTGGTGAAGATGCGTTCTACCAAAGAGCCACAAGAGATTGTTGAACTGGAGAAGGCTGCCGAGATAGGCTATCGAATGCACACCACCGCTATGCGCTTAACACGTGCTGGCGTGACAGAGAAGTTTGTGGGCGGACAGGTTGATGGTGTGGCCAACTCGTATGGCGCCATGGTAAGTTTCCCCACTATCTATAGCCAGCATGGCGAGATTATGCATGGTAACCCCTCAATGGCAGTGCTTGAGCCAGGACGCTTAGTGCTGTGCGATGCGGGTGCCGAAAACATCAACAACTATTGTTCTGACAACACGCGCACCATGCCTGTCGACGGCAAGTTTACACAGCGCCAGCTCGAGATATACAGCATTGTTGAGGCTTGTCACGACCACGCTCTTGAGGTGGCCAAACCTGGTGTGAAATGGATGGACGTACACTTCTCGGTTTGCCGACTGATGACCGACCGCCTGAAGGAACTGGGACTGATGAAGGGCGATACTGAAGAGGCTGTGCGTGCAGGCGCTCATGCTATGTTCTTGCCTCACGGCTTAGGACACATGATGGGCATGGACGTGCACGACATGGAGAACCTTGACCAGATAAATGTGGGCTTCGATGACGAAACTCGACCTAACCTTGAGCAGTTTGGAACCAACTGCCTGCGCATGGGACGCCGACTGGAAGAGGGCTTCGTGGTGACTGATGAACCTGGCATCTACTTCATTCCAGCACTTATCGACGAATGGAGAGCCAACGGACATTGCAAAGACTTTATCAACTTCGACCTGCTGGATACCTATAAAGACTTTGGTGGTATACGTATTGAAGACGATGTGCTCATCACTGCCGATGGTTGTCGCTTCTTGGGCGAACAGCGCATACCTTATCATCCTAAAGATGTTGAGGCATTTATGGCCGAGAACAGATAGACAAACAATATGCTTTAAAGCAATAAGAGATTGATATAAGAGAATACACAAAACATTTATTAGAAAATAAAACGTATTTATGAAAAAACTCTTTACGCTGGCACTGCTCGCACTGCTGGCTACCGGTGCCAACGCACAGGACAAAAAGGATGACGCCAACAAGAACAAACCTGTGTTCACTGTTGTAAAGTCGAACCCCATCACAAGTATCAAGAACCAGAACCGTAGCGGTACCTGCTGGGACTTCTCTGGTCTGTCATACTTTGAGAGCGAAATCTTGAAGAAGTCGGGCAAAACATACGACCTCTGCGAGATGTTCGTTGCGAACAAAACTTATATGGATCGCGCCACAAAGGCCGTACGCATGCATGGCGATGTATCGTTTTCTCAGGGCGGTAGCCACTACGACGTGCTCTATTGCTTGAAAAACTATGGTATCTGCCCCGAAGACGCTATGCCATTGCCTGGCACACTGTATGGCGACACACTGGCCAACTTCAACGAGTTCTTCGATGTAATGACTCCCTATGTTGAGGCTGTGGCTAAGAGCAACGCTAAGTCGCTTTCACCCGTTTGGAAGCAGGGCCTGCAGGGCATCCTCGACTCATATCTGGGCAAGTGCCCCGAAAGCTTCAAGTATGAGGGCAAAACCTATACTCCGCAGTCGTTTGTTGAGAGCCTCGGCCTCAATCTCGACGACTATGTGTCAATCACCAGCTTCACACACCATCCTTTCTGGACACAGTTTACTGTTGAGGTACAGGACAACTGGCGCTGGCCGCTCAGCTGGAACGTGCCCATGGACGACATGATGCGCATCATTGATAACGCTGTCATGAACGGTTACACCGTAGCATGGGGTGGCGATGTGTCAGAAGAGGGCTTCACACGCGATGGTCTGGCTATCGCTTACGATACAAAGAAGGTTCAGAGCCTCGCTGGTAGCGATGCTGCTCGCTGGCTGAAGCTCACCACCGCACAGAAGAAGAACATGATCGACTCGCTGGGCGTAAACGTTCCCGAGGTGGTGCCCACACAGAAGATGCGTCAGGATGCTTACGACAACTGGGAAACTACTGACGACCACGGTATGCACATCTATGGTATTGCTAAAGACCAGAACGGTCGCGAATACTATATGGTGAAGAACTCTTGGGGCGAGCACGGTACCTACAAAGGCGTTTGGTACATGTCGAAGAACTTCATCGCCTACAAGACAATGGACTTTGTTGTAAACAAAAACGCCATTCCTAAGGATATCCGCAAGAAGATGGGTATCTAATAAAGATAACTCGTGATAGGCTAATAGGTTATCTTAGCTATCAGCCTATCCCTTATTTTTGCATCGCCGATGCCTGCTGAACAGTATGTGTTGCATACGCAACTTGCACTGTCAGAGGCATCGGCGATGTTCATTTTGTATCATTATGTGAGCCTTTTTTACCCTATAGTGGCTTTTTTTTGTTGACTGTGACAGTTTTGAAAAATAAATTGTGTATTTTTGCACCAAATAAAAACTATTTATACCTATTAGGTTTTACCCTTGCAGAAAGATCTTGTATCTTAAATACTTTAGCAATAAGAATTGTTTATTATACGTAGGTTAATTATTCATTCTACATCATATATACTAAAAACATGAAACAAAAAGGTAGAAAAAGCTATTGCCTTCACGCTATGGTGGCAATGATGATGGCGTTCTTTATGATAGGAACGCTGGTAACAGCTCAAGCCCAAACAGCAAATGTATGGGCAACGATGAAAGGCGACATCACAATGTTTATGGCTAACGACTTAGGACGCAACGGATATTATGACCAGAAACCCATAGCTGAACTGATGGGCAATATGGCTAAAACACTGAAACCTAAGTGTGTGCTGGCCGCTGGCGATATTCATCATTTCAATGGCATAGCCTCGGTGAACGACCCCCTGTGGAATACTAATTATGAATGGGTGTATGCGCATCCGGAACTGATGATCGACTGGTTTCCTGTGCTGGGCAACCACGAATATCGTGGCAACACGCAGGCCGTGCTCGACTATGGTAAGGTGAGCCGCCGATGGATGATGCCTGCTCGCTATTATACAAAGGTGTTTGACAAGAAAGGCCTCACCGTGCGCGTAGTGTTTATCGATACTACCCCGTTTATTGAGCGTTACCGTGTGTCGGATGTTTACCCCGATGCTCGCAAGCAGGAAAACGACCCGCAGCTGCAATGGCTGGATGCCACCTTGCGCAATGCGCATGAAGACTGGGTTATTGTTATAGGGCATCACCCCATATATGCTTATACTGATAAGAAAGATATTGAACGTAAGGATATGCAGCGTGCCGTGTTGCCCGTGTTGCAACGCTATAAAAACGTTGATGTGTATGCTTGCGGACATATTCACAACTTTCAACATATACGTATGACGGGCGATGCTATCGACTATGTAGTAAATGGTTCGGCCTCGTTGGGTCGCGATGTAAAACCCACCACGGGCACCGTGTTCTGCAGTAGCGCCGATGGCTTCTCGGTGTTCTCGGCCACAAAGAAGCAGTTGTGCATGTATATGATCGATAAAGACGGAAACATTATTCACACCATTACGCGTAATAAATAGCGATATGCGTAAACATATTATCTTATTGACGGCTGCCGTGATGGTGGTCACAACAGTTTGCGCTCGCGATATTGACGGAAGGGTGAACGATAGTGCTACTGGTGAGCCATTGGTGGGCTCGGTAGTAAGGGTTAAGGAACTGGCAAACATTCAAGCTACGACAGGGCTTGATGGCTCGTTCTCGTTACGCGGATTGCCTGAACAAGGACAGTTTACCCTGGTGATAAGCTACTTGGCTTACAACACTGTTGAACATCGTGTAGACGTGAGCAATACCGAAGGACGTATCAATATTGCTTTGCACGAAGCCTCCCGACAACTCAGTGAGGTGCAGGTGACGGGCTTTCGAGAGAAGCGTACTGACCGCAGCGCCATGGCTTTAGAGAAAAATGCGGGCACGGTGCTCAACGTTACTAGTGCGCAGAGCATTCAGCTATCGCCCGACATTAATGTTGCCAACGTGTTGCAGCGTGTGTCGGGAGTAACGATGGAGAAAGATGCCACAGGCGAGGCCTCGTATGCCATCTTACGAGGTATGGACAAACGTTACAACTATACCTTGGTAAACGGGGTGAAGATACCCAGCCCCGACGATAAAAACCGTTACATCCCATTAAACCTCTTTCCGAGCGATTTGATGGACCGTCTTGTGGTGTCGAAAACACTCACAGCCGATATGGAGGGCGATGCTGCTGGTGGCGTGGTAGATATGGTGATGAAAGATGCTCCTGCACGCTTTTCGCTGCAAGCCAATGCTGCCATTGGTACCACCGATTATTATATGCATAGCAACCGTTTCTATCTCTCGGCTGATCGCAGTGACATCACGCGCCGAGCTCCTTACGAAACGATGGGTGCCGACTATAAGGCTACCACGGCCGACTTTAAAACGGGGGGTACACGCATCTCGTCGCATGATATGCCAGCGCCTAACGTGGTGGCGGGCCTCTCGGTAGGGCACCGCTTTTGGGACAACCGCGTGGGCGTAACGCTGGCGGGCAGCTTGCAAAATATGTATCGTGGCACCGAGCGCACCTATAATGGTGTGAAGATGGCTACGGGCCAAGCCACCATGTATGTTTATTCGCTACAACATCGTTATTATTCTATTCATGACCTTACGGGTGGCTTGCATGCCAAAATCGACTTTGCCCCTGTGCGCGGTCATAAAATAGAATGGTATAATATGTTGGTGGGCACCTCGTCAGAAAATGTGCGATACACCAATACAATCAAAACCGAATATATAGATAAAACATCTTATTCGCAAGATGACGAAACAAGATCGATGCAACTATCGCAACGCATCTTGGCCACACACCTCAAGGGCACGCATCATTTTGGCGATGACCTGACGGTCGACTGGGCGGGCATCTTCTCTGAGGCACGAGCCAAAGATCCTGATCGTGTGTATCAGTCGCTCACCAATTATGTGACAACCGACGATACCTCGATAGGGGGCTACTGGACAGGCAACCACACCATTGCCAAAACACAGCCTCGTGATATGACACGACGCTTTCAGCATAACACCGACCGCGACTGGGCTGGCTATGCCAATATTGCTTACGACCAGCATCTCACTGCTTTTGATGTTTTGTGGAAGGCGGGTGCACAGTATCGTCGCAAAGAACGTAAAAACCGTTTCTACTCGTACGACTTTAACCCATCCGACATTACGCAGACACTTCAAGGTAATGGTTTCGACCAATATAAAAATATAGGCTGGACCTGCACCACACCTTATTCGCAAGCCTCGCAACTGAATTACGACTCGAAGGAGCACATTGGCGGAACCTATGGCATGCTGACCTTGAAAACATCGTGGGCCGAACTGTATGCAGGATGCCGTGTTGAGCACACTAACCAGATATACACCATGCTTCAAAAGTTTAAGAACATGGGGCAGGTGGGCGAACAGAGCTATTGGGATGTGTTGCCATCGGCATCGCTAAAGTGGAAACCCACTGACAATATGAACATACGCCTGTCATATTATCGCTCTATCAATCGTCCTGGCTTTTACGAAATAGTGCCTTACCAACTGATGGGCGAAGAGTATATGGAGCGTGGTAATCCCACGTTGAAGCGTGCCCGCATTGACAATGTCGACCTGAGATGGGAGTGGTTTCCATCGCCCACCGAACAGTTGCTCGTAGGCTTGTTCTATAAATACCTGAAAAATCCTATCGAGCAAGTGTTTGTCAGTGCCGAAAACCATGGCGCGGGTGGCACCAACGATTATTATATGCCGCAAAACTTGGGCAACGCGCGCAACATGGGCGTAGAGATCGACGTGGTGAAGTATGTGCGCCACTTTGGCGTGAAGGCCAACTATACCTATACACACTCGGCCATCACCACCTCGAAACGTCAATACAAAGAGGGTAGCGCCGAGTTTCTGTCTGACGTAACGCAAACCCGACCTTTGGTAAACCAGGCCCCGCACACCGCCAACGTGTCGCTGATGTATAAAGATACGGCACACGGATGGAACGCCCAACTGGCATCGGCCTATACTGGCACACGTTTAGCTGTGGTGTCGCCTTTTAAAAATGCCGACCAGTGGGATAAGGGCATGTTCTCGCTCGACCTCAGCGCCGAGAAAAAGTTTAAGGGTGGGCTAAGCCTCTTCATGAAGGCAAACAACCTGACTGATGCTAAGCGTGAACGCTATCTGAAGACGGTGAACACTGAGAACGTTGGCCTTGAAGGACAGAAGCCCGACCGCACCATTGTGGGCACCTATCGCTACGGCCGCACCTTCCTCGTTGGTGTGCGCTTTGCTATGTAATAACATATACTGTTTTAAAATACAAAATAAGACAATAAAAATAATGAAACGTATCTATTCTATATCCTCTATATATTCTGCCTGTAGGGTGGCAGCCTTAGCATTGGCCGTACTGGCAGGCCTCACAGCTTGCGAGAATGATAACATTAACCCATACGACTATACTGGTGGAAACGGAAACAACGAAAACGAAGGATCGAAGACAACGATAACCACTGCCCTGGCCGAATATCCTGTTGGCTCGTTGGTATGGTCGCGCGACACCACGCTGCTTGAGAGCGTAGAGATACCTGTAGGCACATCGCTCTACATCGAACCTGGTGTTACCGTAACCTGTAAGGCGGGGGTGCAGGTGCCCATCGAACTGGTGGTGCTGGGTAACCTTTATTGTATGGGTACGGCCGAAAAGCCTGTGGTATTTACCTCTGACGTGAAAGAACCTAACGCATGGGGAGGTATTATTTGTGGATATAATTCGGAAGAAACCGTGCTCAGCCATGTGCATATAGGCTATGCTGGCGCCACACCCACCGAGTCGAGCCTCTCGTTCCAAAACAAGTTGTATAAAACCACTATTGATGGTGGTGTGCCAGCCTTCCATTTCTGTAACATAAATGGCCGTTTTGCCATTGCCAACAGCTTCTTCCACGATAACTATAGCGACCATATCTATACCACGGGCGGCAACGGCGTAGTATATAATAATGTGTTTGCTGATAACGGAAACGCGGCCGATGGCTGCGAGGCGATAAACATCAAAGCGGGATGCCTCATGGATGTGGCCTACAACGTGGTGTATAATGCTTGTACCAATGCCTTTAAACTGTCGAACCAAGGCACCAGCGAGTCGGTGCCACTGTCGAAGGTAAATGTGTATAACAACACAATGGTTGACTGTGGTTGGCGTCGTGCTCGCAACAAAAAGGGTGGCAGCGTTTGGGTAGAGCGTTCTATACAGGCTACAGTGGTAAACAACTTGTTATACGACTGCCGTTACGGTATGAAGAACAGCAGCAAAGATGGCGCTGATATGAACAACTCGCGCCTCACCCCCAACTATTATTATGCTTCTACGGATAAGGGTGTTGAGCAGATGGGCGCCAACACGAAAGATGTGCTGTGCTATGATACCGATGTGAAGAGCACCGCGCCTGGCGATAAGAACCCGCTGTTTGGCATTTTCGCACAGAGCGAAAAGATGAATATCAATTGCGAGAACGACCAGGTAGAGCAGGGAGCTCCACTGCCATACGATGCCAAGTGGCGCTTCACGCTTCAGACCAACAGCCCCGCCTTGCAAGGAGGGGTAACCGATGTGCAGCGCCACTTTGCTACAGGATTGCCTTTTAAAGGTATGAAGCAAGTGCTGTTCTTGAACATTGCCGATGATCAAGATTATCGTTTCTGTGCTCCAGCTGCTGCTACCTTCTTTGGCGCCTTTGGCCAGTAAGGGCGTTTTGCCAATAAGTGTAACGAATCATCAAAAAGTATAAAATGTGTTCTTTAACATATTGTGTTCGTACACACAATGTTTGATATATGTCATTTTCTTATCTTTTCGCAATAATTTATGTCGAAAAGTGTTTGTATGGTGCGTTGAAATATATCTTTGCATCGTCTAAAAAGATAGAAACACTGGTCTAGTGATAGATTGGTTTTCGTAAAGATGATATGATTGATTGTTGTAAAGAACACAATTAGTTTTTTTGAATTTGGTTAGTTATTGATTGGTATAAGATAAAAAGAATTTTTTGATTTCATAGTATTGGTTTTAGGTTATTTAGATTGTTAAGTTTAAAATTAGGGTAACAAAGGTGCCAACGGGCACCACTGAAGTTCTCAGGCCAAGGTGCTAAGTCGGGAGACTTTCGCCAGCGGCAGTGGGGACGTAGCTTGTGAAAGCTGAAAAAAGGCAGCGCAGCAGCGGATGTATGTCCACTTCTACGTTGCCTTTTTTGTTTTATTTATCCTTTATCTTTATCACTTCTTGCTATTGACAATAACCATTTGTTATTGCTTTGCAAGAAAAGCCATTACAGCACCGTCTCTACCTCGGTATAAGGCAGGTCAAAGAGGTCGGCTACAGCCTTATATGTCACCTTACCATCAACAATGTTGAGGCCCATTTTCAGCGCTTCGTCGTCGGCGCAAGCCTTCTTCCAGCCCTTATCGGCCAGAGCTACAGCATATTTCATGGTGGCATTGGTCAGTGCCGCTGTTGATGTGTTTGGCACGGCACCCGGAATGTTTGCCACAGCATAGTGAATAATGCCATCAAGCTCGTAAACAGGGTCGCTATGTGTGGTGGGGTGTGATGTTTCAAAGCATCCGCCCTGGTCAATGGCCACGTCTACCAGCACGGTGCCAGGCTCCATTAGCTTCAGCATGTCGCGTGTGATGAGTTTTGGGGTGATGTCGCCCGGAACCAGTACCGAACCTATCACAATATCAACATCTTTCAGTTCTTGCACAATGTTATGGTGCGACGAATATAGCGTGTCGACGTTTGGTGGCATACTGATTGACAGCTCGTGCAAACGGGGCAGCGAGATGTCGGTTATCACCACGTTGGCACCCATGCCTGCAGCCACACGTGCGGCGGCCTGTCCTACAATGCCTCCGCCCAGCACCAGCACCTTGATAGGCTTTACGCCAGGCACACCACATATCAGTTTGCCTTTACCGCCTTTTGTCTTCTGCAGATAGTAGGCACCATTAATGGTAGCCATACGTCCGGCCACCTCGCTCATAGGGATGAGCAGTGGCAGAGCACCGTTAGGCAGCTGCACCGTTTCATAGGCCAGACACACGCCACCACTCTTCAGCATGGCATCGGTCAGTTCACGGTCGCTGGCAAAATGGAAGTAGGTGAACACCAGTTGCCCTTTGCGCACCAAGGGATACTCGGGCGCGATAGGCTCTTTCACCTTGACAATCATGTCGGCAATGGCATACACCTCTTCTATGGTAGCCAGTATGGTGGCGCCCACAGCCGTGTAGGCGTCGTCCGGAAATCCACTATTTACGCCTGCGGTGTGCTGTACGTACACCTCATGGCCATGTTTTACCAACTCAGCGACACCGGCGGGAGTCATCCCGACGCGGTTCTCGTTGTTCTTAATCTCTTTAGGAATACCGATTTTCATAACCTGAAGAATTTAAATTGTTAAACGATTATTGTGGATTCAAGTGGTTTGGGCTTGAAGGGGTATTTTCTTTATTCAATCATCTGTGCCAAGAGGCCACGGCAGGCATCTTCAATCAGTTCAACGGCATATTCAAAGTCGGAGCTATCGCCATAGTAAGGGTCTGGAATAACGTGGGCTTTAGGATGCTCGGTGCAATAGTCGGCCAGCATCTGCACCTTTTCGCGCTGAGCATTGTTTGTGGCTTTACCTGTAACAATGCGATAGTTGTCGGTGTCCATCACTAGAATATGGTCAAAGAGAGTGAAGTCGGCTGTTGTTAGTTGTCGGGCATGGCTATTAAAGTTGTATCCATGACGCTGTCCACAGGCGCGCATACGGGCATCGGGCAATTGTCCGACGTGCCAGTCGCCAATGCCAGCCGAGTCGATGTCGAACGCATCGTCAAGGCCTGCATCATGAACCATCTTTTTCATTACTCCCTCGGCGGCCGGGCTGCGGCATATATTTCCGAGGCAAACGAACAACAGTCGTTTCTTGGTCTTGCTCATTTTTAGTCCTTTCTTTTTATTATATGATATAAGTGAAAAGAAAGCTTTTCTTATTTAGTAAGATATTGCAAATGTAAGAAAAATGTAAGAAAAACTTTCTTCCTAAAACATTTTTTATGTTAATTGGGCGATTTTTTTTCATTCACCGCTCACGCCTTCCATATTTTAAAAGTGTGGGCATGTATCTTTTCCTCGTCAATCAGCATGCCCAGCGCCTCGCGCAGGTCGTCAGCATGCAGTTGCAGGCTTGTCAGTTCCTTTACATCATGCTGTTGGCCGTCGGCCAGTAGCTGCATAATTTTTTCTTGTGCCACGTGCACACGCTGCTCGCTGTTTTGCTGCCGTTTGTGGTCAATGCAAACATCGCACATACCACAGTCGGTGGTGCGCTGCTCGTCAAAGTAGGCCAACAGCTGTCGGCTCCTACATTGGTCTTGGTTGTTTGCATAGGCTATCACGGCCTCTATGCGTTTGGTAAACTGTTCTTTGCGATCGTCATACACATCGGGGCCCAAGATAAGCTGGTCGCCATCAACACGGTCAATGGTGTAAGTTATAGTAGGCAACTTGCGTTGTGGTATGAAATGTATGATGTGTCGCTGGTTCAAACTTTTGAAGATAAGGTACACCTGTTGGCGTGTGAGGCCTGCGCGGTGTGCCAGCAGCTCATCATCGATGTAGGCATAGTCGGTAAACAGTCCGCTGTAGGTGCGCAGCAACATGTTCAACAGTCGTTCTTCATTTTCAGAGGCCGAGGGTATGCGGTACAGCTTGTCGCGGTCAACCAAGAACATTAGTCGGCACGACGCATCGGGGTCCATGTCACATTCAATATATCCAGCCCGTTGCAATATTTTTAATGCCGACAACAGAAGGGTGGGAAAGTGGTGAAAGTTTCGGCAAAAGCGGTCGATATCGAACAGGTTGGTGTATCCCGCACCGCTACCCGTTGCTATCTGATAATAATAGGCTATGTGGTTGTAGGCTTCACGAATATATTCTTTATCAGGAAACGTTTCGTCAATGCGTTTACGTAGTTTGGCGTTGTCGCTCTTTTGGTGCAACAATACGGCGTAGGCCTTTTGTCCATCACGCCCTGCTCGGCCTGCCTCTTGAAAGTAGGCTTCAATCGAACTGGGAGCCGTAATGTGTATCACCATTCTCACGTCGGGCTTGTCAATGCCCATGCCAAAGGCGTTGGTGGCCACCATCACGCGCACCTCGTCGTTTGACCACAGTTTTTGTCGTTCGTCTTTCACACGTGGCTCCAGTCCTGCGTGGTAAAAGGTGGCGCTTATGTTGTTTTTGTTTAGCAGGTCGCTAATTTCTTTTGTTTGTTTACGGCTGCGCACATACACAATGCTGCAGCCCGTCATGGTTTGCAGTATGTGGGTCATCTCGCCTATCTTGTCTTCGGTTTCTCGCACCACATAGGCCAGGTTTTTGCGTTCAAAGCTCATGCGGAACACGTTTTTCTGGCTGAACGATAGGCGGTCTTGTATGTCGTCAATCACCTGATGGGTGGCGGTGGCCGTGAGGGCCAGCACGGGGGCATCGGGCTTCAGGTGGCGTATGTCGGCAATGTGTAGGTATGAGGGGCGAAAGTCGTAGCCCCACTGACTGATGCAGTGGGCTTCGTCAACAGTGATGAAGCTCACTTTCATGTGCCCCAACTTGGTGATAAACAGGGGCGAGGCAATGCGCTCGGGCGACACATACAACAGTTTGGTGTCGCCCAAGATGCAGTTTTCAAGGGTGGTAACAATCTCGGGCCTACTCATGCCCGAATAGATGGCGGCAGCCATGATGCCACGGTTGCGCAGGTGCTGCACCTGGTCTTTCATTAAGGCTATAAGAGGGGTGATAACAATGCACACGCCCTCCTGGGCAAGGGCTGGCACCTGAAATGTTATCGACTTACCGCCGCCTGTGGGCATCAGTCCTAAGGTGTCTTTGCCGCTGCCTATGCTTTCGACAATATCGCGCTGTATGCCGCGAAAATTGTCAAAACCCCAATATTGTTTTAGTATCTGAAGGTACTTGTCGGTCATGCCCTGTCCTGCCTTTTCTTGTGGCTCTGTCTTTTCTCGTAGCCCTGAGCACCAGTGGTGTCGGCGTGTGTCAGTCGAGCGTGCGTGTGGTGTCTTCGTCTTCGTCGGTGGGCCTGATATCTTCAATCTGCAGTTGCACCAGATTACGCTTAAAAATGTTATCCTCCAGCGTATAGGCAATGTCGAAGCTACGTTTCGACTTGATGTATCGTGCCGACGCACTCTGTCCGAAGGCAATGCCGTTTACCACGTTGCTCGATTTCGAGTCGACCAGCTCCAACTTGATATGTTCTTGCTCGCGTCCCACCACCTTGCTCGTGCCATAGTCGTACACGCCCACGGTGCAGAATATGGGCTTCGGGTTGCAGGGTCCGAAGGGTGCAAAGCGTTTGAGGTCGTTGTGCAAACGTTTGGTTACATCTTTAAAATCGATGATAGCGTCGATGTCGAGCATGGCCTCGGTTTGTTCGGGCTGAATATGCTCGTCGACGTAATGCTGAAAACGACGTCTGAACTCAGGAATATCGTCCCAGCGTAATGTGAGGCCAGCGGCATAGGTATGTCCGCCAAAGTTGATAAGAATGTCGCGACAGCTCTTGATGGCCGAATAGATGTCGAAGCCCGTAACGCTACGTGCCGACCCCGTGGCTATGTTGCCATCGCGGGTGAGCACCACCGTGGGGCGGAAATATATTTCGGTAAGACGTGAGGCCACAATGCCAATAACGCCCTTCTTCCAGTTTTCGTCGTACAGCACGATAGAGGTGTGGTGACGCTGACTTTCCAGGCGCGACACAATCTGGTTTGCCTCCTCTGTCATCTGCTTGTCGATATCTTTGCGCTGTTCGTTGTAGCCATCAATGTGCTTGGCCACCGTCAACGCATGGCTCAGGTCTTTCTCTACTAGCAGGTCAACACTCTCCTTGCCGTTGTCCATACGTCCTGAGGCGTTGATGCGTGGCCCTATCTTAAAGATAATGTCGCTCATGGCGATCTCTCTACCGTTCAGTCCGCATACGTCGATAATGGCCTTCAACCCCACGCTGGGGTTTTGGTTCAATATTTTCAAACCGTGAAAAGCCAGTATGCGGTTCTCTTCTACCACAGGCACAATGTCGGCGGCAATGCTCACGGCACAGAGGTCGAGCAGCGGTATGAGGCGTGAAAACGGTATGCCGTTGTTTTTAGCAAAAGCCTGCATCAGCTTAAAGCCCACGCCACAGCCACACAGGTGCTTGAAGGGATAACTGTCGTCGGTACGTTTGGGGTTAAGAATGGCCACAGCGGGCGGCAACACATCGTCGGGCACGTGGTGGTCGCAGATAATAAAGTCGATACCCAAACTCTTGGCATAGGCCACCTCTTCTACGGCCTTGATGCCGCAGTCGAGAATGATGATAAGCTTGATGCCGTTCTCGTGGGCATAGTCGATGCCTATCTTGCTCACGCCATATCCCTCGTTGTAACGATTAGGAATGTAATATTCGATATTCGAATAAAACTGCTGCAAGAATCTGTACACCAGCGCCACGGCCGTGCATCCATCAACGTCATAGTCGCCATACACCAAAATGCGCTCCTTACGCCCCATCGCGTCGTTCAGCCTGTCAACAGCCACGTCCATGTCTTTCATCAAGAACGGGTTGTTAAGGTCGGCCAGCTGTGGATGGAAGAAACGCTTCGCTCCGCTCTCGGTAGTGATGCCACGGCGTATCAGCAGATAGGCTAATATCTGATTGATATTTAGCTTCTCGCCCAGCTCCTTAGCAACCCTCTTTTCGTCGGATGTCGGTGGCTTGTAATTCCATTTGAAAAGCATTGATATATTGTTTTTATTTTATTTGGCTAATGCAAGGATGGGCAAAATAGCCCATAGGGAGGGGTGTAGTGTAGGTTTGCGATATGCACATATCGCTTTCAAAATTACAAAAATAATATTATATGACGAAATATTGAAGACACTTTTCATTGTTTGCACCTATAGAAAAAATGATGGCACCTCTCCAATTTTGTTCTTGACGATTATAAATGTGAGCGCTTGCAATGAAAACCCACAATCAGCAAGTCTTAATGGGCCGAAGAGTGTTTTGAGGGGTAAAACATAAATTTATATACACCTATCTTATATTATATGTCTTACATATTGCCTTAGAAAGAACTGATCAATATAACTTGATATATATTAAGAAGAACAAGAATGTGCATAATAATTGCATCAAAATTTTGTGGTTTCAAAAATAATCACTACCTTTGCACTCGCAATTCAGAAATGATTGATGATCGCGGAGTGGAGCAGTTGGTAGCTCGCCAGGCTCATAACCTGGAGGTCGCATG
>USAI01000051.1 GCA_900552675.1 uncultured Prevotella sp.
TGTGCAACTTTTTACTCATATTTATCAACTTAAATTAATTCCGCCAACGGGTTGTATTTTGTTTTTTAGAAGAGAATAAATAACGCCCTATCATGTTAAAAGCCCACAAAAGTTTTGATATTCATCAAATATTATCTATTTTTGTTTCGTAAACAATTAATCATCAAGATAGTTATGCCAGAGATTGTTAGATTTTACGGAATAATTATTAAAATGTTCTTTAAACCCAAAGAACATGAGCCATCGCATATACATGCCATTTATAACGAGTATGTAGGTTTATTTAATATTAAAACTTATGAAATGTTTGAAGGCGATCTTCCTGCAAAGGCTCAAGAACTGGTTACAGAATGGCTGTCTTTACACAGCACAGAACTTCAAGAGATGTGGGATAAACAAATCATAACCAAACTTCCACCATTATGATACCAAGAATTAAAAAGATAACCGCGTTAGATGATTTCATTCTCTTTGTTGAGTTTGACGACGGTTACAAAGTAATGTATGATGTGAAGGATGATATTAAAACCCTTCCATCGTTTCGCGCTTTAACAAATGTGTATGGGCTGTTTAAACAAGTGCAACTTGATAGCAGTCGAACCTGTGTATATTGGAACGACGAAATCGATTTACCCAGCGATTGCATTTATGAATACGGCAAAGCAGCTTAATACCTAAAAAAGAAAATACGGATTTTTCTAATTGTAGTGAACATTTCACCAGCATTAGAAAAATCCGTATTTGTTTAAGAATATTTTTCGCTATCTACCTTTTAATACTCCACCCTCACGTTATCAACCCACAATGTGTTGCCCACCGAGCCGATATAGGCGCCACCATGACTCGAGTCGAACTGCAACACCATGTGCGTGGGAGCCTCGTTGGCCGTGGCCCATCCTATCTCTTTCACTGGCATCATCTTGCCTTTCGAGTTTTTCGCCCATTTTATATCATCGCCCGTAAGCAATCCCATATAGGGTTTGTAGAAACTTTGGTGTGTAATGTCGCCATAGTGTATAGGGAAGGCGGCGTTCTCCACCCATCCGTTTGTGGTCTTGCTGAAGCGCACCACCATGGTGCCCACCCGCTTAGCCCAGATGTTGCCCTTGGCGTCCTCCCAGCGTTTCTGCAAGAAGCACACACAGTCGGCCATGTCTATACCTGCCACCGTCTTCACCTTGCTGAAGCCCGTCTCCTTTATGCGGTTGGGATGTCCCGACAGCTTCACCTTATAGTCGAAGACGAGCGCCTTAGGGCGTCCCGTAAACTTCATGCCGGCATTGAGCTTCGCCATGGGGTTTGAGGTCGAGGTGATAGGCTCGAGCGTCTGTCCGAGGAATATGCTGCCTGCCGCTAACACCTTGATATTCACGATGCCCAGCACCTTACAGGTTTCAATATGGGTGACAAGCTTGGCGCAGCTGCCGTGGCCTGGATGCTCGTCGCGATACACCGACACGTTGGTCTTTGTGATGCCCGACACCTTTGCCATAACATTTGAGGTGCCCCAAGGCGATCCACCCCAGTTAGTGTAAGGTGCGTTTTGTGCCCATACCTTGGTGGGTGCTATCTCGTGCAGCGTCTTCATGTTTCCACCTATTATGCTGCTTTCCTTTACGTGGCGTGTCACCCATTGGTTCATGTCGCCATATTTTATAAAGTGTGTTCCTTCGTTGTCGGTGGCGGCCCATGCCGTCGTAGCAGAAGCCAGCATCAACACGATGCCCGCTTTCATCAACATTCTTTTCATATCCATATCAATCTTTTTAAAAAAACTATACATTTTTCTTTTCTCTTTCAACAGTTCTCACTCCTTAATGCCCCACCGCTTCATAGCCTCAAAATCTTTTGGGGCTAAGCATTGGTGGTAGAGCCGAGGCTCGTTATGATCGTCGATGAAGAGGCGAGGATGCGAGACAAAGACAGGCGAAGCCAGCGACAGCGAGTCGTTACGATACGAGGTTTCAACACCGCCCATGGTGAGCAAGGTGTGGAACACGCTGTTGCTCTCAGCCTTGCGGTGGCGGTTAGCGTCGAGGCACGACACAATGTCGGCGTGGCGCTGACGATAGTCGGCCGACGTCCACACGATGAGCGGCACATGTAGCTGCCAGAACGAGGGGAAGGGCGAGGCGTGCAGGAAGAGATGTCGGGCGTCGTCAAAGATATCTTCGCCATGGTCAGAGGTGTACATCATTGCCGCGCTGCCGCCACGCGCCGTAAGCGTCTGAGTGACAAGTCCAAGCAGGTGGTCGGTTTGTCGTATCGAGTTGTCGTAGGCGTTAACCAGCTGCTGACGATATCTCGCCTTTGCGCCATCATATTTGTCAGAGCCAAAGATGCGCATTGAGGCAGGATAGCGGTCGACATAGCTAAAATGCGAGCCATAGGTATGTAGCACAACAAACAGGCGCTCGCCACGATGTTTCTCCAGTCGTTGCTGAAACGGTTGCAGTAGGTCGGTATCGAAGACATTGTCTGATCTGCTGTCGCGCAGAAACAGGCAGTCGTCGGCTTGCTCACCGAGGAAGTCGATGAACGAGTGGTTGCGTTGCTGGTTCGAGAGAAACACCGTGTGGTAGCCCGCCTCGCGAAACGCCTGCATTATGCCCTTGGTGTGATACAATATTTCATAGTCGTTAGCTTCGGCCAACGACAACAGAATGGGCACGCTCTTGTGTGTGGTGTTGCTCTGGCTCATGTAGTTGGTGAACACCGTCAGCCCCTTGACCTGCGCGAGCAGAGGGTTGGTCTTGCGGCTGTAGCCATAGAGCTGCCAGTTATCGGCACGGCTGGTCTCGCCGATGACGAGCACCACCGTCTCAGGCACCTTGTCGTGAAACGAGCATTTGGCGTAATACTTAAAATCTTTCGATGCCTCCTTGTATCGCACCGACACCGCCTGCCTACTAAACGCCATGCCAAAGTTGCACACAGCGTTCAACGGAAACATATCAGTGGTGGGCTTATAGTGAGTGAAGGCCGAAAACAGCGCCGTGAGCAACATGGCCACCGCTGTGGCGCTGAGGGCAGGCATACGTTGGCATTTTACAAATTTGACGTCGAGATAGCGCTTGCGCATCCACAGCACGGCAGCCAGCGTCAGTGTGGGCACATATATCACCACCACCCACACAATGGCGGGCAGCAGTTGCGACAGCAGTTCGCCCACCTCGCCCGAATTGGTTGTAACCAAGTTCAGCCACATATCTACGGCAATAGGTCCGCGCCCATACAAATAAGTCAGCACCATTTGAAAGGCGCCAAGAAAGAGCACGGGCAGCAAGAAGACAACGGTGCGTCCCACATTTTTCGACAGCGTAAGCACCAGCCAGTAGACAGCCAGTGGCATCACAACATTGACAATGCGGCCACCCCATGTCAGCTGTTCGGTGTATGACAATATGAGATTGGGGAGAATGAGGACGAAGAGGAAGAGAAGCCCCTCCCAGCCTCCCCGGTGGGGAGGAGAAGTGAGATTACTATTTTGGGTTGTATTATTCATCGTTATTTACTTTTAGACCATCATCATTTTATTTCAAGTTTCGCATGTCTTCGACATGCTGTCAGTAAACGAGTTGACGAGTAAACAAGGAGATTAGTCTTGCTCGTTCAAGCTTTACAGCAAACCAGTCCTCCCCCACGGGGGGGGGGGGAAAACTAAAGGAAGCCAGGAAACTATCGGGGGCGCAAACCAGTCCTCCCCCACGGGGGGAGTTAGAGGGGGCTAAAACGCCTCATTAATATTAAATATAAACCCAGACCCATTACGGCCGAAGCCATAGTCGAGGCGCACGTTTACGCCCTTTTTAAACTGCCAGCGGTAGCCCACGCCAGCGTTGGGCAAGATGCGGCGGAAGCGCAGCTCGCTGTATCGCGGAAACACCTCGGCGGCGCCCACCCACAGTGCTATGCCGTTGCGGTGCCATATATGTTGTCGTAGCTCTATCTGTGCATCAATCACGTTCTTATCGCGGTAGCGACCCTCATAGTAGCCACGCATACGGTTGCTCGAGCCTACGTCTGACAGCATTGGCCACGGCACCTCGCCCGCACACTGCCGTGTATGCAGTTCGGCGGCAATGATGGCACCACGCCACGCCTTATGATAGGTGGCCAACTGCATCTCGGCGCTATAATAAGTGTTGTTATTGCCCAAGAATGTGGGCGACGACATGAGGTCGAGCTGCAAAAACCAGCCACGCGAGGCGTTCAAGATAAAGTCGCGCGAGTCGAGGGTATAGCTCAATCCCACCCCCACATCGGTCACCGTCATTGGCCGCCCTGCCAACAGCTGTGGCGCACGGTCTTTCAGCTTATAGGCGTGCACATACTGGTAGCGAATGATGGGGCCCAGATACGAGTAGCGGTCAAGGCGAGCCAGCAAACGCGTCATCACCTCAAACTTAGTGCGGCTATACTTGCTCTTGTTGTTATCATCGTCGCTTTGCGGATAGCTAAAGCCCCACAGATAAGAAGGAAAGGTGTAAACGTAAAGACGATAGTCGAGACGGAAACGACGGTGCGGAAAGAAATGGTTGCCACGCAAGCCTATCATCAAGAAAGCCTTGGTGGTAACATCGCTGTAAAGCGAGGCGTTTGAGCGTTCCAGCAGCGAGTCGGTGCGGTCGGCACTATAGGTAGCCGAGGCCACAAGGCCCAAGCCCAGTCCCGTGTCGGTATCATAATGGGGTCCGCCAATAATGCCAAAGTCAATTTTCTTATTGGCCTTGGGCTTATCGCTCTCAGCAAAATAGCGCATCAAGCGTGCCACCAAGCCATGTTTCTGCGGGGCGGTAGCAGTATCGCTTACGGCTATAGTGGTATCGGCCGTGGCCACAAGGGTGGTATCGTTTGTTTGTGCCCATAATGGGTGGGCTGGCAGCGCAAGTGCTACGGCAACCAGCGGGCCAAACAAGCCACGACGCAGAAGTGTTTTCGGGTTATCCATAAAATGTGTAGTGTATATGAGTTTTTTGCCCTTTCAAAGGCTTATCGTCATCTTCGTACAAGGCGGTGCTGGGCAAGCGATTGCCACACCGAAAACTTTTTGCAAAGATAGCGTTTTATTTACACATTTATGTATAACCTCGTTGCAATTAAGGTAAAAAAGAAATAAAAAGGCGACATTTTAAATAATCAGTAGGGTCACCTATGTCGCCATTTATCCCTATTTCTGCAACGACTCAAGAAACTGGATGAAGCCCCAACGCACTGAGCGCAGTCCGAACTGCTCGGTGTGTATGTCTTCAAGCTTCATCCACATACAGTCGGCCTCGCCCTCAGCATCGGCGGGCACCAGGCAGGTGTCGTCTTCTACCTCGCAGCGGTAAAACAGGTCGAGGGTGGGAATATCTATGCCACTGTAGCGGTATACGTTGGGCAAGCTAAACATATACTGCACGTGGTTTACGGTGAGGCCCGTCTCTTCCAGCACCTCGCGGCGCACACCTTGCTCGGCGGTTTCTCGCATATCGGCAAAGCCTCCAGGCAGGTCATACATGCCCTTAGCGGGCTCGCGCTTGCGCTTCTCAACCAGCAGCTCGCCCTTGCTATTCAAGATGAAGGCCACGGTAGCGGCAGCGGGATTCATAAAAAACTCAAAGCCACAGTTTTCACACTTGCGACTCTTTTCGCCATTTACGGTAAAATGATGACTGCCACAAAGGGGGCAGTACTCGAATTTTGTAAGTGGATGCATATCTATCTATACTTTTCGTGCTGCAATATTACAAAAAAATAACTATCTTTGCAAACGAATGAAGCAATAATGTAAAAAAATAGTTTCGCTGGTTACTGACAAACGAAGCTGCAAAAAAAATACTAACAACAAGAAAATGAAAACAAGAAACATTCTGTTGACAGTGGGCCTCACATTGCTGTCGCTTACAGCTATGGCCCAAAAAAGCTTTGACGTAAAACTATGGAACAATAAGATGCCAAACAGCAATGGCGACGAGAAAGATGTGCCTGAACTGAAGGTGTTTCTGCCAGCCGAAGGTAAGGCTACAGGCCGAGCCGTGGTGCTGTGCCCTGGTGGCGCATACCGCCGTTTGTGCATGGACTATGAGGGCACCGACTGGGCTCCGTTCTTCAACAATATGGGCATTGCTGCCATCGTGCTGAAGTATCGTCTGCCCAACACTAACCCGCTGGTACCACTGAGCGATGCCGAAGAGGCGCTGCGCCTTGTGCGCCGTAACGCCAAGGCATGGCACATCAACCCTTCAGACGTGGGCATCATGGGGTCGTCGGCAGGCGGACACTTAGCTGCCACCGTGGCCACAAAGGGTAAGGGCGAGGCGAAGCCCGACTTCCAAATTCTCTTCTACCCCGTCATCACCATGGTGCCAGCATACACCAACCTGACAACGCACAACTATCTGCTGGGCGAGAAAGCGAAGAAGAAAGACGAGCAACTGTATAGCGCCGACATGCACGTAACACGTGTCACACCGCGCGCCTTCATCGTCTTGTCTGACGACGACCAGGTGGTGCTGCCCATCAACGGCGTAAACTATTACACCGAACTGTATCGCCACGATGTGCCTGCCTCGCTCTTCGTCTTCCCCGACGGCGGACATGGCTTCGGCATCAAACCCTCGTTTAAATATCATGCCGAGATGCTGCTAAACCTACGCGCCTGGCTGAACAGCTTCTAAGATACCCTTTTTCATTGCGGGAGGACGGGGCACGGAGGCCACCGTCCTACTTTTTGGTTACCCTATTTTAATACTTACGGCAAAGAGGGGGTATCTAAATAGTAGGCCAGGGTCTCCGTGCCCTGGCCTCCAGCAACCAAATTATATTATTACGAGCATAAATAACAGCATATACTTGTCACCATTTTTGTATATTTATGCAAAAACGCCAGCAGTTTTGTATATTTATGCATTTCCATTATTTTACATTGTTTAACGTAATATCTGTTAATATTCTAACAATCGCGTTGCGTTTCGTTCGTTTTACTTATACTTTTCAAAGTTAATACCTCTCAGTTGAGAAACCCTTGGTTTCAGGTCCTAAAACCCTTGGTTTCGCACCCTAAAACCCTTGGTTTTACAACATGAAACCAAGGCTTTCAGACCGTAAATCGATGGGTATCTCAAACCACTCTCGATGCACCCTAAAACTGTATATTTATGCAATTCTTGCTGCTTGTCGGCAAACAGCCACATCCCAGCCATCTAAATACAAAAAAACAACAAAGAGACAACCATAAACAACATCTACATGGCGTATCAAACGCTGTATCTCAATTGTTGTTTATGGTTGTCTCTTTGTTGTTCTATGTTGTTTTATGTTGTAGAGGACCTACCAACAACACAGCTCTTTCACTCTTTCCACAATATCTATTTGCCAAAAGAAGATGGGGATATACAATACCAGCATAATGGCCAAAGCCAACAAATTGCCCTTAGCACGACCTTTATCTTCATTGCGCCACGCCTTCACAATATACACGGCACGATAAACTATCAGCGCTGTCATCAGCAAAAAGAATAAGATGTACACAATATCGACAATCACGTCAAGCAGGGATAAAGTTGTTACAGATGTTTCCATAGTTGTAATTTTACTCAATAATAAGCTGTTCAGTTTGTAAAGATAAACAATTTCTTTTATGCCCCAAAAAAATATCGCTATCTTTTTACTGAACAGCCTACCAATTCAACTATTTAAATGTTATTCCATGGGAATTTCCATTGTTTGTAATCTTATTAAACCGATCTTCTATAGGCGATACCACTGAATAGATACAACCTTTGTTATGTAAACACATGCCAAAAGAGACTACAGTAGTAGCAACTCCTATTGGGCCAACAACTTTTTTCGCTACTGTTCCAAAAGCTTTCATTATCAATCGAGTTCCCCAATTTTTACACGTAGATTGTCCAAGTGCAGCTAACACATCAATACCCACGGCACTCAATGCACAATCGAATACCATTTTATTACGTTCTGATAATGCATAAGTTGGAGTAACAAATATATTAAAGGGATTTAATATCGAAGCTTTTTTCTGTGCTGTAGCATTCTGATTTTCCTCGTTCATTTCATGATCAGCTAAAACCAAAGCAAAAGGAATGAGTACATTCTCATCAGCATCATATATTTCTAACATTTGTTCAATATCTTCATCAGTAATACCTTTAGCTTTCAAATAATCTTTACTTTGTTGTAGCAGGGGCGACAATTCTTTTCTAATAGCCGTCTCTGAAAGTTGTATACAATATAAAGAATCTTCATCCTGTGGTTTTTCTGTCGTATACTCTGCTGCGGTCAACCTTTCCAGGGTTTCCATATCTTGTATATTTTGAATATAATAATACAAATTTTTTATTTCCACAGCTGTACCTTCGGGATACTTAACATATATATTTTTTATATCATTACCTTTAGGAAGTGTCGTTTGAGTAAGACCGTTACTTGGAATAACTTTAGCAGGTCTATTCACATTAACGACAATAGGCGCTGAAACAAAATGATGAATATAACTATCATATTTGTTTAATAGTTGCGCCTGAGGTGTTCTATTATTCATTTCTGCTTCATCTGACTTACATGAGTGAAGTGCCATTATTAAGCTGGCAGTAGTTGCTAAGACAAAAATAGCGACGAGACCCTTAAATAATTTAATCATAGTTGTTTTTTATTAGTTATTATAAGTTTATTTCTGTATAGAACATGTAATTATCTCGTATCAACTGTAGTTCACATATATCTGTATAATCAGGTAGATACAGATCTAATGATGTCACAACCGCTTCATATATATATAATTACTCCATCCTTAACCAAACGAACAGTCATCCCTTCACACGGTGTTTGAAAGTGAAGTTTTTGACCATCGGCATACACAGTAGGGACAAGTACAGGTGTACGCGGATTATTCTCTTCTTTAGACATTGGAGGAACAATCATCTTAACATTAAATGGCAGAAGCCTCATTCCTTGAGCACACTCGATAGCGCAAGACGCACTTAAGCAAGCAGCATGTGTAATAGCAGGACTTGCTAAAGCTAATAAAAATAGCATAATGGTTTTGTTCATATCTTTCGTTTTTAATTAGTTTAACGTTTGCAAAGATATGACATATTCCGACAACGGTCGAATTTCTTTATTGCTGATATTTGACAATATTTGACAGCGATATAACTACATAATATCCAGCGAATTATACTTTATCATCTTCTATTGACAATTCTTGACAATGCTATCATTAGAAACAAAACATGAGTAAAATGAAGTATAAACACCACTCTAAACAAAAGGTATATACTGAACTTTCGCTTTTAAAATGTGGTAATTATCTCCAGCAAGCGTCGCCGCGCTCGACTTTGTCGCTTGCCAGAGCAAGAAGGCGGCGAATATCCATAACCGCTGGTGAAGAGAGCGAAGCGAACGTAACCTGCTGTTTAACAGCAAGATAATAAAACGTCCTCGAAGAGGGCGAACACAAGCAAGTTGTTCAAATATTCGATATATTCGCCCTCTTCGAGGACGATTTTACCATCATTCATGGAACCGCAGGCTTCGCTGCCTTTGGCAGCTCAACCAGCGGTTATGGATATTCGCCGCCTTCTTGCTCTGGCAAGCGACAAAGTCGAGCGCGGCGACGCTCTCTTGAGATGATAATCACTTGAAAATGTGTTTATTATGCACTTACGAAAGTTCAATATATACATTTAAAGAGCTCTGATAGAATTATCAAAGTCAGATGCGCTTCCTTTTATATGAAATATTTTAACGAACAAACGTCTTCTTGTTTGAGAAATATCAGAGCATGACAATCCCATCAGATTAGCCATCTGATATGGTTTAAATCCCAATTTCGATAACATACATATTTTATACTCTTTCTCGCTCACAGGATACTGTTTCAAGATTTGCGTCTTAAACGTAGGCATCGTTTCATTTATCATCTGACACAAATCTTCCCAATCAGTATTAGATGGCATCATATTAATTTTTTCGCATATGTATATAAAGTGTTTGAATATTGACGAATTCTGTATTTCAATAGTGATAGCAGATATTTCTTGCAATGTCTTCTCTTTTTTATAATTATTAATACGATTTTCCAACTCGAGAATCATTTTTTCTTTTCGAGCAATTTGAGTATGATTCTCTGTAACATTTTGCTGCATTAGCAATTTCAAATTTTCTTTTTCTTGCGAATACTGCTTAATTGTAGACAGATAAGCATCCTTTAATCTTAACGTTTCTTTTCTCTGTAATCTTAGCCGATGCTTAAACCAATAAGTAACAATCCATAATAGGACAATGGTTATAATAATTAGGGTATAAAGACGCTGTTGAATTTTATTCGTTTCTTCAGTCTTTTCAATTGATTTTTGTAGATGTCGATTATAGTTAAACAACGCCTGAAGTTGTTGATACTTTTTAGAATTCTCTGAATTAAAAAGAGAATCATTAAGCTTATAGCATGCCAATGCATACTTTGCCGTAGAGTCAGGTATATTTTTTCTTTCATACACAAGGCTCAAACCATGTATCGCACCGTTTTGGTTAAAAAGGTCAGACGCTTCACTTTTTTCTTTACGAAAGAAATACTCTGCCGAATCTAATTTATTAACACCGAGATAATACATGCCTTTATCATAATAGTGTATTTCTTTTCCTTTAACAACATTACCTAAAGAGTCAAAATATCCAGAATATTTTTCATAAAAGTCGAAATATTGTTTAGCCTTTACATAATCACCTTTTTGCAACAAAGCTGTACCATAAGTGCCGCATGCAATAGCAGCGTGAATGGTATCCTTCAAAAGGTAACAATGCTTAAGAATATAATCTTTTATTTTTATGCAAGAGTCAACATTGTTACGTATTAAATAATTACTTGCTACATGTCCGAGACAGTTTAGTGCAGTAAGGGTATCTTTTACTTTCCATGCACATAAGGCAGCAGCTTTTTCTTCTTCTATAGCATTATCCACGATACCTTGCTCTTCAAAAATATTAGCAACTTGTGCATGAATTACAACCAAAGACCGTAAATCCGTACTACTATTATTATCAGCAAAGGCTATAGCTTTTGAATAATTTTCCAATGCTTGTGCCCCATCATTCATATCACGGTAAGCACACCCTAAAATATAATAGGCCATCATCCTATCATAGTCAGAGCCATGATCATTAAAATATGACACTATTTCTTTACTCAGGCTATCAGACGAAAAGGCAATATAGGCTTTATTTTGGGCTATACTCTTTGAAAGATAAAAGCGCATACGCGCATCTGTCCCCACTTCATGTGCAAGAGATTCATTGTTCGATAACAATTTATAGGCAGACATGCTATTCATATCCATAATACTCTCTGCCTGTGCTACGATATTATTTAATCTGCGTTCTTTATCTGAAGAGCAACCAACAAGGCTAAAGATAAATATGAAAACATAAACAAGATATTTCATGAAATGATGTAGAATTAATTGCTAAAAACAACAAAATTAAAAGCAAAGCCTTAAAATATATAAAAATATAAAGTCATTACTACCCTTAAAAAACTTAAGAGGCTGTTTGCTTTATTTTGCAAACAGCCTTTAATATGTAGTGACCAATTTCTCTTCTTACAGCAGCGATCGTATCTCGGCCTCCAGGTCTTTAATCTGCACATCGCGCTTATGCAGCACGTTGTCCTTCGAGATGATGAAGAAGGTAGGAATTGATTGCACGTTATAGGTGGCAAGAACGCTCTGGTGGTCTTCGTCAACACGCACGTTTATCCAAGGCAGGGCGGCGGTTTGTGTCTTCCAGAAGTGCTCATCGGGGTCAACGCTCACCTGATAAATTTCAAAACCCTGAGCATGATATTTGTTATACAGTTCGCGCAGCATCATGATGCGCTGCATGCTCTGCTCGCTGGCAAAGAGGTGGAAGTCGAGCATCACCACCTTACCCTTGAGCTGCGCCAACGACTGGTTGTGGCCCTTATTATCGGGCAGCGTAATGTTGATGATGCCCGTCGACGTCACCTTCGAGGCATCAATCTCGGCCGGCGTGTTGTTAGCACGAATAATGCGCACGTTCTTCATGCCCTCAATAGCAATATTATGAAGGTTCTGGCCACGCTCGGCTTTGGGGAAATAGGTATCCCAACTGGTAGCCACGGCAGCAAAAACCTTGATATCTTCTTCGCTGTTGCGGGGGTTGAAGATGAGGGTCGACGCATTGCCCAACGCCAAGGTTTGGAAGAGGGCAAAATAAGACGAGGCGCGCATCGGAGCCTTGAAGATATAATTAAACTTCACCTTATCTTTATAGCGCTCTACCACGCGGTCGATACTGTCGCCCACAGCGTCAACACCCAGCGACGGGTCTTTGGCAATGGCGTTAACCTGTAACTGAAGGCCTATCTGCAGCAGTGCCAACTCCTTAATGGTAGCGCAGTCGGCCGACCCTGTCACCTCATAACCCGATGCCATGGTGGGATAAGCGGCCTTTATGTTTACGGTCTCGGTAGAGTCGGCAGCCAAGTTAATGATCTGTCCTGCAATGCGCAGACGGTAGAACTCGGGGGCATCGCCAGCCTTGGCAGCAAAGCTAAAGGCACCATCCTCGCCCAACTTCACCGAGTCGAGCACCACAGCGCCATTCAAGCTCATGTTTTCAAAATACAGTGTAGAGTCCTTTGCCTCAGTAATGTTTCCCTCTACATGAAACTTCTTTTCGGTACACGAGGTAATGCTGAAGGTAGCCACTGCAAGGGCCGCCACAGCCATTAGTTGTTTTATCATCATAAAATGTATCTGTTTTTCAAAGAATATTTCTGCAAATTTACGCTTTTTTCTTGAATGTGTGAAGAGAAAGAGATAAATATTAAGGTTTTGAGCTTTTTACACGTTCTCGGGCTTCATCAGTGATATAGAGTGATAATGTTTTTTATGTTTATCGCCCTATTGTGGGCAAAGTGCAGCTTGCTGCACCAATAAAAGGTATGGCGGATGGGGTGGCGAGAGCTTGCTCTCGTAAGACCATTCGCCATACCTTTTATTAAAACCAGAAGGGTTTGCCCACAATAGGGGTTTTTTTATGTTTTTGTTAAACATGCTATAAAAAAAGAAAAAGGGTGAACCATGAGGCTTATCAATATTTTTTTGTAATTTCGCATTGCCTAAAAAGTTTGGCAGAAACAAAAACAACTGGAAATGAAAAAGATAATTTCCTTCATCGTGCGACACCGCTTAGGCCTCACAGCAACGGGTGTCGCCATCATAGCATTGGCCATACTGGCACAACGCTGCCTACCCTCTACCGCCAATGAGATGCGCGCCAGCGTGGTAGTGGTTGAGCAACGCTCGTGGTACGCCCTATGCGCAAAGGGGCAACCCACCCTCTTCTTCGCGGGCATTGAGGCCGACAGCACCGCGCTACAACCCACTACCGACTCGCTTCAAGCCGCCACCCTGCACCGCACCGACGGTTGCTGGATGAACCGTTGGCCCGCCATACCCTCATGCAACGGACGCATTGTAACGGTGGCCGACACGCTAAAGACGCTGCCCTACATGGCCGACGACGCCCTGCTGTGCCTCATAAAAACGCTGGAAACAACGATGAAAAGGGAGAAAAACGCCATTAGCGAGCTCAACTACTACCTACGTGTGCACGGCGTGCAAGACGAGGGCTACCAGCAAATAGCGGCGCTGGCCACACAAATGAAGGCGCAAGCAGCACGCAACGCCGCCACACTGGCCATGGCCGACAGTCTGTTAAAAACGGCCACGCCCCTCACCCTTCTGCCTCGCACCACCTATACAGTATGGTATAGGCCCGAAACTGACGATGAAATGGTGAAAAACAAGCCTCAAAAGGTGCTATGCCAACGCGTAGCCGTGAGCAATAAAAACCGTCTCTTACTGCTACAAACGCTTGATAAGACCACGCCCGATGGCGTAAAAACACAATATCTGCTGCCCTGGAACACCACCAACCGCCGCCTGATAGCAGCTGGACATGGCGCCATAGGCATCGATGAAATGGGGCAAAACGACGCCTCGGTAGTGCTCACCATGGGCCGCCGCACGGGTCAGCGTCATCATTTTCCCAGCGTGCTGGCCACCGATGGAACCGCTCTTTTTACCCCTCGCGGACTGTTTGGCGGCTTGGTCAACGGTAAAGACATAGTGGGCCGCAATGCCATACAACACCTATTGATGAAAGGAGGCGAGCAATGATAACGATCATACATAGCCGCTGTACAGCAAACAAAGGGGTTGAAACCACGGCAAGAAAAATAGTAGCAGCAACAATAACAAGCGTAAAAGTAGCGGTCGCAACGTTACTGCTCACGGCTTGCGGGCACGGCATCAAGCCCGATGCTCAACAGCACACCGCACCCAATGGCATGACCTACACCGGACAAACCGACGCGAAAGGGCGATATGATGGGTACGGCCAACTGGCAAAGGGCGACAGCATTATCTATGCCGGACAATGGAAAGCCGGACAACGCTGCGGATGGGGAACGGCCACCGACAGCGTGGGTCGACGCATTGTAGGACAATGGCGCGCCGACACGCTGATGCGCGGAACACGATGGGCGGCTCCTAACGACAGCACCGCCGAGGTTTACAACGGCGACTTCAACCGCCACATGGTAGCAGCAGGACACGGCACCATCACCGATGCCCTGGGCCATCAATACAGCGGACAGTGGCGTAACGACCGCCGCTCGGGCTGGGGCTTTGCCCTCGCTCCCAACAAGCACATACGGGTGGGCGAATGGAAGGCCGACCGCTTCTTGGGCGAACGCCTCAACTACACCGCCGACCGCATCTATGGCATCGACATATCGCGCTTTCAGCACGACGTGGGGCGCCGACGTTACCCCATACACTGGAACCAGGTGCGCATCAGCCACCTCGGCACCATCAGTAAGAAGATGGTGACGGGCGCTGTCAACTACCCTGTATCGTTCTGCTACATCAAGTCGACAGAGGGGCGCACCATACGCAACCGATACTTCCGCGCCGACTATACAGCGGCACGCCGACAGGGCATACCAGTAGGCGCCTACCACTTTTTCTCTACAAAAACGTCGGGGGCAATACAGGCCAACTATTTCTTGCGCAACACAATCTTTAGGAAAGGCGACATGCCGCCTGTGCTCGACCTTGAACCCACGCACCAGCAAATAAAAAAGATGGGCGGGCCCGGGGCTATGTTTGCCGCCGTGCGCACCTGGATGCGAATGGTTGAACGCCACACAGGCACTCGACCCGTGCTATACATCAGCCAAATGTTTGTAAACCGATACCTACCCATGGCACCCGACCTCAAAGCCAACTATAATATATGGATAGCACGCTACGGCGAGTATAAGCCCGACGTGCATCTGGTTTACTGGCAGTTGTGCCCCGATGGCCGTGTGCGTGGCATCACGCCCAAAGTCGATATTAACGTGTTTAACGGCTATCGCTCTGAGTTTGAAGACTTTCTAAAAAAGAACTGTATACCGTAAGGACAAAAAAAGTAGGACGGGGCACGGAGGCCACCGTCCTACAAAAGTTTGCGATAGAGTTATTAATTCATTGTTAGCAAGGCTATTCACTCCCCTCCATAAGGGGAGGGGAAAGCCGCGCAAGCGGCGCGGGGGTGGGGCTTTTATTTCTCTACATCAGCCGAGGGCGGTGCAGCCTGTTTGTCAACGCCCCACTGCT
>USAI01000052.1 GCA_900552675.1 uncultured Prevotella sp.
GTTTATCGGAGACAAATCCAAGATATGAATCAGTCTCCTCATAGAACTTCTCACCTAGAGAAGAATTCTTTGCCTTATCTACAATTATTTCGAATGCTTGAAGCAAGTCCATCTGCTCCATATCTTTTTTACACGACGTTTGCATAACCATAATAGCACTACATTAATACATACTATTTCCTCCATGAGGGAAAGACTTCTAAAATCCGTTCCTCCCATTATGGTTCTCAAATAAGATTTATTTTCCATATGTGACAGTATTTATAAGGTGAAACAGATTTATCCATAATCAATATTTTCTAATTCTGGTGCAAATATAGTCCATACCTGTGTAAGTTCGTTTCACACAATAAGATATTTTTTATGCGCCATGCGCAAAGATTTATACATGTTGTTAAACACAAGTTAGTGTTAAATCAAAGGAAATTATCTTCATTCTAATGGTTTTATACTAACATTGTATCAATAATAGCATCGCGGAGAGGCTTACATTTATTTCGCGCTTCGCAGGTTTTGTCCTACTATGGTTTCCTGTTTTATGATAACTACGCCAAGTATAAAGAGGAGTCCACCGTCCTACTTGAAAATGGCTTTTCTTGTTGCTGGAGGACGGGGCGCGGAGACCACCGTCCTACTTGGAGGGTGCATCTGTTGAGATAAAAATGAAGACTCGCAATAATATATTATTAAAGTGTTAAAACACAACAATATTATCAGAGCTGGAAAATCTGGAGGGTGTGTCAAAATAGAAGTTAAAAGAAGTTTGGGCTTCGCCCGAAGTTAACAGAAGTTAGCGGACATATGTATAAATTGCTGAAAATAAAGCATTTGTCTGTTAACTTCCATCCATCGTAGATGGATTAACTTCTTCTTAACTTCCTCTAACTCCTATTTTGACACACCCTCGAACGATTAGGTTACATACTGTGGTGTATGAATAAGAAAAGGACAGTGCTACGTTTGAGTGGCGCTGTCCTTTTTTTCGATTGATGTTCTTCTGCCTGTGATAGGATGAAGAGCGTTTGCTTAATGGTTATTTGCCCAACTTCTTAATCCAGCTGAGGGGCTTCTTCAATATTTGTTTGAGGGTGCTGTCTTTTGACGGATTTACCACGGGCGACATTCCAGCTGTTTTGCTGTATTTTGTCGATACCATGGGTGCTGCCTCGCCCTCTTTCTTGGGCTGACGGGGCTTCTTGTGGCGTTGCTTATTGCCATTACCAGCCTTGGCATCTTTACCATTACCAGCCTTAGCATCTTTAGCATTGCCAGCCTTAGCTTCTTTGCCATTACCAGCCTTGCTGTCTTTGTTATTATTAGTAGCCTTGGCGTCTCTTCTGTTACCAGCTTTGGCCTCTTTGCCGTTACCAGCTTTGGCCTCTTTGCCGTTACCAGCGTTGTTTCCTGCTTTAGCATTATTATTGTTTCCTGCTTTAGCATTATTTTCGCCTTCGTTGCCCGATTTGTTGCGTGGCTGACGTCGACGGTTTTGTTTTTTCTCGTCGGCCTTATTTTCTACGGCAGCCTCTTGTTTGGGAGCGTTTTCGGTCTGTGTGGCTTCTTTTGGCTCCTTGGGCTGTTTGGGTTTGCGTTCGTTTTCGTTGTTGCGAGGCTTGCGTTTGTGTGCTGTGGCATCGCGGTTTTTGCGTCGCCTACTCTTTGCTGTTGTGCGTTGTCCGCGTCCCTCTTTATATTCAGGACCTTCGCCCAGTTCTTCGGGTAGCGGTGTCTTTTCAACCTCTTTCTCCAGCAGTTTTTCAATCTGCTTAAAGTAGTGTACATCTTCTTCGTTGATGAAGGTGATGGCCACGCCATCGCGGTCGGCACGTGCTGTACGGCCTATGCGGTGTACATAGTCTTCGGCATCGTGAGGCACATCGAAGTTGATAACCATGGCAATGTCGTCGATGTCGATGCCACGGGCTACGATGTCGGTAGCCACCAGCACGTCAATCTGTCCGCTCTTAAATTTATACAGCATCTGGTCGCGTTCGGCCTGGTCGAGGTCAGAGTGCATCTCGCCACTGTTTACGTGCATTCGTTGCAGTGCGCGGTTGATGGCTTTCACCTTTTGTTTCTTGCCTGAGAAGATGATGACGCGCTTCAGGTCGCCCTGTTTAAAAATGTCTTGTATGATGCCCAGCTTCTGGGTTTCGTAGCACACGTAGGCGCTCTGCTTAATTTTCTCGGCGGGCTTGCTTACTGCCAGGTTTATGATAACGGGGTCTTTCAGCAAGGTCTTGGCCAGGTCTTCAATCTTGTCGGGCATGGTGGCCGAGAACATGATGGTTTGGCAGGTGGGGGGCAGCAGTTGTGCTATCTTTTTAATGTCTTCAGAGAAACCCATGTCGAGCATGCGGTCGGCCTCGTCGAGGATGAAGAACGACACCTTGCTGAAGTCGGCGTTGCCCATGCTGATGTGGCTGATGAGGCGTCCTGGGGTGGCTATCACCACGTCGGCGCCCAGTGTCAGGCTTTTCAGCTCTTGGTCGTAACGGTTGCCGTCGTTGCCACCATAGATGGCCACGCTGCTTACGTCGTTCAGATAATAGCCGAAGCCCTGCATGGCTTGGTCTATTTGTTGTGCAAGCTCGCGTGTGGGGCTCATGATAACGCAGTTGATGGCGTCTTTAGGGTATCCGCCGTCATCGAGCTTGCTCAGCACGGGCAGCAGGTAGGCTGCCGTTTTGCCGGTTCCTGTTTGGGCCACGCCCAGCACGTCTTTACCGGCCAATATTTCGGGTATGCACTGCTCTTGTACGGGCGTGCATGTCTCGAAGCGCATGTCGTAGAGCGCGTCGAGCACGTTGTCGTTTAAATCTAATTCGTCGAAATACATAAAATCAAAATCTTTTTTTTGAATTTTAAGCCCATCGATACCTTGTGGCATCAATTGGGCGCTTTGCGGTAGCAGAACCAAGCCACTACGGCAAAGATGAGGTTGGGTATCCATGCTGCCAAGATGGGGGGCGCGTCGGCGTTGACGGCAAACGTTGACGACACTGTTTGCAGCAGGATGTAGGTGAAGCTGAGTGCCAAACCTATGCCCAGATACATTCCCATGCCACCCTTGCGCTTACGTGATGATAGCGACAGGCCGATGGTGGTGAGGATGAACGAGGCGAACGACGAGGCTATGCGTTTGTGGTATTCTACCTGATATTGCACCACATTGCTGCTACCTCGGTCAATTTGTTTTGAGATATACTCTTTCAGTTCGGGGCTGGTGAACGTTTCTTGTTGTCCTTTCGAATACACCAGGTCGGTGGGCTCCATCTGTATGATGGTGTCTTTGCTGATGCCGCTGGTTATATGTTCACGCAGTCCGCGCAGCTCGCGTATCTTCCAGTTGTTTACCGTCCAGTGATACTTCGAGTCGGAGATGGTGTCATATTGCACCTCCATAGCCGTCATGTGGCTTACCAGTTTTTTGTCTTCAAAGCGGTCGAGCGAGAAGCCGTAGCCCTTTTTCATGCTGTTATCGTAATGTTGTATGTAGGCAATGACGCCCTTGCCCACTTGTAGCATTACGTTGTCGGCAGCTGTTACGCGTTTTTTGTTCTTATACATCGTTTCAAAGTTCTGCCTGATGACGGTGCCGTGTGGTATGACGTAGGCGCTGAGGTAGAACGAGAGGGCCGAGATGAGCACGCACGATATCATGTAGGGTCGCATGAGTCGTTTAAACGAGATGCCAGCTGCCAGCATGGCAATAATCTCTGAGTTGCCGGCCAGTTTTGATGTAAAGAAGATGACGGCAATGAACACGAACAACGGGCTGAACAGGTTGGCAAAGTAGGGCACAAAGTTCATGTAATAGTCGAAGACGATAGCCTTCAGTGGCGCATGATATTGTGTAAACTTAGCCAAGTTCTCGTTCACATCGAAGACGATGGAGATAGAGATGATAAGGATGATGGCATAGATGTATGTGCCGATAAATTTTCCGATGATATACCTATCCAGTCGCGAAATGAAGCGCAATGGGTTGATATATGTCAGAAGCCTTTTTATGGTTGCTCTGTTCATTCTTAGTGTTACATTTACTGATGTTTTGCAAGTGTTATGCTTCGCAAAAGCAGTTTACAAGTAAACAAGGCATGATTACATGCGTTGTCCTAAACGCTGTATCACGCTTGCCTTCCATGTGGTGAAGTCGCCAGCCTCGATGTGCTGTCGAGCATCGGTTACCAGGCGCAGGTAGAAGGCCAGGTTGTGTATGCTGGCAATCTGCATGGCCAGCAGTTCTTGAGCCTTAAACAGGTGGTGCAGGTAAGCCTTTGAGTGTATGCGGTCGATGTCGCAGCCGTCGGGGTCGATGGGTGAGAAGTCTTGTTCCCACTTTTTGTTGCGCATATTCATCGTGCCGTTGTAGGTGAACAGCATGGCGTTGCGTCCGTTGCGTGTCGGCATCACACAGTCGAACATATCTACGCCGCGCTCAATAGCCTCCAGAATGTTTTGCGGTGTGCCCACGCCCATCAGGTAGCGGGGCTTGTCTTTAGGCAGAATTTCGTTCACCACCTCAATCATTTCATACATCACCTCGGTAGGCTCGCCCACGGCCAGCCCGCCAATAGCGTTACCAGCGGCTCCCTTGTCGGCCACAAACTTGGCAGCGTCGCGGCGCAAATCTTTGAAGGTGCATCCCTGCACAATGGGGAACAGCGTTTGGTCGTAGCCATACAGCGGTTCGGTTTCGTTAAAGCGCTTCAGGCAGCGGTCCAGCCAGCGTTGCGTCATGCCCAGGCTGCGTTTGGCATACTGGTAGTCGCTTTGTCCCGGCGGACATTCGTCGAAGGCCATCATGATGTCAGCGCCAATGATGCGCTCGGTGTCCATCACGTTTTCGGGTGTGAAGAAGTGTTTCGAGCCATCAATGTGTGAGCGGAACTCGCATCCCTCCTCGCGTAGCTTGCGTATGCCCGTTAGCGAGAACACCTGAAAGCCGCCCGAGTCGGTAAGGATGGGGCGGTCCCACGTGTTAAACTTATGCAGTCCGCCAGCCTTTTGCAGCGTGTCGAGCCCCGGACGCAGATACAGGTGATAGGTGTTGCCCAAGATGATTTGCGCTTTTACCTGTTCGCGCAGCTCATTAAAGTGCACCCCTTTCACCGATCCACAGGTTCCCACGGGCATGAAGATAGGCGTCTTTATCTGTCCGTGTGCTGTGGTGATGAGTCCAGTTCGTGCGTCGCTGCACGGGTCGGTATGTTGCAGTTGAAATGTCAGTGCCATGTTGTTTTTTTACCTTGTCAGTTTTTCTTTTCGTTATCGTCGTCTTCGATGTCGAAGGTGATGGGGTTGTCTACCTTCTCGTCGGTGAGGGCAAACTGCCACACGTCTTGCACGTCTTCAACATAATGGAAGCTTACGCCCTTGAGGTACATTTCCGGTATTTCTTCAATGTCCTTACGGTTTTCTTTGCACATCACAATATCGGTAATGCCCGCACGCTTGGCAGCCAAAATTTTTTCTTTGATGCCGCCCACGGGCAGTACCTTGCCGCGCAGTGTTATCTCACCCGTCATGGCCGTGTTGGCGCGCACCTTGCGTTGTGTTAGTGCCGAGGCAATAGAGGTGGCGATGGTGATACCTGCCGAGGGACCATCTTTTGGCGTAGCCCCTTCGGGCACATGAATGTGTATATTCCAGTGGTCGAAGATGCGGTAGTCGACGCCCAGCGTGTCAATATGTGCTTTTACATATTCGAGCGCTATCACGGCCGACTCTTTCATCACGTCGCCCAGGTTACCCGTCAGTGTCAGTTTGCCAGCCTTACCCTTGCTTAGCGATGTTTCAATAAACAGTATCTCGCCGCCCACGCTTGTCCAGGCCACGCCTGTTACCACGCCAGCATAGCTGTTGCCCTGATATATGTCGCGATAGAAGGGTGGCTTGCCCAGCAGGTCTTCAAGCTGTGTGGGCGTAATCTTTTCGTAGGGCAGCTGGCCATCGATAGCCTTCTTCAGCGCCAGTTTGCGCAGCGCCTTGTTCACCTGTTTCTCCAACTGTCGCACACCGCTCTCGCGGGTGTATTGCTCAATCACCTTCTCAATGGCCTGCTTGCTGAATGTGGGCTTTGGCTCGTCTTTGGCGTCAAGGCCCGTGTTGTCGAGCTCGCGTGGTATGAGGTGTCGTTTGGCAATCTCAATTTTCTCTTCGGTGATGTATCCGCTCACCTCAATAATCTCCATACGGTCGAGTAGGGGGCGCGGAATGGTGTTGAGGTCGTTGGCCGTGGCAATGAACAGCACCTTTGAGAGGTCGTAGTCAAGGTCGAGATAATTGTCATGGAAGGCGTTGTTCTGTTCGGGGTCGAGCACCTCGAGCAGAGCCGATGCGGGGTCGCCGTTCACAGTGTTCTGTGTCACCTTGTCAATCTCGTCGAGAATGAACACAGGGTTTGACGAGCCTGCCTTCTGAATATTTTTCACGATGCGGCCAGGCATGGCACCAATGTAGGTACGACGGTGTCCGCGTATCTCGCTCTCGTCGTGCAGTCCGCCCAACGACATACGCACATATTTGCGTTTCATGGCGGCGGCAATGCTCTTGCCCAGCGATGTTTTTCCCACGCCCGGAGGGCCATACAGGCAGATGATGGGCGATTTGAGGTCGCCTCTCAACTTCAGTACAGCCATATATTCAAGAATGCGCTCCTTCACCTTCTCCATGCCATAGTGGTCGTGGTCGAGCACGCGTCGGGCACGTTTCAGGTCGAGGTTGTCGCGGGTATATTCGTTCCACGGCAGGTTTACCAGCGTTTGCAGATAGGTAAGCTGTATGCTGTATTCGGGGCTTTGTGGGTTGAGCATATCCAGCTTGTCGAGCTCCTTATTAAACACTTTTGCTGTTTCCTCGCTCCATTTGCGCTTGCTGGCCTTTTCTTCCAGCTCTTTGCGTTCGGGCGAGCCAGCCGATCCGCCCAGCTCTTCCTTAATGTTCTTAATTTGTTGTTGCAAGAAGTATTCGCGCTGTTGCTCGTCAAGGTCTTCGCGCGTTTTCGAGCGTATCGACTGTCGCAGTTCCAGCAGTTTGCGCTCGCGGTCAATCATGCGCAGTGCCATCAGCACGCGTTCCTTCATGTCGTTGGTTTTGATAAGTTTTACCTTATCGGCCACGCTGAAGTTCATCATCGTGCAGATATAGTTGGTCACCACAATGTTGTGGTGCAGATTGTTGATTGAGAAGAGAGCTTCGTCAGGAATGTCCTCATTCTCATGCACATAGTCGCGCACACTGTCACGCAAGGTGTCAACAGCCGTGCTATATTCTTTATCGTCGTCTTTGGGCAGCGTCTCGGTGTCAAGCACCGCCGAACCATAAAGGTAAGGCTTAGTTTGGGTGAGGTCGGTCAGGCGGCAACGTCCTGTGGCCTGAACAATGGCGTTCACCTCTTCGCTGCCAGGAAAATTCATCACACGCACCAGTCGGGCATACACGCCATAGGTGTGCAGGTCGTCTTTGCCAGGCATTTCTACGTTAGGATCTTTCTGGCAGAACACGGCAAAAATGGTGTCGGGATGACGCTTCACATAGTTGATAAGCGATTTGCTTTGCTTGCGTCCTATCAATATCGATGTGAACACGCCAGGGAAAAGCACCATATTGCGTGTGGCTAATATGGGAACTTCGTCGGGAGCAGGTGTGTTGAAAAGGGTTGATATGTCGCCTTCAAAATCGGCTATCATCTGTATTGAAGTACTTGTTTTCTTATCCATCAGTGGTTATCATATTACAATCAGCTTGCAAAAGTAATGCTTTTTTTTTAGATGACCGAACAAAACCTTCTGATATTACATCACTTATCTATCGCTTTTGCATCTTTTATGTTTTTCAGGAGATAATGAATATTATTTGAGTAGAATACTTTCTAACTATCAAACTATAAGTGCTGGGTGCTGGAGGACGGGGCACGGAGACCACCGTCCTACTATGGTTTCCTGTTTTATGATAACCACGTCAAGTATAAAGAGGAGGCTGGGTATCTAAAAAGTAGGGCGCGGAGCCCCCTGTCCTACTTGAAGATAGCTTTTCTTGTTGCTGGAGGACGATAAACAAAAAAAGATTGACGTGCCATTGTCTGACAACGTCAATCTTAAAATATTTCTCTATGAACTATTATGTTAATGTGAAATGAGAAGGGGCGGTATTATACAATGCCTTGCGCCATCATAGCCTTAGCCACCTTCAAGAAGCCAGCCACGTTAGCACCCTTCACATAGTTGATGTAGCCATCGGCCTCAGTGCCATACTTCACGCAGTTTTCATGAATATCGTTCATGATGTCGTGAAGCTTAGCGTCAACCTCCTCGCGGCTCCAGCGCAGACGCTCCGAGTTCTGGCTCATCTCAAGACCCGATACTGCTACGCCACCAGCGTTGGCAGCCTTGCCGGGCGAGTAGAGAATTTTTGCATCCTGGAACACCTTGATAGCCTCGGGTGTAGAGGGCATGTTTGCGCCCTCGCTCACAGCAAATACGCCGTTGGCTACGAGCGCTTTAGCAGCCTCTTCGTTAATTTCGTTCTGTGTGGCCGAAGGCAGTGCGATGTCGGCTTTTTCAAACCAAGGCTTAGCGCCAGCCACATATTTCACGCCATACTCTTCAGCATACTCGCTGATACGTCCACGCTCAACGTTCTTCAGCTCTTTGATGTAAGCCAGCTTGTCGGCGTCGATGCCATCGGGGTCGTAGATGTATCCGTCCGAGTCGCTCATGGTTACAGGCTTAGCGCCCAGCTGTATCAGCTTCTCAACAGTATATTGTGCCACGTTACCAGCGCCGCTCACCAGCACGGTCTTGCCTTTGAGGTCGATGCCACGTGTCTTCAGCATGTTCTGCAAGAAGTAAACGTTTCCGTAGCCAGTAGCCTCGGGGCGGATGAGTGAGCCACCAAACTCCAGACCCTTACCAGTAAGGATGCCACTGAAGGTGTGGGTGAGCTTTTTATATTGTCCGAACATATAGCCTACCTCGCGGCCGCCTACGCCGATGTCGCCAGCGGGCACATCCTCGTCAGGACCAATATGGCGGTACAGTTCGTTCATGAAAGCCTGGCAGAAACGCATCACCTCGGCATTGCTCTTGCCACGGGGCGAGAAGTCGGATCCGCCTTTGCCACCACCCATAGGCAGTGTGGTGAGCGAGTTTTTGAAGGTTTGCTCGAAAGCCAAGAACTTCAAGATGCTCAGGTTTACTGACTTGTGATAACGTATGCCGCCTTTGTACGGACCAATGGCGTTGTTATGCTGCACGCGGTAGCCCATGTTTGTTTGCACGTTGCCCTTGTCGTCAACCCATGTTACGCGGAACTGGATGATGCGATCGGGAATGCAGAGGCGCTCAATGAGGTTGGCCTTTTCAAATTCGGGATGCTTGTTATACTCTTCCTCAATGGTGCCTAGCACCTGACTTACGGCCTGAATATATTCGGGCTCGTTAGGGAAACGCTGTTTCAGCTGTTCTACCACTTCTTGTGCTTTCATAATCCTCTAATCTTTTATTGATGTTGTTTAAATAAAAAAACTAATGTCTATTGGTTGTCTAACCTTTTACTTAGATGTGTGCAAAGATATAGAAAAATCTTGAAAAACAATGCAAAAAGTAAGAGAAAAGTTCAAATAAATGTAAAAAAGATACTTTTTCTTTGTTTTGAGGGGCTAAGGTAGCGCTTTTGACATCTGTTTATAGCCCTATTTAACCCAAATCGGTCGTTAGGGCTTGCTTGTATATTGTATATTTAGAAGATAACCTCACTTATTTATTGTCCATTTCTAATGTCGGGAGGACGGGGCACAGAGGCCACCGTCCTACTTGGATTAATTCGTGAAATTCGTGTTCAAACAAAAAACGTGCGAAGCGCGAAATAGATTGTTAAAAATATTTGATCCCTTCTTTTTGTTCGGGCTGCAGATGTGACGTTTTATTGCAAACTCAATTGTTTGATGAACAAAATAATAATAAAAGTGTGAAATATTTTTCTATTATCAATTAATTGTATACTTTTGCATGACGAATTGTCGTGTGTAGTTGACAAGTTGACAAGTTGACGAGTTGACGAGGAGATGAGTAAACAAGGAGATTTGTCTTCTTTTATATAAGTTATGTATGCTTGTATGAGTAATGATAATCTTCTTGTATATTGTTTATTTGTTTACTGATAGCATGGCAGATAGGCGTTAGAAACTTAAATAACTAATTAACAATGATTTCATTTACACTTAGTTTGGTAGCGTTGCTCTTAGGCTACCTGCTGTATGGAAAATTTGTAGAGCACGTTTTCGGTCCCGACGACCGACCCACCCCCGCCGTATCAAAGGCCGACGGCATCGACTATATAGCCATGCCTGGGTGGAAAATATTCATGATACAGTTTCTGAATATTGCTGGCACGGGCCCCATCTTTGGCGCCATCATGGGTGCGTGGTATGGCCCTGTGGCCTATCTGTGGATAGTGTTGGGCTGCATCTTTGCGGGTGCTGTACACGATTATATGTCGGGCATGCTGTCGGTGCGCCATGGTGGCGTGGGATTGCCCGAACTGGTGGGCCACTATCTGGGCAAGGGCACGCGTCGTGTGATGCTGGTCTTTACTGTGCTGTTGCTTGTCATGGTGGGCGTGGTGTTTGTTTATAGCCCTGCCCTTATCTTGCAGAGTATGTATGGCAGCAAGCTGTTTTGGGTAGTGGTTATCTTTATTTATTACATCATTGCCACCATGCTGCCTATCGACAAGATTATAGGTAAGATATACCCCCTGTTTGCCTTCTCGCTATTGTTTATGGCCGTGGCTCTTATGGTTATGTTATATATAAAGATGCCAGCGCTGCCTGAGATATGGAGCAACCTGTCAGACAGCAACCTAAACGCCAACCCCGCTTGGCTGGGCACCGATAGCTTTGTGGCCAAAAACCCCATCTTCCCCTGCCTGTTTCTCACCATTGCCTGTGGTGCCATTAGCGGCTTTCATGCCACGCAAAGTCCCCTGATGGCCCGCTGCATGAAGCACGAGCGCCAGGGCCGCCCCATCTTCTACGGTGCTATGATAACCGAGGGCATCGTGGCCTTGATATGGGCCACCGTGTCGATGTATTTCTTCTACTATGGTGGCTGGCGCGAGGTAGTGCCTTCTGACATCGTTTACAACTATACTTGCAATAGCAGCCATCAGTCGCTCATACAATATTTCACTGCCCCCGAGGTGGTAAAAGATGTGTGTTCAGGTTGGCTTGGAGTGTTTGGCGGCATCTTGGCTATACTGGGTGTGGTGGCCGCCCCTATCACCAGTGGCGACACCGCCTTCCGCAGCGCCCGCTTGATTATTGCCGATGCTTTAGGCATTGAGCAGCGCAGCAAACGTCGTCGTTTGATGATTTGTGTGCCTATGTTCTTCTGCGCCATCTTGTTGCTGCTGTGGCAGATGCAGAACCCCAATGGCTTCAACGTTATTTGGCAGTATTTTGGTTGGGCTAACCAAACGCTTAGCGTCTTCACCCTATGGACCATCACCGTCTATCTTGTGCGCAAGCGTAAGGCATACGTTATTACCCTGGTGCCCGCACTGCTGATGACCGCCGTGTGCGCCACCTTCATCTTTGTGTCGCATCAGGCTTTGGGCATTGAGGGGCCGCTGGGCTACGTGCTGGGTGCCATTACCTTCATTATTGCCATTGTTTGGTTTGTGGTTTGGAAACGCCGCTTTAATGCTTCGCAAACCTCGGCATAATCATTAGGCAAAAACATAAAATACGCCTTATGATATAATTTTTTTGCAAATCCTACGTTATATATATAAATAAGGTGGGCGTGTCGTTGCGCGGCACGCCTTTTTTGTTATACAAAGAAACGATAAATTATAAAAAGAAAAAGATAAAACACAATGAAAAAACTTTTCGCTATGGCGGCAGCCCTGCTTATCAGTGCAGGCGCGCACGCACAATTTGAACAAGGCAAATTGTATATGAACGCATCGCTCACGGGCTTGAATATGTCGTATAACGGATCTGAAGGTTTCAACTTTGGCGTACAAGGACAGTTGGGCTACATGGTGGCTAACGACTGGCTGGTATATGGCCTCGTTGATTATAGCCATAAGGGTAAGGGCGACAACGCCAACCAGTATAGCGTGGGCGTGGGCGGACGCTATTATATTGAGCAGAACGGCCTCTACCTGGGTGCCCAGTGCAAGTTGGCACACGCCAGCCACTACACCGACGTGATGCCAGGCATTGAGGTGGGCTATGCCTACTTCCTCAGTCGCACCGTTACCATCGAGCCTGCCATTTATTACAACCAGTCGTTCAAAAACCACAGCGACTTTTCTTCCGTGGGCCTGAAGGTGGGCATCGGCGTATATCTGTTTAACGATTAACGATGGAAAACCAATTTTCATCACAACTGCTTGACAACGCCGTCGACGAGTTGGCCAAGTTGCCAGGCGTAGGCCGAAAGACTGCCCTTCGCCTTGCCCTGCACCTGTTGCGCCAAACGCCCGAGGCGGTCGACACCTTTGCACAGGCCGTTACCCATTTGCGCCACGACGTAAAATACTGCAAGGTGTGCCACAACATTAGCGACACCGAGGTGTGCCCCATTTGTGCCGACACGCATCGCGATCCCCACACCATTTGTGTGGTAGAAAACATTCGCGACGTGATGGCGGTAGAGAACACGCAGCAGTATAACGGTCGCTATCATGTGCTGGGTGGCGTTATCTCGCCCATGGACGGCATTGGTCCTGCCGACCTGGCCATCGATTCGCTCATACAGCGTGTGATGGCAGGCGACATTAACGAGGTGATATTGGCGCTCAGCCCCACGATGGAGGGCGACACCACCAACTTTTACATCTCGCGCAAGTTGGCGCCATACCCTGTGCGCCTCAGTGTGATAGCGCGTGGCATATCGGTGGGCGACGAACTTGAATATACCGACGAGGTGACGCTGGGCCGTGCTATCTTGAACCGCACCGTCTTGCAAGCCAACTCTATAACCCCCTGAAACGTAAAAAACAAGAATGGAAATGAAATCTACACAACGGGTGTTGATGATAGCTTTTGCTGCACCCATCATTCTCTCGCTGCTCATGGTGGCTCTGTTCGAGACCGACGTGTTGCCCTGTGGCTTGCTGGCGGGCCAGGGTGAGGGGCAGGCCGAGTTTTTAACCGCCGTAACCATGGAGCTGGTTACCATTATGGCCATACCCGTAGCGCTCAAGATGTTTCGGTTGAAGTTTATTGCCACGCGTCTCACCACGCCACGTGCGCTCATGCGTTGGGGCCTGTTGCGCCTATTGCTGTTAGGCGTGCCTATGGTGGTCAATGCGCTGTCTTACTATCTTTTTATGAGCGCCGCCTTTGGTTATCTTGGCATCATCTTGTTGCTGTGTATGGTGTTTGTCACCCCCACTATGGCGCGTTGTTATAGCGAGGTTACGCCAGCCGATGCACAATAACGCTTTACACCTTATTATATAGTATTTGTGATTAAGTAACAAGGCATATATCCATTCGCTCGGCTTTGCCGCTTGCTTAGCAAGAACTTCACTCGCGAAGCGAGTTAACTCCCTTTTAACTTCCATACATACGAAACAAAAGCAAAATATGTCCTCAACAGCTCAGTATAAGCTATCGGTCATCATTGTCAATTATAATGTAAAATATTATGTCGAGCAGTGTTTGCTGTCGGTGCAGAAGGCGCTCAACGGCATCAATGCCGAGGTGTTTGTCGTCGACAACCACTCGCGCGACGCGTCTGTAGAATATCTTACCGACCGTTTTCCTCATGTGCGCGTTATCAGCAGCAACCACAACCTGGGCTTTGCGCGCGCTAACAATATTGCCATTCGACAGTGTACGGGGCAATATGTGTTGCTGCTCAACCCCGACACCATTGTTGCAGAAGACACTTTTCATCGAGTGCTCAGCTTTATGGACGCCACCCCACAGGCGGGCGGCGTGGGCGTGCGTATGCTCAATGTTAATGGCAGCAATGCCATGGAGTCGCGCCGCGGCATACCGTCGCCCCTCACCTCGTTTTATAAAATGGTGGGTTTGTGTGCCCGATATCCTAAGAGTCGACGCTTCGGTCGCTACTATCTCAGCTTCTTGCCATGGACCGAGCCTGCACAGATAGAGGTGATGAGTGGGGCCTTTTGCATGATGCGCCACGAGGCGTTAAACCAAGCGGGCCTTCTTGACGAAGACTTCTTTATGTATGGCGAAGACATCGACCTGTCGGTGCGCCTGCTCAAGGCGGGCTGGCAAAACTGGTATGTGCCCGCCACCATCGTTCATTATAAGGGCGAGAGCACACAGAAGTCGTCGTTCCGCTATGTGCATGTGTTCTACGATGCCATGCTCATCTTCTTCCGCAAACATTATGGGCACCTGTCGCTGCTCATCAGCCTTCCCATCAAGGCGGCCATCGTGATGAAGGCCACCGTGGCACTGGTGCGTATGCAAACCAGCAAGGCCCGACGCAGCCTGGGCTTCTTCCGCCATAACACCTATCATGCACCGCTATATGTGTTTATTGGTAAGGGCGAGCGCCTTGAGCAGTGCCGACAGTTAGCGCAGCGCAAGGGTCTTGAAGCACAGTTTTTTGAGGGCGATGCTCAGCAGCTGCCACAGGGTCACCAAACGCTCACGCTGCCACAAAAGGGTAGGGTGTATGTGGTGTATGACGTGAAGGCCTACTCGTATCAACAAATTTTTGAATGTTTTGCGCAGGCACCACAACCCAATGTTAGCATGGGCTTGTATAACGCCGACACGCATACCATTATTACGGCCGAGGAGGTGCTGCGATAACGATGAACAACACACTACCCATAAGGCTTCGTGCCATGGAGCCCGAAGACCTTGATATGCTGTATGGCATTGAGAACGACAGCGAGGTGTGGGATGTGGGCGATAACAATGTGCCCTACTCGCGATACATCTTGCACGACTATATTGCGCATGCGCAAGCCGACATTTATGTTGACCGACAGGTGCGAATGGTGATTGTTAACGCCGAAGGAACGGCCGTGGGCGTGGTTGATGTGGTAAACTTCTCGCCTACGCACCGTAGGGCAGAGGTGAGCATCATCATCATGAAGGCGCATCGACATAAAGGGTATGGGCAGGCGGCAATGCAACAGGTTGTTGCCTATGCGCGGCACACGCTGCACCTGCATCAGCTGTATGCTGTGGTGGGAGAGGGCAACGTAGCCTCGGAGGCGCTGTTCCGAAAAGTGGGCTTCGTGCCACAAACAACCCTTACCGACTGGCTATATGATGGCCAACAGTATCACACTGCCACACTCTTACAGCGCATTTTATAGAAAAATGTATGTTTTTTGTGAAAAAAGTAGGGAAAATGTTTGGCGGTATCAATAAAAAGTTATACCTTTGCACTCGCTAAAAAGAAATGATGACACTATAAGGTGCGTTAGTTCAGTTGGTTAGAATACATGCCTGTCACGCATGGGGTCACG
>USAI01000053.1 GCA_900552675.1 uncultured Prevotella sp.
ATCAAGTACTGCAGTAATCTCCATCAAGTACTGGAGTAATCTCGGCCAAGTACTGAGACGATATGTTTGCTATCTCTTCTTATTAACAGGCAATGTCTTTTCTATTGACGTTTGTTGCAACCCGTTACTGCCCATGGTATAAACAACAACTGGGAGCCTGTAACCATTGCCAATGTGCGGTGTGGTACAGGGCTCCCAGCCTTTTTTCGTTATAATTAAATTGGAGATAATGAAGTTGATACGCTATCACAGCGTGTTACATTTAACACTACACTATTTGTATGTTATTGTTCATCTCAATATCAAGTGCTTTGCTATGGCGTTATGCCTAACAAAAGCAAAAAAGACGAAACAGCTTCAATTTCTTTTTTGAAGACTTGTCTCGCTTTACAATATACATTAAAAAATTCTTTCCTTATTTTATGTTAGTATAGTTTTTATTCTTCAAGTAATTGGGATACAATTGAACTTTGTGGTTGCAAAAGTAATAAATAATTATTGAAATTGCAACCTCTACATTGCAATTTTGTGTATTAATTCAACCAACGCCCCTTTTTGTCCACTAATCAGCCTTTTTCTCCTATTTATATAGTAGCTCTTGGCTTACAATTGAAGGCGAAAGAACTGAAAGTGAGCGATAAAGAACATCATATAGCATGACGAAGGGCAGCAAATGGCATGATAAAACGACTTGTCGTGTGTAAAAGAGAGCAAGGCAAGATAACGAAAGAACGTAAAAAAAAGGTGAAAACGGTAGTAATAGAGATTTCCCCATGCCCTTTTAGGGGAAAACCTTGGCGCAGATTGAGTTTTATTTATATCTTTGCAAAACAGAATAGAACAAAACAGAATAGAACAAAGCAGAAGATAATAAAACAAAGCTGAATAAAATAGAAGATAAACAATAAACATTGAAAACCAAGATATATACAGATATGACGAAGAAAATGTTTACACTGGCATTGGTGGCACTACTGTTGCCGATGAGCATGATGGCTCAAGCCTACAAAAGTAGCCGTTACTATAACAAAAATACAGGACGACTGGAGTATTCGAACCGCTCAATCATGTATCAGCCTGGACAAAATTATTACGGACTGCGTCTGGGTCCTGCCTTCTCAAAGGTAAACTCTGACGACCAGAAACTGGATGGCGGCAACTGGCAGACGGGCCTTAATTTGGGCGCTGTGGCGGGCTTCTCATTGTCAGATAGTTTTCCCTTGTTCTTAGAGGGTGGCGCCTTTTATACCGAGAAGGGCGGAAAAACCAACTATAATGGCAAGAAGATGACGTATAACCTTAACTATCTTGAGGTGCCCGTGGCCGTGAAATATGCTATACAGATGGACGACGAGCATGTTTCAATACAACCGTTTATGGGTGTGTATGTGGCGTGCGGCATCAGCGGTAAGATGAAAAACTATGACGACCGCGAAGCCCGTAGCTCGTTCTCTGACGACTACTTCCAGCGTTTTGATGGCGGTTTGCGCATGGGTTGCGGATTTGCTTACGATATGTTCTATGTAGAGCTGGCCTACGACTTGGGCCTTACCAACATCTGCCACGACGAGTTTGACGCTTCGCACAACCACAGCTTACAGCTTAATGTGGGTGTCAACTTCTAAGCTTTACTAAGCCCTTATCCAATAGAAAAGTGATGGGCGTTATTGCTATTAAAAAAGAAAATGCTATTTTTGCAATAAATTTTCATATAAAAACTTTATGATTATGAGTATAGCAGAAACACAACAAGCATTGGCTTTTGCTGCAATGTGCGTAGACATAACGGCACAAGCAGAAGGATGTAGCCGTCTTGAAATGTATCAACGCCTGAAAAAGGTAGGACTTATGCATGGTCTTACTACAAAACTCGATGCTCTACATACACAAAGTAAAGAATATGTGGTTGACGAGTTGTTAAAGGCGCTTCATAGGTTAGAAGCCAATCAATCATAAACAATAAATTCTGAAAAACTAATGCGTAAGGTCTTTCATGGTGCTACAAATGTAGTAAAGTCACCTCTTTGTAATATCGGACGCGACAATCTTGATTTCGGTAAGGGTTTCTATGTTACAGATATCCGAAAACAGGCTGTCGGCTGGGCAACGAGAGTTGTAAACTTAGATTTGCCACAATGGCTAAATATCTACGAATTAGACGATGCGTTTATCAAACAAAATGCTAAATGCAAAGTGTTTACATCTTACGATGAAGAGTGGTTAGAGTTTATTGTTCAAAGCCGAAATGGTAAAAAACCTTGGAAAGGTTTCGATTATATTGAAGGTGGTATTGCTGATGATCGTGTTATCACGACTATCGAGGATTATCTAAACGGAGACATCTCTATGGAGTATGCATTGAAAAGATTGTCAGAGCATCAGCCTAATAATCAGATATGTATCATTTCACAAAAAATACTTGATAACAGTTTGCATTTCATTAAAGTAGAGCCATTAAACGACTTAGCAAGAAAGGAGATATAAGGATGTTAAGAGATTCGCAACTTTGGATGAAGATAGGTAGGATATGTACCCAGCTTTCTAAACGTTTGGATATATCTCCAGAACGAGCTTTTGATATTTTTCAAAAAAGTAAAACTAATGAGTTGTTGCATGACGAGCGTTCTTTGCTCTATCTGATGAGCGACCTTTATATTATGGATAATGTTATCATGGAATTGAAAGGAAAATAAAACTTCATTCCACAACATCCTATAACGAAAAAAAAAGGATATACCCTTGGGCTTTATGTTTCGCCACAAGGGTATATCCTTTTTCTTTGTTATGTTCTTATTCGTTTGCGTTTTTACACGTTCACGTTCTTACACATTTACGCTTTCGTTACTTTATGTCGCCCACCTTAATCAGATATTCGGCTATCTGCACAGCGTTCAGGGCTGCACCCTTACGAATTTGGTCGCCCGAGAGCCAGAAGGTGAGGCCACAGTCGTCGGCCAAGTCTTTGCGTACACGGCCTACAAACACGTCGTCTTTGCCAGCTGTTTCCAGCGGCATGGGGTAAACCAGGTTGGCAGGATCGTCTTTCAGTGTGCAGCCCGGAGCAGCGGCAATGGCTTTCTGTGCCTCTTCAACGCTGATGGGATGCTCGGTTTCAATCCATACGCTTTCAGAGTGTGAACGAAGTGATGATACACGCACGCACATTGCCGAACATTTTACGTCAGAGTGCATAATCTTGCGTGTCTCGTTAAACATCTTCATCTCCTCTTTGGTATAGCCGTTATCGGTGAACGAGTCGATTTGTGGAATAACATTGTATGCCAACTGGTGGGGAAATCTTTCTACGGTTACGGGCTGGTTGTTTACCAGCTCTTTATACTGCTGTTGCAGCTCGCTCATGGCAGCAGCACCAGCACCGCTGGCACTTTGATAGCTGGCAATATGTATGCGTTTGATGTGGCTGAGCTGTTCAAGCGGCTTCAGCACTACTACCATCATGATAGTGGTGCAGTTAGGGTTAGCAATGATGCCACGGGGGCGGTTGAGGGCATCTTCGGCGTTACACTCGGGCACCACCAAGGGCACATCGTCGTCCATGCGGAAAGCGCTCGAGTTGTCAATCATTACGCAGCCGTGTTTGGTGATGGTGTCGGCAAACTCTTTTGAGGTGCCACCGCCAGCCGACACGAAAGCCACGTCGATGTCTTTAAAGTCGTCGTTGTGCTGCAGGAGTTTTACCTCATACTCTTTTCCCTTGAAGGTGTATTTTGTTCCAGCCGAACGTTTCGAGCCAAACAACACAAGGTCGTCTATGGGGAAATTTCTCTCTGCGAGTATGCGCAAGAACTCTTGTCCTACGGCTCCGCTCGCTCCAACAATTGCTACTTTCATAATACCTATTCTTTTATCATTTATCTTTTATCGTAACTTTTTCAGGCAGCCTATAGGCGACCTATTGCATGCAAAGTTACAACAATTATATCAATGTGCCATCATTTTTATTGTTTTTTTAGCGTTTTGTCAGCGCATCATCCACAGGTTTTCAATGCGCACCATGGGCACCACCACCTCTTCGCGTGTGCTGTCGGCAAAGCATAGCAACAAGAAGGCGCGACCTTCATTGCGTGCGGTGTCGGCAGTGGCGTGTATCAGGTCTACGCGAGCGAGGCCATGATGGTCGTCGTTCATTTGCGCCACATACATACGAGCATTGTCAATAAGCTGCGAGCGATAGCTACTGGGGATAGAGTCGGGTCGATAGAAACCATCTACAAACACGTCGTAGCGGCCGTGCAGCAGGTTTTCATAATACAGCTTGGCAGTGCGGCCCGCCATTTCGCTGGGGTTGTCGCCACCCTTGCCGCCACAGGCAATAACCAGCATGGCGGCAAGGATAACGAGCAAGACAGAATATCTGTGTTTCATTCTGTTCACATTATCTGTGCATTGATATTATTTCTGGCGTATAAACACGTTGATGGGGCAACCGTGCATAGGCCAGTTTTCACGAATTTTGTTTTCAAGGAAGCGGCGATAAGGCTCCTTGATATATTGCGGCAGGTTTGCATAGAACACAAACGAAGGTATCTGTGTGTTAGGCAGCTGCGTGCAATATTTAATCTTAATATATTTGCCCTTGGTTGATGGTGGTGGGTAAGCCTCGATAAGGGGCAACATTACCTCGTTCAGTTTAGCGGTGCCCACCTTGGCCTTTCGGTTCTGATACACCTCTTTCGCCATTTCAAGCACCTTGAAGATGCGCTGCTTGGTGAGGGCCGAGGCAAAGACGATGGGGAAGTCGACAAACGGTGCCATGCGCTGACGAATGGCGTTCTCGAAGGTCTTTATCACGGCTTGGTCTTTGTTTTCTACCAGGTCCCACTTGTTTACCACTACCACCAGCGACTTGTTATTGCGCTGTATGAGCTGGAAGATGTTCATATCCTGAGCCTCGATGCCACGGGTGGCGTCAATCATGAGGATGCAGACATCTGAGTTTTCGATGGCGCGGATAGAGCGCATTACCGAGTAGAACTCGAGGTCTTCTGACACTTTGTTCTTACGACGAATACCAGCCGTGTCGACGAGGTAGAAGTCGAAGCCAAACTTGTCGAAACGTGTGTAGATGCTGTCGCGTGTGGTGCCTGCAATCTCGGTTACGATGTTGCGGTCTTCGCCAATAAAGGCATTGATAATGCTGCTCTTGCCAGCGTTAGGGCGGCCCACCACGGCAAAGCGAGGTATACCGTCTTCGGTTTCGTCGGCGGTGGCGATAGGCAGCTTGTCGAGCACCATGTCGAGCAGGTCGCCCGTGCCGCTACCTGTAGCCGAACTGATGCACTGGGGGTCGCCTAGGCCGAGCGAATAAAACTCGGCAGCATCATATATCTGGTCGTTGTTATCGGTCTTGTTTGCTACCAGGATGACGGGCAACTTTGATCGGCGAAGGATGGCGGCCACGTCTTGATCCCAGTCGGTAAGGCCCGTCTGCACGTCAACGAGGAAGAGCACCAGGTCGGCCTCTTCAGTGGCTACGAGCACCTGTCGGCGAATAGCGTCTTCAAACACGTCGTCTGAGTTTACTACCCATCCACCCGTGTCTACCACTGAAAATTCGCGTCCGTTCCATTCACACTTGCCATACTGTCGGTCGCGTGTGGTGCCTGCCGTGTCGCTCACGATGGCGCGGCGCGACTTGGTCAGTCGGTTAAACAATGTCGATTTGCCCACGTTGGGGCGTCCTACGATTGCTACTAAATTTGCCATTTCTGTTTCTTAGTCTGTTGTTTCCCCTCTTCTTGTTATATATGTTTGAAAGAAAGAGGGCCGGATGTGGTCTCTGCATCCATGTTAATAATTTGCCGGAGCCGACCATGCTCTGGCCCTCGCCCCTTTGGCGAGAGTGTGCCCTCTTTTCTATTCAGGGCCTTTTTTAATTCATAATTCATAATGATTGAAATCGCTATGAATTAGGCGGAGCTCATTATGAATTATGAATTATGAATTAAATCCTATTCCGGGTTATATCCAAAGCTGTCGAGCTCTCGTTTTGAGCTACGCCAGTCTTTATCCACCTTTACATAAGTTTCAAGATAGATATGTTTGCCGAAGAATTTTTCCAGTGTCTTACGAGCCTCGGTCGACATCTTCTTCAGTGCCACGCCACGGTGCCCGATGATGATGCCTTTTTGCGAGTCGCGCTCAACATATATCACGGCATGAATGTTTATCTTGTCTTGCTCCTCCTTAAACATATCTACGCGCACCTCTACCGAGTAAGGAATTTCTTTATCGTAGTAGAGCAATATCTTTTCGCGAATAATTTCTGATACGAAGAAGCGGGCAGGCTTGTCGGTGAGCTGGTCTTTGTCGAAATAAGGGGGCGACGGTGGCAGCAGCTCTTGTATGCGCTTCATCAGTATGTCGGTGCCAAACTTGTTCTTGGCCGATATGGGCAGTATCTCGGCGTTAGGCAGCAGCGTGTGCCACTTCTCTACAATGTCGCCCAGCAACTTTTGGTCGCTCTGGTCAATCTTGTTAATGAGCAGCAGCACGGGTATGGTCATCTTCTTCACCTTATCAAGGAAGTCGATGTTCTTCTCGGGGTTCTCTACCACGTCGGTAACGTAGAGCAGCACATCGGCATCTTGAAGGGCCGACTCGGAGAAGGCGAGCATCATCTCTTGAAGCTTATAGTTGGGCTTAAGCACGCCTGGGGTGTCAGAAAATACTATCTGTGCATCGTCGGTATTAACGATGCCCATGATGCGGTGGCGCGTGGTTTGCGCCTTAAAGGTGGCGATGCTGATACGCTCGCCTATGAGCTGGTTCATCAGTGTTGACTTACCCACATTGGGGTTGCCCACAATATTTACAAATCCTGCCTTGTGCATTTAAAGTGTTTCTATTATTTATCGTTATAATGTCCTTCTACTTCAACTACAGATACCAATACTTTACTATCATAAATATTATATATAATTCTGTCGTGAGCAGTAATATGTCGAGAATAAGTAACATCATTGCCTCCTTTCATAGGTTCTGGATGTCCTTTTCCTGTTCTTGGATGCAAAGACAATTCGGGCATTAATTCCTTTAATTTTTTAAATGCGATAGGATTAGATTTTTTCCATTTGCCTATAGTCTTCTGCACATCCTTCGAAAATACAATTGAATATATCATAAAGAATCCATCCATTTAATAGCTTCATCAGCATTTTCAAATAATAATGATTCTCCTTTTAGATATTCTTTATGCGCTTTGTCTATCTTTTTTTGTAATTCTGGAGTAATGATTAGTTCATCATTATTATCTGAAGTGCCCAATATATCCATAAGGAGACTTTCAACATAATTGTTAAGGCTGCGATTGCTCGCTTTTGCCTTTGCCTTCAATTCATCAAGCAAAGAAGCCTGGAATCGGAAGGATGCCGGAACTCGTATAGTTGATGATTTCATATTACTTTGTATTTTATTGTATTTATTTCAAATGCAAAGTTACTGAAAAAAAAGAATATAAAGACAAAAAGGTGCATAAAAACCTTTTGTTAAGGTTTTTATGCACCTTTCTCGATTACTTCACAGCTCTTACAGCCTGGCCTAAAACGCGGGGGCCGCAGCCTATTGTGGGGAATTGCTGGTCGCTCCTAAATTGATACGATACGGCACGTTTCGATTGTTTTAAGGCGTCAAGAACAGAGGGGTCGTAAGCACTGTGGTCGTGCGTGTCAAGGGCGCACAGCTCGCCACAGAGGTAGTCGCCTTCTGTTTTACGCTCCCACACGCCATTTTCGTTACCATAACCTGTGCAAGGAAAGAAAATTTTGTTGCCGTTAGGCCCAGTGCCCATCAATCCCTTGCAGCCTTTATAGGTGGTCCGCTCAAAAGTGCAATGAGTTATCAGCTCGTCAACCTCTTTCCTTGATGGCATGCGCCATCCGTTGCCCCATGTGGCGTGTGCCACATCGTCGTTGCTGCCTATGAGGGCCGTTTTTCCTTTAGCCAAGGTATATTTGCTGTATGAGGCGTCAAAATAATTGGTAAATGTTTTGTAGTTTACAGTCTCGCCCCAAGCATACAGGCCACCGGGGTCTTCGGCCTTTGAGGCGCCTATGTTCCATCCAGCCCAAATGGTGCCGCTGGGCAAGCCGAGGTCTATTTCTTGCGTAAAAGAGGGCTCGGCATTGGCCACGGCTTCGGTTTGTGATGATGGTGTCGACTTATTATAAGCTACATAGAAAACGGCTACAAGGCCCAAGCAGATGGCGGCCAGCCATATGGCAATCTTCTTGTAGCTGGGCCCCTCCTCCTCCTCCTCGTCATCATCGTCTTCTTCTTCAGGTTCTTCCGCCTCTATGGGCTGCGCAATGTTTACAGGCTGTGCATGGGTTGCGGGCTGTTCATAATCGGTGTCCTCGTCTTCAAGAACCGTGTCTTCGCTTGCCGTGCTGCCGTTGATGGCGGCAATGGCTTGCAGCATCTCGTTCATAGATTGAAAACGTTGCTTGCGCATGGGCGACATGGCTTTCTCTACCACGGCAATGGTGGCAGCGCTCACGCCTGCCTGTTGTAAAAGCAGGGTGGGGAACCCATCGTTCAATATCGTTGAGGCTTCGGGCGGTGTTTGTCCCGTCAGCATCTTAAACAGCGTGGCACCCAGCGCATAAATATCGAGCGTTACGGGTATCGTGCCATCTTGCTTGAAGTTGGCTTGCTCAATGGGCGCATAGCCTGGCGTGCCCAAACCTATTGATGTGCTCGACTCGGGTTCGCCCTTTTCATCATACTGTTTTGATAGGCCAAAGTCGATGAGCAGCAAGTTGCCCGCCTTATCGCGCATAATGTTCTTGGGCTTCAGGTCGAGGTGAATAATGTTGTGGCTGTGCATATAGGCCAGCGCCTCGCCCACCGTGCTGATGCTGGTTAGCGCCTCGTGTTCTTTTAGGCGACCCTTCGACAGAATATATTGGTCAAGCGTGTTGCCATCAATATGTTTCATTACATAATAGGTGGTGTTGTTTTCGTCAAACACGTCAACCACCTGCACAATGTTTTTATGATGAAGCTTGGCAAGGTTTTCGGCCTCTTTCCTAAATTTGTGCCTATAGTCTTTCACCAGCGTGTTTTGTGTGCCCTCAATGTTGGCTCCGTCGCTGGTGCGCACATTGATGTCTTTCATATAAAACTCTTTCACGGCCACGTCAACCGTAACATCCATCTGCCCCAGTGGACCATTCATCTGCACACGTGTGTTGGCCATGTAGGTGATGCCGAAGGTGCCAGCACCCAGCACTCGCGAGATGGCGTATTTGCCTTTCTGTAAGGTTGTTCCTGCTTTTAATGCGTTCATATTGTTTCGTTTTTTATCCAGTGGCATTGTTTATTGTGCGAATAAACAAATAGATGTATAAACATACATATACATATATATAAATAAACATACATACCTATGTCATACTCATTAATGATAAAGGGTGTTTAATTGTTGCAAAAATACTATTTTTCTTTTATAAATGAAAGAAAAAGACGAATTATTGAGTGCAAGTTTTGTCCTATCAAAACTTCCACCGCAGCTGCACCTCTACATCGGTTTTCGACGAGTGCCCTATGCGTTGCAGTCCCGAGCCAATGGCCGAGCGGTCGAAATAGTTGGTGGTGGCGGCCTTGGCCATTAACATGAGGCGAGGCGAGAGGTCGGCGCGCAAGCGGGCCGAATAGTGTATGCCGCGTCCGTAGAACATGGGAAAAGAAAAGTCGTATAGCAAGCCACGCTCATATACATATAGTCGGCTGTCATAATCGTCTGTGCAGAAATAGGTTAGTGCTGCATCGGCAGTGAGCCATTGGTGTGTGAGGCCGAGGTTCTGCATGGCGAGGAACCCCAGACTGTGGTTGGCGCCTGAGGTGTAGGCCGACCCATGCAGCTGGGTGCTGGCATGCCATATGCCGCGCGACAGGGTGGCCGCCAACTTCAGACGTTGTGTAAACCTGTTGTCGAGGGCGTCGTGCTGAGCATTGTCGTGCTGCTGGGCGCGTAAGCGGTAGCTGGCATTGAAGGTGAAGGAGGGGTAGGCAAGGCGTAACGACAGTTGGTGGTCAGAGCTGTGCGAGGCAAACGAGATGCCGTAGCGTGGCCAGGCCGACTGTGCCCAGTCGGTATAGGCTGATAGTGTGGCGTGCCCCGACAGCATAAGTTGGGCACCCAGATATAGGCCGTGCTCGTTGCTGGTGTCGCGGTTGGTGCCAAAGGCGCTGCCCATGAGGGCGTGGTAGCGGTAGGCGTAATAGCGGTGAGCGGCGGTAAGGGTGAGGGCCGACCACGGTTCGTACGAGACAGTGTGCAAGGCTGCCCATCCACCGTCGGCGCTGGTGGCCGTCTCGCCTGCCACTTGCAGTTTGGGCCCCATCCAGCTGTAGTCGAGCGCTGCATAGCTAAAGTGCTTGCCTTGTGGATAATAGCGTTTATAGGGCGTGTCGGTGTCGGGCTGCAACTGTCGGTTGTAGCCCATGGTGAGGGCCGATGCTGAGATGCGAAATCCGTTCTTTGCCCACGCCACACTGGCGGCGCCCACCGTTTGCTGCGTGTTGCGTCGACGTTGCATCTCGCTCTCAGTGCGGTGGTAGCCTGTCTTTAGCAGTGTCTTCACAGTTTCGCCATCGGCGTTCAGCGTGGCGTCGACGTTGCGGATAGAAAACAAGGTGGTAAGTTCAAGTGTGTTTGTTAGCTGTATCGTGGCTGCTGCCCCTTGCAGGTAAGGGCTTTCCTGTCTCGACGAGTGGGCCCGTAGCCTGTTCTCGGTACGTCCCAGTGTGCCTAGTGCCATGGCCTTGCCTAGGGTGAAGTCGGCGTTTAGGATGAGGCCCATACCCAGTCGAGCGCGGTATCGTCCCACCACTGCAGTCTTTATTCGCCCCACATTGCGCATAATGGCGTAAAAGCTGTAAAAGTCGTAGCCCCAGCGGTTTTGCTGTGTGAAGAAAGGTTCGCCCGCATCTTGTGCTGCCGTCAGTCCTACCTCCAGTTTTCGGCCATAGCCTGTCTTGAAACGCAGCCAGTGCCTATATTTTGGCCCCAAATATCCACGTTTGGCCCCCAACAGGTCGCCATCGCGGTTATAGAGAGGGACGCGAAAGGCGGCCGTTAGTTCGCTACGTGTGTGGTGCAGCAAGGTGTCGAGAGGGGGAAGCGGCGCACGTTTCGGCCCTTCGCCTGCATAAACAAAGCACTGTATGAGGCGCAATGTGGCAAGGTCGAGGGTGGGCACCATCGACAGCTCGGCCACCGACTGCACAGGGCCGTAGCGGTAGACGTATTCGCCTATGTCGTTAATCTGTTTATCAGTAAGGAACGCCATGCGTTGCAGGTCGGCACGCGTGGCCGTGTTTAGGTTTATCTTGTGGGCAGACAGCTCGGCCAGTTCGTCATACAGCGTCTCAGCCATTTCGTCTTCTACCTCTTCATCGCCCATCCACATTTCATAATAGTGCTGCCATGTGTCGCCCTCGTCTTGTGCCTGCACCTGTACCAATAAAAAGGGGTTAAAGACAGCCAATGCCATTAGCATAATAGCTGTTTTTAATACACTATATCCTTGCTTGTTATTGTGTGTCATAGGTATGCGTCAATAGGTGTTTATAAGGGCTTAGGTTGATGCTTTTCTCAATATGCAAACTTACACAAAAATAGCGATACCATGCACCACTTTCTTCAATTTTTTTTGTTTTGTGGCAAAAATATTTGGTTCTCTCTTTGCGGTTTTCCCCCTAGATATATCGGGTGAGCCGCGGCTTCCTACTTAGGCAATACGTCGTTTATGGGCACAAAAAAAGACAAGCGTTATGCCTGTCTTCTGTATTGTATTTCTACAACTCTCTCTTTTAAATTTCTCTTTATGTTTAGTAGCCCGTTTCAAGGCTCTCTCAAATTCTTCTTTACGTACGAACAATGAATCTATATGTATATTTCTATCTTTTCTTTTCATTGTTTGTTTCTTTTCGTCTGAAGGTGTGCGGGCTGTTGCCGCTCCCTTCCTCAGAAAGTGTGGGGAGAACGTTGCTTATCGCATGTTATCGTTCACTCTCACCCACATACCCATTGCAGCCATTGCTGCAAATAGGTTGATCATCATCGTCATGTTCATCTTTCTAAAACCTTTCTTATCTTTCTTTTCAATCCTAAAATCATCTACACAATCATCTTTCTATACCATCTTTCAACTAAAAACCTCAATTCATCATCTCGTGTTCATCTTTACCTTTATTCATTATTGAGACTAATTGCTACTGTTTCTCAACAGACCTTTACTCTGAAATTCTTTTTCATCTTTCAGTCTCAAAACCTTCTTTCAATCTTATTGCCTTAAAAACTTTAATGCCTTATTTCTTAAAACCTAATCTATATTATTATTCCTGATCAATCTTAATAGCCTTTACTTTATCTTTCAATGCTTATCTTGTTGATTATACCTTTACGTTACGCGCATCGCTGCGGGTGTCATTATTTCTTTTTTGACGGCGCAAAGGTAATATTGTTTGCGCGCACATACAAACATTTTCATATGTTTTTAATACCTATAACAATAATTTTGACTTAGGTCAACGAAAAGGTTGTGCTCGCACACATAATGTTTGTTATAATGGATAAGTTGACGAGTTCTTGCTCTGGCAAGCGGCAAAGCCGAGCGGACGAGTAGACAAGTTGACGAGTTGGTACGTGTCAACTCGTCATCTTATAAACTTGCGAACTTATCTCACCACTACTTTCTGTGCATGTGTTTGCTTTCCGTCAGAGATGCGAAGGATGTAAACGCCCTTCTTTTGACCTTCGGCCGAGATGGTGACGGTGTTTCCTGCATTGCTTACTGAGGCCACCTGATGTCCATACATATTATATAATGTAGCAGTCATGGCCACGGCGCCAGCGGTATAAGCCTCGAAGGTGTTTCCGTTGAGCGAGCGAAGCATGAAGTCTTTACCAGCTGCGATGGGCGAAAGGCCAGTAGCCTTCTGGTCGAGGATATATTTCAAGCCCGCAAAGGCATCAATCTTTCCGCTACCAGCCTGGTTTCCGTCGCCAGCCTTTGTAAAATAATTATCGGTGGTGCAGTGGTTGTCTGATATGGCCGTTTTCTGTGCGATGTCACGTATCTGTGTATGTGTGAGCGTGGGATCGGCTTCGAGCCACAGAGCGCAGATGCCCGACATATAGGGTGTGGCCATTGAGGTACCGCTCATCTGTCCAAACTCATACGCTGCTCCATCTACTGTTATCTGCTGTGCCACTTCTTCTTCATTGCTTTGAGTATAATGGTTGAAGCTTGATATTAACAACATACCAGGGGCGCAAACGTGAGGCAGCACTCTGTTGTCGGCCAAATTTCCATAGCTTGAGAAGAAGGATATGTTGCCCGTTTTGTTTCCGAATTTAGTGCCATAGAAAACATCCTTGATGCCATAGGTAGCTCCGTCAATCGATTTATACGAAACAGCCGTATTAAACGATCCCACCACGATAGGCTCTGTGCCACAAGCAATGGTGTTGATGGTGCCGTCGTGTGTCATGTCCTTGTCACATTCGGGCACGTCGGTATCAAAGAAGGTGATGCTTTCAAGATAACTGGTAACGGTTTGTCCTGCCTTTCCTCTCACCACATATCCTAAAGAGCAGTTGTTGGCCAATAATGTGATGTCAGAGATGGTAAGCAGATATCCTTTCATACCATTGTCGATGTTTTCGCTTTCAACCGACACGGTGCCTTTAAAAGTAGTGTTTGAATAGGTTTGCTTTCTGCCATCAGGGTTTGAAGCGTTAACAAATTTCCACGTTTTCTTTATCGTACCAGTGTTGCTATTATACACCACGATATCAATCTCTACCTGCTGTTCTGGATTGGTTACCGTGAAATAGTTGTATAATTCAGAAAAATCCATCTCGCCGTCTCCATCAAGATCCGAATAATAAGCTGCCTTCATGGTTTCGTTCTCGGCACCTGTGAAGGTGTGACGCTGCACGATGTCATAGTCGGCCTCGTTTCCAGCGGCAATGCAAGCTACGACATCATATTTTTTAATAAACTCGTCAATGAACGCTGCTTCAGGGTCGGTGGTATCGTGGCTACCTGCATTGGCTCCATACGACATGTTAAGCACGAGGCGTTTGTCGCCATTCGTCTTACACCAGTTCGCCATTTTGTCAAACGCTTCATAGTCGGTTTCATGGTAAGGTATTGGGCCCATCAGCAGGTCGGCATCAGGCGCCACGCCCTTTGTTTGGTAAGCTGCGCCTTGATAGCAACCAGCAGCAATACCGCTCACATGTGTGGCATGGCTCTCCTGTTCATCGTCGGTTTTAAAAGCAGCTATTTCGTCTGGTGTGGTGAGGTAGGTCAGTGCATCGCCTTCTTTAGCGGCATAGCCTATCATCTTGAAACGGCTCTTGCCCTTGTCATCATGAAACATGATATGGTTGGGGTCGAAACCATCGTCGAGCACACCTATGGCTACCCCTTTTCCTGTGTAGGGCTGTTTCAGGTCGGTGCCCAGTTGTATTTTATCTACGCCCGTAGCTTTATGTGCCTTATTTAGCAAGAGGCGTTTCTTGCGCTTAGCAAAGCTGATGAATTCGATATCGTTGCGTTCAGCCAAGCTTTCTAACTTGTCGAGGCGGATGGTGGCAATGGCAAAATGGTTCACAACCGTTGAAAGGGTTACGCCCTCTGCTTCAAGGGTGGCGGCATCGCATCCAGGCGTCATCTTTACAATGGCACGCAAGGTGCGGTTATCCATCTGCTTGCGCAGCGCCTTCAGGCTGTTGCCCGTGGCCTTGCTTTGTGCAATGGCAGTTTCTTCTTGTGTCTGCAGTTTGGCAAGCTCCAGCTTGCTGGCAGCATTAATCTTTCCGCTCTTTTTGAGCTGGTCATAATCGATGGCCATCGCTCCTTGTGCAAGGAGAAGGGCACAAATGAGTGAGTAGATTTTCTTCATACTTTTTTTTAGTTAGTATATTCGTGTGTAAATTCTCTTTATGCTTATTTTCTTTGGTTAGTATCTTTCTGTAAAATTATGCGAACGAATAAATCGCAAACTGTGTCAATGTCAACAGCAAACAGTTTTAAGTGCTTGTATCTTACTATAAGTGGAGATGTTACATCTGTAAAACCACTACGTACAAAAGCAGGCGACAAATATACAACAATTACTTTATATCTGCGAATTTTTTTTACAAAAAATAACTACAAGAGTAGTGTAAAATGAGAATGAGGATAGAGAAACAAAAAAGAGGGTGTGTCAAAATAGAAGTTAAAAGAAGTTTGGGCTTCGCCCGAAG
>USAI01000054.1 GCA_900552675.1 uncultured Prevotella sp.
CAAGTTCTTTCATCTTGCCACCGATTTTCTCAACAACAATAACTCCGATATTGCCAGAACGATGTCTTTTCTTTCTGATAAACATAGTTAAAAAACCTTTTGCGTCACCCAAAATTAGGTGACGCAAAGATGCAAAATATTGTTTATCAATCAGTTAAAAATAAGTGTTTTTTGAGTGACGAAGTCAGGAAAAGGACAACAGAAACAATACATTAAAGGCAATAAGCAAACAATGTTGTTTCTGTTGTCCTTTTGTTGTTCATGTTGTCTTATAGGATTGTATTGTATATGGAGAATTATATTGTATATGGCCTTCAAACACAACATAAAAGGCGACCCTTTCTTATTTTCTCCTTATTATTTTTAAAGTGAGAAAAAGAAAGGGTCGCCTTTATTTAACTCAAATCGGTCGTTAGCAGTTATAAAAACCTACATAAAACGGCCTTAACGGATCGTTTTGGGGTTAATGATGTCGTCTTTATTCGTTGCTAAGAATAGCCCACACAAGGAAGGCAATGATAGCAATGCATAAGAAACACATCAGCTGAAACAATGCTTTTGATAGCATTTGTCGGCGCTTTTTGCTACGTAGCGCCTCTTGCTTTATCAGTTCGGCATCGTCCATCTGATGATTGCTGCGACGGTGATGATGATGTCCTAACATATTGGTTCTTTGCTTTTATTGGTTCTTTGCTTTTATTAGTTTTTGGGGTGTATCGTCGTTATAATTATAAGGTATAAGATGGGGCGTTTTGGGAAAGATTCATATCAGAAGCGCACGTCTACCTGTACGTCTACCATGTTATACGAGTGCTTCTTCAGCGAACGGTCGTTCACAAAGGCGTACTCAAGGTTCAGCTTGATATTTTTGCCGAAGCAGTAATCGGCACCCAGTTCATACTGTGTTTTCGATGTGCTCCATTCGGCGCGTGGACGATACATATCGTAGCGGCCCTTTATATGAATCTTGTTCTTCTGCACAGGGGCAATGAGCAGTGCATACAAACCATCGGCCTTGTCGCCAGCAGCTGTGTTTACGGTGCAGTCTTTATTGTTCTCGTCTTTCTGATAGGTGGTCTTGAAACCGTAGCCCTGACTGTGGATGTATTCAGAGCGGAAGGTCCAGTCGTCTTTCACATATTCAGCACTAAAGGCGTAGCGATTGCGTGAGAGCGAGCGTGTGCCCGTAATGTTTTTTACCTCGCCGTTTACCACCTCGGTGCCAATGATACCTGTGCGTGCATACGAGCCTGTCCATCCGAAGGCACCAATGCGCATGCCTTTAACAGGCATCACCCATAGGCCACCAATATAGTCTTTCTTCTGGTCAACATCTTTCACGTTGATGCCCTGACCATTGAATACGCCTACCTGGTAGTGCAACAGTGCGCGACCATTGGCGTTAGGAAACAGGTCGCCTTGCAACTGTATACCTATGTCGCGGCCGTTGCTTGAGTGTTCGCCAGTTCTATCGCTGAAGCCCGACAGCTTTGTTACGTTTTGTGCGTAGCCCATAAAGCCTTGGTCAATGGGGTGCATGGGGTTTTCAAAGGTGAAGGGGCGCTTAAACTGTCCTATCTTCACGTATGCAGCTTTGCATTTCTGCCACTCAATGAAGGCGTCTACCAGTCGGGGCGAGCTACCTAAGGTTGAGGTGTTGCCGTTCAACTGCACCTGAGCCTTCCAGTAAAACTCGTTAAAGAACTTTCCGTCCAGGGCCATACGCACCATGCGCAGGTTGAACGAGTTGTTCTCAGCATTTTTCAGCCCTTTGGCATCATACTTCTGTCCCGAAGCGGTGTATTGGGTCATCACATATCCGCTGAATTTGATGTCGTTTACCACTTTTATCTTCGGGGCGTTGTCTTGTGCATGAGCTGCTGTGCACAGGCCTGCCAGTGCCAGCATGCTTGCCAAAACTTTGGTTGTAAGTTTCATTTCTTTTAGGTTTTATTTGTCTTCTAAATAGGGTGGTGTTCTTATTCTTTCATTGAAGGGGGCTTATTCAGCCTCCTTCACTTTATCGCGACGTTGTAGCAGCACCACATTCTCAACATGCGGTGTGTGGGGGAACATATCAACGGGCTGTACGGCGGCCACACTATATTGAGCGTCCATCAGTTGTAGGTCGCGCGCCTGAGTGGCGGGATTGCAGCTCACGTATACTATGCGGTCGGGGTTAGCACGTAGGATGGTGCTCACCACGTCGGGGTGCATACCAGCGCGTGGAGGGTCGGTAATGATAACGTCGGGGTGGCCATGCTGCGCAATAAAGTCGTCGGTCAAAATATCTTTCATATCGCCAGCATAGAAGTGCGTATTGTTGATGTGGTTCACCTCCGAGTTTACCTTTGCATCTTCAATAGCCTCAGGCACATATTCGATGCCCACTACCTGACGGGCGTTGCGCGCCACAAAGTTGGCTATGGTACCTGTGCCCGTGTAAAGGTCGTACACATTTTCGTTGCCTGTGAGCTGTGCAAACTCGCGAGCCACGCTATATAAATGGTATGCCTGGTCGGTATTGGTTTGGTAGAAACTCTTGGGGCCTACCTTAAAGCGCAACTCCTCCATGGTTTCATAAATATGGTCGTTGCCTTTAAATACGCTCAGCTCCAGATCGCCAAAGGTGTCGTTACACTTTTGGTTGTCGACATACATAAGCGAACTGATTTGTGGAAACTTGTCAGCAATGTGTTGCAACAAGCCTTTGGCACGCGCCTCATCGCCCTCCTCGTCATAATGAAATTGTATCAGCACCATCCATTCGCCCGTGTTCGAGTTGCGAATCATGATGTCGCGTAGCAAGCCGTGTTGCTGGCGCAGGTCAAAGAAGGTCATGCCTGTAGCAAAGGCATAGTCGCGTATGGCGTTACGAATTTCGTTATGCAAGTTGTCCATCAGCCAGCATTTCTCAATGGGCAATATCTTGTCAAAGGCACCCGTGATGTGGAAGCCAATGCCATTCATATTGTCATAAACGGTGCCAGCAGCCACCTGTTCGCGGGTGAGCCAGCGCTTGTTGCAGCAGCCAAACTCCAGCTTGTTTCTATATTCGCGGGTCTTCACGCTACCCATGATGGGGCGAAATTCGGGCAACTCTACCTTGCCAATGCGTGATAGCTGGTCGTGCACCTGTTGCTGTTTAGCTTTCAGCTGCTCTTCATAGGGCAGGTTCTGCCATTTGCAGCCTCCACACACGCCAAAGTGCTCACACATAGGCTCTTGACGTATGTCGCTCTTCTTTATAAAACGAATCACTTCTGCCTCACAGTAGTGGTGCTTCTTGCGACGCACTTGTAGGTCTACCACATCGCCAGGAACGGCAAAGGGTACAAATACTACCATGTCGTCGACGCGAGCCAGGCTCTTGCCTTCAGCGGCAATGCCTGTAATGGTTATGTTCTCGAGTATGGGTAATGGTTTCTTCTTTCGTGCCATTTTTCTTTTGTCAATAATGTGCAAAGATAATGCAAACCGAGAGCAGAGATGCAAGCTTGCTTGTGATCTATGCCGAGGTGCAGCTTATCTTATGCAAAGATAATAATATTTGCTGAAACTGAACACTTTAATGTGGAAAATGTTTCTTGTGGTCTTTTCCTCTCCCTTTTATTTATGCTTTGGCGTTTGCCTATCACAACATTTCTTGCTAACTTTGCACCCGTTTTGTGCGAGAAGCAAGATAGCTGTCAAATCCAAAAAAGGGAGAGAAACTGATCTCTTTGTCAACTGATTAATTTGCTAACTCGTCAACTCGTCAACTTGTTAACTCGTCAACTAAAAAATATGTTCATCGTAATAGCATTTATATTTATAGGTATAGTGGCAGGCCGACTGTTGCGACGCTGGCCTATGGCATGGCTGCAGCATGCGCTCACCGCGTTGGTGTGGGTGCTGCTCTTTTTGCTGGGCGTTGAGGTAGGAGGTAACGATCAAGTGATTGCTTCGCTACCCACCTTGGGCGTTGAGGCTGCTATTATAGCAGGTTTTGCCACCTTGGGTAGCTGTGTGCTGGCCATGTTGTTGTGGCTGTATGTTAAACGTAACGGAGGAGCCAAGGCATGAAGGGTAGCCTGATTATTGTTGCCTTCTTTGCGGCTGGCATACTGTGTGGCCGTGCCGATGTGTTGCCGCAATGGGTGAGCAGTAGCACCGTGAGCATGACGGCCCTGTGTGCCCTGTTGTTGTGTGTGGGCATGGGCATAGGTAGCAACCCTGATATGAAAAGCGAGTTTCGGTCGCTCAACCCCCGCGTGGCTTTGCTGCCGCTGGCCACCATCTTGGGGTCGTGGGCGGGCGCTGCCATTGCCTTCTTGATGTTGCAACGCACCATTACCGATTGTCTTGCCATCAGCAGTGGCTTTGCCTACTACTCGTTGTCGAGCATCTTTCTTACCGAATATCGTGGTATCGAACTGGGCACTATTGCCCTCGTAGCCAACCTTGTGCGCGAGGCTATCACCCTTTTGGGCACGCCTCTGCTGGCACGCCTCTTTGGGCCGCTGGCTCCCATCTCGGCGGGTGGCGCCACAACGATGGATACCACGTTGCCCATCATTACGCATACCTGTGGGCAGCGTTTCACCATCCTGGCCATCTTTCATGGCTTCATCGTCGACTTCTCTGTGCCCTTCCTTGTTACCTTCTGGTGCATGATGTAGTAACCTCCACCCCAAAATGTATATTCATGCAAAAACTGACGTAAAGTGAATATTTATGCAAAAGCTGGCGAAAAGTGAATATTTATGCAATTCGGTTCTTTTACATTTCTTAGCATAATATTCTTTAAAAAAGTAACAGATTGATGTTAAATCAGATGTCGCTGCTTACGGTTTTTGTTATTGATACCTTTCGTATGCGAAACCCTTGGTTTTAGGTCGTGAAACCCTTGGTTTCAGGCTGCGAAACCCATGGTTTTACGACCTGAAACCAAGGCTTTCAGACCGTAATTTGATGGGTTTCTTAAAACACTTCCATTTATGCATAAATATACAGAAATGGAAGTGTCGTTTTTCAATCAATATTAATCAATATTATTGCCCTTTTTGTGGAGCATTGTTCTCTCTTTTTTTTAGAAACTATTACTTACTGCGTACAGTGGGATGTTTGTCATCCATCCTTGCTCTTGGTACGGCGACATTGAGAAACGTAAGGCATGCAACTGTTGATGAGCATCGATAAACGTGCGTAGCGACTTAGAACGTAGGTTCTCTTCGGCCTTTACCTCTATCGGAACAATTTCGCCTTTGTGCTGTACCAAGAAGTCAATTTCTAATCGAGCATCGTCTCTACTATAATAATAGGTGAAGACGCTCTGCTGACATAGCAACTGTGTGAGCACATAATTCTCGGTAAAAGCGCCCTTACTTTCTGTCATTGCCTTGTTTGAGATAAGCATTTGGGCTGGTTCCATCTCGCTCAATGCCCCTAACAAACCTACATCTAAGATGAACAACTTGAAGGCATTAAAGTCTTCGTAAAATTTTAGTGGCAATCCCACTTCTCTTACTCTTGGTATACGATAGGTTAGGCCCGCGTCAATAAGCCATTGAATGGCCATCTCAAAATCTTTGGCTCGCGCACCACTTCTTACCGCACCATATACAAACTTTTTATTTTCTTTGGCTAATTGCGAAGGAATTGATTGCCAAACCATGCTAATGCGTGTAGCTTCATTGGGGCTCACATGCTTCGACATATCGCTTCGATAGAGGGTGAGAATGTTGTTTTGCACTTGCCTTACGATATTGGCGTCGTTTGTGGCGATGAAGGTTTTTACGGCTTCGGGCATGCCTCCCACAAAATAGTATTCGCGCAATAACTTGGTAAACTTTTCATGAAGCAATGATATGGTTTTCCAGTCTTTCGCTGTTAAGATGTTTTGCATCTGCTCTTCACCCTTGGCTAATAAAAATTCTTCAAACGACATAGGATAAAGCCGAATGATGTCTACCTTGCCTACTGGGGCCGACTCGCCCTGATGCATGTCCACACCAAGAAGTGAACCAGCAACAGCAACATGATATTCGGGCGCATTTTCGCAAAAATATTTTAATGCAGAAAGACCTTTATGCAGCTCTTGTATCTCGTCTAATATTATGAGGGTCTTGCCAGGAACAATGGGTTGCTTGCTGATGGCACCAATCACCATCAGCACACGTTGCATATCATAATCTTCGGCAAAGATGTGGGCAATCTCCTGGTTGCCATCACAGTTGATGTAAGCAACGTTTTCATATTCTTGCTTGCCAAATTCTTTAAGGATATACGTCTTGCCTACTTGCCTTGCTCCCGACAAGATAAGGGGCTTTCTTAATGGGCTGTTTTTCCAAGCTTTAAGTTGTGCTATAATGGTTCTTTTCATGCTGCAGACCTTAATAATGTGCTTAATTTGTTGTTATACAACATGTTTAATACATGCTCTTCGTTGCAAAGATACACTTTTCTACACGAACTTTCAAACTTTTATCACACTTTTTTACACGAACTTTTGTTGGTATACCACACTTTTCTACACGAACTTTTGTTGGAATACTACACTTTTCTACATGAACTTCTGTCAGTGTATCACACTTTTCTACACGAACATGCCTCGTGGCGAAGCGTTAACCCTTGGGAGGGGTGGGGCGCAGAGAGGCCAAATAGTTGTAGTGTTCACCCTTTGCTATGATGGTGCAGATGAGTCCACACTGCTTGCTGATGGCAGCGAGCAAGTCGGGGTCGGTGTAAAGCCAGTCGAAAGGTTTGCCCTTAATGTCTTTATACTGCATCTGATAGTCAACCTCGCCATAATAAGGCGCGTTGAGGTCGATGTCCATTGAGCCATCTTCGTTTTCGTAGATGTATCTAAGGTCAGACGAGTCGATAAGAATTTGTCCGCACCACGGGTTGAGCAAGCTGCGTAAACGGTGCAGCAGATTGGGCAGATGTTCCAGTTTGCCAGCAATGCCCGTGCCGTTCATCAAGAGTAGCAGTGTGTCGTATTGGCCTTGCAGTTGGGGGTTAAACAGGTTTACACATTCTACATCTTTAATGCCACGTTCTCGCATCACCTCGCAGCTCAGTGGCGAGATGTCGATGGCCTTCACCTGTAGGCCGCGCTCTTGCAGCGCCAGTGCATGACAGCCAGCCCCAGCCCCGATGTCGAGCACGCGGCCACGCGCCATCTCTAACGCCTTTTGCTCAAGTCGAGGCATCTGTTTAAACGAGCGAAACAGGTGGTCGACAGGCATCTCATCGTCTTCAAACATCGATGACATAACGCGCAGCTGTGCTGCCTTGCCCGTGTGCTGATAGTCGTGTATGGCTGCCCCCATAGGGTCGCGGTGTGCATCTAATATTGTATGTTCCATTGCGTCAGAGGTATGTTTAATATTGAATTTGTTGCAAAGTTAGGTTTAACCCATGAAATATACAAGCATAACTATTCTTTTCTGTTACATTATAAAACGATTATCAAGAAAAATGCCTATTTTTGTAAATGAAATAACAATATGCCATCTATAAATGTAAACAGAAAGAGGCAAAGCAAACCATTGAATGTAATAAAAACCCAAATTAATATGAAATTTAATAACAAGGTCTTAACCCTTGGCTTGGTAGTAGCTTTCTTGCAGATGCCAGCCACATCATTTGCCCAAGGCTCGGGCGCTAATCGTCAAAACCCTCTCTTGCAGAAGAGCAGCTTGCCATTTGGCGCTCCCGACTTCAGCAAGATACAGGAGACCGACTATCTGCCTGCCATTGAGGTGGCTATCAAGGAACAGCGTAGCAATATACAGAAGATTGTCGATAACAAAAAGAAGCCCACCTTTCAAAATACCATCCTTGCTTTTGAAGAGAGTGGCATCTTGCTCGACCGCATTATGAACGTGTTTGATGGTCTTACCAGCGCCCACAAGACGCCCACCATTGCCGAGACCGAGAAGAAGGTGATGCCCCTGCTCACCAATCTTGACAATGAGATATCCTTCAACCAGAAGCTTTTCGAGCGCATAAAGTATGTTTATGATCATGAGTATAGCAAGCTGAAGGGCGAAGACCAGCGCCTCACCGAGGTTATCTATAAGGGCTTTGTGCGTTCTGGCGCCTTGCTTTCTGCCGACAAGATGGAGCGCATGAAGCAAATCAATGCGCGCATATCAGAACTGCAACAAGCATGGGGCAACCTCTTGCCCGAGGCCACCAATAATGCTGTGGTTTGGGTGGATAGCAAGGAGCAGCTTGCAGGACTGAGCGATGCCGACATTGCACAATGCAAGAAAGATGCCGAGAGCCGTGGCAGCAAGTCGGAGTATTGCATCGTTATCATCAATACCACCCAGCAGCCCATCTTGGCCAGTTTGCAGAACCGCGATCTGCGCCGCAAGGTGTTTGAGGCCAGCATACATCGTGCCGATGCCACCAATCCTAAGTATAACACCTTCCCCATCGTTACCGAGTTGGCCAAGTTGCGTGCCGAGAAAGGTAAGTTGATGGGATATAACAACTATGCCGAGTATTCGCTTGAGCGCACGATGGCTAAGAACCCCACCAATGTTTACAACTTCTTGCATCAGCTCATTAAAGACTATTCGCCTAAGGCCGATGCCGAAACACAAGCCATTGAGCAGTATGCACAGAAACTGGAGGGTGCCGACTTTCGTTTGCAACCCTACGACCGTTTCTACTATTCGGCCAAGATGAAGAAGGAGATGCTCAACATCTCTGACGATGAGGTGAAACCTTATTTTAATGTTGACAGCGTGCAGATAAACGGTGTGTTCTATGCTGCCCAGCGTGTCTACGGCCTCACCTTCAAGCAGCGCAAAGATATACCTACCTATCACCCCGATATGAAGGTGTTTGAGGTAATTGACAAGAACGGAAAACCCATTGCTCTGTTCTATAGCGACTTCTTCCGTCGTCCTACCAAGCGTGGCGGCGCATGGATGAGCGCCTTTGCTAAGCAGAGCCGCCAGCGTGGTCAGTTGCCCATTATATATAATGTGTGCAATAATGCCAAGGCACCCGAGGGTCAGCCGTCGCTCATCACTTGGGACGAGGTGTGCACCATGTTCCACGAGTTTGGTCATGCCCTTCATGGCATCCTCTCTAATTGCCAATACAACACGCTCTCGGGCACTGCCGTTGCTCGCGACTTTGTAGAGATGCCTTCACAGTTTAACGAGTCGTTTGCAAGTATACCCGAGGTGTTCGACCATTTTGCTCGACACACCGAGACAGGCAAACCTATGCCTGCCGACCTTAAAGAACGTATGCTAAAGAGCATCAATTTCCAAACAGCCTATGCCCTTGGCGAGAACCTTGCTTCAACCTGTCTTGACCTTGCTTGGCATATGATTAGTGTCGACGAGGTGCCTTCGCCTTATATGGCAGGCGCTTTTGAAAAAGAGCAGCTGCACAACGTTGGTTTGCTCAATAACCAGATACTGCCGCGCTATTCAACCTCTTATTTCAACCACGTATGGGGTGGTGGTTATGCTGCTGGCTATTATAGCTATCTGTGGACCGAAGTGTTGGCCGTAAACGTAGCCGACTATTTTGCTAAGCATGGCGCCCTTGATCCTGCTGTGGGCCAGGCTTTCCGCGATAAAATTCTTAGTCGTGGCAATACTAAAGACCAGATGCAAATGTTTACCGAATTTACGGGTATGGAGAGCCCTGATGCCTCAGGACTGTTGAAAGCCAGAGGACTATGAAAGGGAAAAGTGAAAAGGGAAAAGTGAAAAATCCAATTGCTTTGTAAGTGAAAAGTGAAAAGTGAAAAATGAAACTATGATTAAAAGACTGTTATCTTTTCTTGACGCTTCGCCAGTGAATTTTCTGGCCGTTAAAAATATTACCGATATGCTCGAGGCTGGCGTGCCCTGTCAGCGCTTTGTCAACCATAGCGATGTGGCGGGCGGCAGCACTCTTGGCAACATTCTTGCCTCGTCAATACCTTTGCGTGGCGTAGATATGGGCAACGCCATACTGGCCATGCACAGTTGCCGTGAAACAGGCAGCGTGTGCGATCATGAATATTGTGTAAAAGTATTTACCGAGTTTTACAATCTGTAAGCTTGTAGTGGTTTTTCAATCTCTGTGATAAACCTACAACAATAACAACAAAAGGACAACAGAAACAACAATGTTTTTACTTGATTGAATGAAACATGTTGTTCTTGTTGTCCTTTTGTTGTTATTATCGTTGCTTTGTAATATTATTGCTGTTGCTTTATAATAATATTGCTGTTGCTTTGTAATGTTATTGTCGTTGCTTTGTTTTATAAAAGCAATATTTACAATCTATGCAACCTTTTAGATAGATGCTTGTGCCAACGGAAACAAACGAAGGGCTGTTTCGGTGGTGATGCGTGCCACCTCGTCGGGGGTTACGCCATAGCTGGTGGCCAGTGTGTTGATAATGTGAGGGATGAAACTGCTTTCGTTGCGCTGCCCACGTAAGGGCACAGGCGCCATGTAGGGGCTGTCGGTCTCTAAGACAATGCGGTTAAGAGGCACAACAGTGGGCAAATCTTCGCGCAGATGGCTGCTCTTAAAGGTTGACACTCCGCCAATGCCTAAGGCAAACTGTGGGAAAGAAAGCAGTTCTAACGCCTCTTTCTGGTTGCCCGTAAAGCAATGAAACACGCCACCAGGCAGCTGGTGGGCATAACGTCGCATGATGGCCACCATCTCGTTTTGTGCTTTACGGCAGTGTATCATCAGTGGCAGTTGTGTTTCAACCGACCATTTCACCTGCTCCTCAAACGCCTTCAGCTGTTCGTCGGCAAAGTCGCGCGACCAGTAATAGTCAAGTCCTACCTCGCCAATAGCAATATAGGGGTGTGGCCCTTGCAGCAGGTTGTGCATATGTTGCAGTTGTGTGGCCCAGTCGGCTTTCACCTCTTCGGGGTGCAAGCCTATCATGGGGTAGGCGTATCCAGGGTATGCGTCGCACACCTTTTGTATAGTTGTTAGCGACTGGCAGTTGATGGCGGGTACAAACATCTTGCTCACGCCAGCCTCTTTTGCCCGTGCAATCACCGCGTCGCGGTCGTCGTCAAACTCGGTGCCGTCGATATGTGTGTGCGTATCAATGTATAACATGATGGTGTGTGTGAGCTTTTTAATAATTACGTTTCATCAGTTTATACACGTAGGCCGTCAGCTGCTCTTTACGTTCGGCATCAATTTTTACGGCTTCAAGGCAGGCCAATCCCTGTTTGAAGTAGTGGTCGATGCGCTCTTTGGCCAGCGTGTCAATGCCAATCTCGTTATACAGACGTGTTACGGCAGCAATCTTCTCTTGCTCGTCAAACTCGGTGGCTTCTACCCAGCGGTGCAGTTCGGCTCGCTGCTGCTCGTTAGCTCTCAAGAAAGCGTTGATGAGCATGAAGGTTTTTTTGTTTGAAACAATGTCGCCACCAATGGCTTTTCCAAACACCTTTGTGTCGCCGTAAACATCGAGAAAATCGTCTTGCAGCTGGAAGGCCAGGCCTATCTGCTCGCCAAACGTGTACAGCAGGTTGGCATCGTCGGCCGAAGCGTCGGCCAACAAGGCGCCCATCTTCAAGGCACAGGCCAATAACACGCTGGTTTTCAGGCGTATCATCTCAATATATTCGTCTTCGCGCACATCCATACGGTGCTCAAAGTCCATGTCGTATTGCTGTCCCTCGCCAATCTCCAGCGCTGTCTCAGTAAACAGGTCGAGCACAGCTTTTAGTTTGTCTTCAGGGCATTGTGCCATTTGCTGATACGCCAATACCAGCATGCTGTCGCCTGAAAGGATGGCTGTGTTGGCATTCCAACGTTTGTGCACGGTTTCGTGTCCGCGACGCAGGTCAGCATTGTCCATCAGGTCGTCGTGCAGCAATGTATAGTTGTGATAGGTTTCGAGCGCGCAAGCCTGGTTCAGGATGCTTTGTGGGTTGTCCTTAAAAAGGTTATAAGCCAACAGCATGAGCACGGGGCGCATGCGCTTTCCGCCTATCGACAGCACATATTTCACAGGCTCGTAGAGCGAGGTGGGCTGACGGTTGAATGGTAACGATTGAATGGCTTCGTTTACAACACTTAATACTTCTTCTGACTTCAACATGGCTATATCTGTATTTTAAGAGGATGATATGATGTTTATAATTTAAATTCGATAGGAATGGCAAACATGGTGCGACAGGGCTTGTTGTTTTCAAGGCCTGGTTTCCAGGTGGGCATCAAGCGCACCACACGCAGCGCCTCGTTGTTCAGCAGAGGGTCGGCCGACTGCGCTATCTTGATGTTGCTTATCATTCCGTCTTTGTTGATGATGAACGTTACCACCACCTTGCCCTGTATCTTCTTTTGCTGTGCCTGTGGCGGATAGCGTAGGGTTTTTGTGATCCATTTCATCATGGCCACCATACCACCGGGAAATTCGGGCAACTGTTCTACCACACGCAGGTTTAGAGGGTTGTCGTTAGCATCAACAGCCACAGGGGGCTGAGCTTGCGATGCCTCTTCGTCGTTGCCCTTTGTGCCTTCAGCGCCATCGTCAGCGGTGCCGTCGTTGGTGCGTAGTTGGTTCAGCGTGTTTAGCTTTTCGGCCTCTTGTTTCACTTCGTCTACCACGTTTATCTTGGTGGGCGTAGGTTTGGCTGGAGCGGCCGATGGCATGACGGCTATCCTATCGTCACGGTTGATGGCAGGCATCAGATTGATGTCTTGCACAAGGTCGTCAATGGGCTGCTCGTCATAGTCGGTTTGGCGCGTCGAGGTATAGTTGATGGCTACATAGAATGTGGCCATCACCACCACCAGCGCCAATAAAAACCACAGCGGTCGTTGTGGCTCAAGGCGCGCCTTGTCTGACTTTTTGTTTTCCACCTTATACTAAACCTGTTTGTTTTTTCGTTATTCTATTGTTTAAGCCTATAAGCCCTACGCCTTGTGCCCAAAATAAAAAGCACAAAGTGTGGCCTCGAAGGCATTTCATTTACAAAATTAGCACAGATATTTTAAAAAAGCAGTATCTTTGCCAAATAAATTTGACACATTGGGATGAAAAAGCATATTTTAACCCTTATAGCCGTGCTTTGGGCTGCCGTAGTGGTGGCACAAGAAAGCCAAACCGAATATAATTTCTTGCGCTTGCCCGTCAGCGCCCACGCGGCAGCCTTGGGAGGCGACAATATCAGCATTACCGATGACGATGAGGCCCTGATTTTCAATAATCCAGCCTTGTTAACATCGGTGAGTGATAAGACCATATCGCTGCATTACATGAACTATATGTCGGGGGTGAACACGGCCAGTGCCGCCTTCAACTGGATGTATAAGCAGAAGGGATGCTTTGCTGCTTCGGCGCAATATATCAATTATGGTACGATGAAAGAGATGGACGAGAACAATGTGCAGCAAGGCGAGTTCTCGGCTAAAGATCTTTCTTTTGCGGGCTATTTCTCATATCTGCTTACCAATAAGCTCTCGGGAGGCATCACCGCCAAGTTTATCACCTCGTATATAGGTAGCTACAACTCAATAGCCATGGGCGTAGATCTGGGCTTAAACTATTATGACGAAGAGACCGACCTCTCAGTAGGCCTTGTGTGTAAAAATTTGGGTGGACAGCTAAAAGCTTATAACGACGACTTTGAGCGTATGCCCATCGACGTGCAGTTGGGTGTGAGCAAGCGTCTCTCACATTCGCCCTTCCGCCTTTCTGCCACCCTTGTCGACCTTAATCATTGGGATTATGGCTTCATCAATCACCTGGTAGCGGGTGTCGACATTATTCTCTCACCCTCAATATGGGTAGGCGGTGGTTATAACTTTCGTCGTGCCCACGAGATGAAAATCACCAATGGCGAAGATGAAAGCAGCCATGGTGCGGGCCTATCGTTTGGCGCGGGTATAAACCTTGAGCGCTTTAAGGTGAATGTGGCTTACGGCAAATATCATGTATCGAGCTCGTCGCTCTTGCTGAATGTGGCCTATAGCCTATAACTTTACGGTTGTAAAAGATAAAAACAAAATAATTTATATATAATAATATGAAGAAAATTGTGATAGCCATCGACGGGTTCTCGTCATGCGGAAAGAGCACGATGGCTAAAGATTTGGCACGCGAAGTGGGATATATCTATGTTGATACGGGTGCCATGTACCGTTCGGTGACTCTCTATGCGTTGCGTAACCAATTGTTTGATGCCGATGGCAACATTATGGCCAACGCCCTGGAGGCTGCAATGCCTCATATCAACATCGCGTTTAAACTGAATGAGCAGACTGGTCGTCCCGACACATATCTTAATGGCCAGTGCGTGGAAAACGAAATTCGCACCCTTGAGGTATCGTCGAAGGTGAGCATCGTAGCCGCCTTGCCTTTCGTGCGCAAGAAGCTGGTTGAAGAGCAGCAGAAGATGGGCGAGGAGAAAGGCATCGTAATGGATGGTCGCGATATAGGCACCGTAGTGTTCCCTCAGGCAGAGCTGAAAATATTTGTTACCGCCAGTGCTGAGGTGCGTGCGCAGCGCCGCTTTGACGAGCTGGAGGCCAAGGGTATGCCTGCTGACTATGCCGACATTTTGAAGAACGTGCAAGAACGCGATTATATCGACTCGCATCGTGCGGTGTCGCCCCTTACTAAGGCTGCCGACGCTATTGAGCTGGATAATAGCCACATGACCATTGCTGAACAAAAACAGTGGTTGATGGATAAATTTGCCGCCGCCACCCGATAAGGGCGTTTAGGCGTTTAGTGGATAGAAATAGGGTGTTTGTTGAAGAAAAAGGAGTGAAAATTGGCTAAAATGCTATCTCTACATAGCAAATGGGGTGTTTGGTTGATTAGAATGCCCTGTTTGTTGAAGAAAGTTGTACAGTAAAAACAATACCACTACCTTTGCAGCGAATTAAGAAAATAACTGCAAACAAATTAAAAAAAGACAACTATTTCAGATTCCATATATTTAATGTATCTACAGATACGCAAGACAGTTAGTGAGAATTAGATTATAAATTTTGAGTTAATTACTGATTTTAAGAAAAAGGACGCCTTCGTGAGAAGTCGTCCTTTTTAAGTTATATATAATATGCTTTTTGCTGTATGAATATCGGTTCAGATAATATTGTTGTGTTTTTAACAATCTATTTCGCGCTACACACGTGTTTTACTTGAACACGATGTTTCATGAATTATACAAGTAGGACGGTGGTCTCCGTGCCACGTCCTCCCGACATTAGAAATGGGCAATAAAAGCATGTAAGCTTA
>USAI01000055.1 GCA_900552675.1 uncultured Prevotella sp.
GGCATAATATTCAAGCCAGCTTGATATTCTGCGCTCGATTTGCACTATCTTTGCATAAGATAGGCTGCATCTCGGCATAATATTCAAGCCAGCTTGATATTCTGCGCTCGATTTGCACTATCTTTGCATAAGATAGGCTGCATCTCGGCATAATATTCAAGCCAGCTTGATATTCTGCGCTCGATTTGCACTATCTTTGCAGTAATCTATTGCATTGACAATGCTACATTAAATAATTGGGATATAAAGATGAACGACAATATAACGGCCACCGAACTGTTTGACCGTATCGCACAAACAGCACGACAGGTCGACACCTCACAAGCCGCGAAAACGCTGCACGAGGTGCTGGTGCTTGCTTGCACACACGGGTTGCGGGGCTCGCATCATGCCTTCGGTAGCCTGATGGCACAGGTCGACAGGCTGTGTAGAGACCGACATCTGCGCGCAGCCGACCAAGTGGCCATTCACAAGATGCGACGCGATAGCAACCGTACTGCAGAACCGCTACACCCCGACGATGTGGCGGCCGACTGCCGTGCGCTGGCCTTGTTTGTGTCGGCGGTGTTTGGCGAGGGCATCCCTCACGCCCTCACCTCGTTGCTACCCCACAGCACAAACACACCCCAACAGGCCACTGAAGCCTACTGGCCCAGCATACGCTGCGTGATACAGGCGTTTGACAACGACACGCTGACCGTGACCGTTGACAACGACCTCACACCCCTACCCCTCGTCATCAATTATACCAACACGCCCTCCTATCGCGACTTTACCTATCTGCGTCGCATCTTTCGCGAGGGCATGCAACTCAACCTCATACGCTGCACCGTGAAAGAGGGAACAGCCACCCCACAAATGATTGTGGTTGAGCCTGATTTTCTCATCGATATCAGTACGTTGGCGGCCTGCTTCAAAGACTATGGACACCACGCCTTGAACTATCTTGTGCGACGCATGATGCCAAGCGCCAACTCGCAAGCTATCTTGTTAGGTAACTTTGCTGGCGATGTGCTCGACGCTATCATCAACAGCAAGCAGTTCGACTTCAACGAAACATTGCGCACACACTTCTGCCAAAAGGCGCTCGAATATGCCACTTGCAACGACACAAACCTGCCCGCACTGAAGCAGGCCATGAACCTGCAGGTAGAAAACATTAAGGGTATGGTTGATGAACTGTTCCAGCAGTTCAATCGCGAAAAGGCTATACTGGAGCCTTCGTTCGTGTGTGAACAGTTGGGGGTGCAAGGACGTGTCGACCTTATGACCTCTGACCTTCGGCTATTGGTAGAACAAAAGTCGGGTAAAAACATTTTTATTGAGCGCGATTTCAATAACGAACATGGTGGCCGACACATTGAAAGCCACTATGTTCAGGTGCTGCTCTACTATGCTGTGCTGCAACAAAACTTTGGCCGACAGAATGACACACGCATACACCTGATGTACTCGAAATATGAGCGCGAACGCGGACTGTTGGAAATGAAGCCACTGCAAGCTCTGGTTGAAGAGGCCATAAAGCTGCGCAACCAAGTGGTGGCTACCGAGTTTTTCATTGCCAGACATGGCTTCGACACGCTGCTGCCCAGCCTCACGCCCGAAACAATCGTCACCCAAAACCACGACAGCTACATCGTATCGCATTATGACCTGCCACGCCTTCGCGACCTAACCGAGCCGCTACACCACCTTGCACCCGTGGCACACGCTTACTTCTGCCGCATGATGACGTTTGTGATCAAAGAGCAACTGGTGCAAAAGGTGGGGGCACAAGAGGGAAACGGAAACAGCGATGCCGACCTGTGGAATATGCCACTAAGCAGCAAACGCGAGGCGGGCAACATTTATACCGACCTACGCATCATTGAGAAACGACGCAGCCACGCACATAGCGGCATCGACACGCTGGTGCTGGAGGTGCCTGAACAGGGCGACGACTTCTTACCCAACTTTCGTCGTGGCGATATGGTGTATCTGTATCGCTACGCTAAAGGGGCTACCCCCGATGTGCGACACAGCATATTATATAAAGGAACGTTGGCCGACATCAGCACACACCATCTGACACTGGTGCTGAGCGATGGGCAAAACAATCCGCACCTGTTCGACCTGCCTGCCGTAAGTGGGCACACGGCAAGGGCGAAAGCGGCTGAACAATCCTACGCTATTGAGCGCGCGGCTACCGATGGCGGCGGGCGCGGCATACAGGCGCTACACACGTTGATGACCACGGCTCCACAACGTTTGGCCTTGCTGTTGGCACAACGTGCGCCCGAAGCCGACACACAACGCACGCTCACACGTAGCTATCACCCCGACTACGACGAGGTGCTGCTGGGCATTAAGCAGGCCACCGACTATTATCTGCTGATGGGTCCGCCAGGTACGGGCAAAACATCAATGGCGCTTCGCTTCATGGTGCAAGAGGCACTTACCGACCCTGAGGCTACGCTGCTGCTGTTATCATACACCAATCGCGCCGTTGACGAGATATGCGCTATGCTGTGCAACGCCCACATCAACTTCTTACGTATGGGCAACGCGTTGCGCTCTGACCCTGCCTACACGCCCTACCTCATCGGCGAGGCGGTGGCTACCGACCCCACACTCAGCGGCATCAGTGCCCGACTGGCACAGGCTCGAGTGGTGGTAAGCACAACCAGCACGCTGCAATCAAAGCAGGAACTGTTCAACCTAAAGCACTTCACCATGGCCATCATCGACGAGGCCAGCCAAATTCTTGAGCCCGACATCGTAGGATTGCTGGCGGCTCACAACGACATGGGGCAGACGTGCATTGACAAGTTTGTGCTGGTGGGCGACTATAAACAACTGCCTGCCGTGGTGCAACAAGACGCTGCCGACACTCGGGTAGACGACCCTCTGCTGCAAAGCATCGCACTAACCGACTGCCGAAACTCGCTCTTCGAACGCCTCATACAGGTGGAACGCCGACAGGGGCGCAAGCAGTTTGTGGGCATACTGCGCAAACAGGGACGTATGCACCCCGACTTGGCCGAGTTTACAAACCGTATGTTCTACTTCAGCGAACATCTTGTGCCCGTGCCTTGTCAGCATCAAATTGAACAAACACTGGGCTACACGCTACCCGCTCGCGACGCCTTAGACCGCGCTCTGCAACAGCACCGCATGCTGTTCATCGCCTCGCACGAAGCCCGACAAGAGGGCACATCAGAGAAGGCTAACCGTGAAGAGGCACGCATCGTGGCTCAGGTGCTGGCGCGCATACACCGCTATTATGGCGAACAGTTTGTGCCTAACAAGACGGTGGGCGTTATTGTGCCCTACCGTAACCAGATAGCCATGATACGGAAAGAGCTGGAGGCGCTGAACCTACCGCTACTGCGCGAGGTGAGCATCGACACCGTTGAACGTTATCAGGGCTCGCAACGCGACGTCATTGTCTATTCGTTCACCATTCATAGCCTGTATCAGCTCGACTTTCTCACCGCCAACAGCTTTATTGAAGACAATCATATCATCGACCGCAAGCTGAACGTGGCGCTGACACGTGCCAAGAAACAACTGGTGCTGACGGGCAACCCTGAACTGTTGAGCCACAACACGGTGTTTGCTCAGCTCATCAACCATGTGCGCCAGCATGGCTTGTTTATGGATGATAAGCCTGCTATTATGTAGGCCATTCAGCCTAAAAAACAATAAAATATTTGGCTGTTTCATTATTTATTGCGTTATTTGCACAAAGAAAATAAAGCAAGAAGAAAACTTAGCACAAAGATAACAAAGTAAAAAAGGAAACTTTGCATAAAGAAAATAAAGCAAGAAGAAAACAACATGTCATATACAATCAATGTAAGAGGCCAGCTTATTGACCTCTCGCAACCCACAGTAATGGGCATACTTAATGCCACACCCGACTCGTTCTACTCGGGAAGCCGTAAGCAAACCGAAAAAGAAATTGCCGACCGAGCCAACCAAATCGTAGAACAAGGGGGCACAATGATTGACGTGGGCGCCTTCTCTACCCGCCCAGGAGCACAAGAGGTGAGCGAACAAGAAGAAACGGAACGCCTGAAACGCGCGTTGGCCATTGTGCAACGAGAACAGCCCAACACGCCAATATCGGTAGACACCTACCGACCATTGGTGGCCCGACGCTGCATAGAAGAGTTTGGTGCCGACATCATTAACGACGTGTCAGAAGGGGGCATCACAGGCATTGTCGACACACCCATACACGAACAAGGCAATATGTTCAGCACCGTGGCCCAACTAAAAGTGCCCTACATCTTGATGTCGGTAAAGAGCAATATGCCCGACATGCTGAAAGCCTTCGCACAAGAGGTGCAACAACTGCGCGACATGGGAGCACGTGATATCATTCTCGACCCTGGCTTCGGCTTCGGAAAATCGCTCGACGACAACTATGCCATCATGAACGAGATGCACCATCTGAAGGTGTTCGGCCTACCCATCCTCTCTGGCATCTCGCGCAAAAGCATGATCTTCCGCCTCATCGGAGGCGATCCCACCACCTCGCTCAACGGCACCACCGTGCTCAACACCATCTCGCTGCTAAAAGGTGCCACCATTCTGCGTGTGCACGATGTGCGAGAAGCATGGGAGGCTATACAGATAACAGGGAAGCTTTAACCCAAAGCAAAAAACAATAGCAATATTAACATAAAAAGGGTTAGGAAAAGAAAGACTAACGAGTTATATGTTCGACTTCGGAATAAAAGATATCATCGACATTTTTCTTGTCGCATTGATGCTCTATTACATCTACCGACTGATGAAAGAGAGCCGTTCGCTCAACGTGTTCATCGGCATCATGGTGTTTGTATTGGTATGGCTCTTCGTGAGCCAAGTGCTTGAAATGCGCCTCTTGGGCTCTATCTTAGACAAGCTAGTAAGCGTGGGCGTTATCGGCATCATTGTGCTTTTTCAAGAAGAGATACGCAAGTTTCTCTACTCGTTGGGCGCACACCAACGGGTAAAAGCCTTTACACGCTTCTTTGCCACAAGCAACGACAAAGACGAAGAAGATAAAGAAACCATTATGCCCATCGTGCTGGCCTGCATGGATATGGCACGCAGCAAGGAGGGAGCACTCATTGTTATTGAGCGCGCCATACGTCTTGACGACATTGTTGATACAGGCGACCGCATTGATGCCAATATCAACCAGCGCCTCATCGAAAACATTTTCTTCAAAAACTCGCCCCTACACGACGGTGCCATGGTGATATCAAACAAGCGTATCAAGGCCGCTGGCTGCATCTTGCCCGTAAGTCATAGTCATAGCATACCGAAAGAGCTGGGCCTAAGGCACCGAGCCGCTATGGGCATATCGCAAGACAGCGACGCCATTGCCATTGTTTGTTCTGAAGAAACGGGCCGCATATCGGTGGCCATCAAGGGCGAATTTCATCTACGTCTCTCGGCCGAAGAGCTTGAGGGCATACTGGCACGCGAGATGAACGTATAGCGCCACACATAGGGCCACAAGCAAATAATAAGCAAAAGGCTATACTTATAGCCAATAAAAGGCAATGTTTATCCAATAAAAAGGTATGTTTATCCAATAAAAATTAGTAATTTTGCACCGCGAACGAAGGCGTTCGCAAACATTATACTGACAATCAGAAAACAGAATACTGACAATCAGAAAACATACATATATCGTACACACTATGGATTTATTACAAAAGATTGTTGCTCGCGCAAAAAGCGATAAGCAACGCATCGTGCTCCCTGAAGCTACTGAGGAGCGCACGCTTAAAGCCGCCGACCGTGTACTGGCTGACGACATCGCAGACATTATCCTCATTGGTAACCCCGATGAAATTAAGAAACTGGGCGCCGAATGGGGCCTCACACACCTCGACAAAGCTACTATCATTGACCCGCTGAACAACCCGAAGAGTGAGGAATATGCTGCTTTGTTGGCAGAGCTGCGCAAGAAGAAAGGCATGACCATCGAGCAGGCTCGCGAACTTGTAAAGAATCCGCTCTACCTGGGCTGCATGATTATCAAGACCGAGGGAGCCGACGGACAGATTAGCGGCGCCCTCAGCACCACTGGCGACACGCTGCGCCCTGCCCTGCAAATCATTAAATGCGCTCCTGGCATCACTTGCGTGAGCGGTGCTATGCTGCTCATCACCGATAAGAAAGAGTATGGTGAAAACGGTGTAGTGGTGATGGGCGACGTTGCCGTTACCCCCATGCCCGATGCTAACCAGCTGGCCCAGATTGCTGTGTGCACCGCTCGCACCGCACAATCGGTAGCAGGCATTGCCGACCCCCGCGTGGCTATGCTCAGCTTCTCGACCAAGGGTAGCGCTAAGCACGAGGTAGTAGACAAGGTAGTAGAGGCCACAAAGCTGGCAAAAGAGCTCGACCCCGAGCTGAAGATTGACGGCGAATTGCAGGCCGACGCCGCTCTCGTTCCCTCAGTAGGCGAGAAGAAAGCTCCTGGTAGCAACATTGCTGGCCATGCCAACGTGCTGGTAGTGCCTTGCCTTGAGGTAGGCAACATTGGTTACAAGCTGGTTCAGCGCTTGGGTGGAGCCATTGCCATTGGTCCTATTCTCCAGGGTATTGCACGCCCCGTTAACGACCTGAGCCGTGGTTGCTCAGTAGACGACATCTACTACATGGTAGCCATCACCGCTTGCCAGGCCATGGATGCCAAGAAATAATTCATCATTCTTAATTCATTATTCTTAATCAGAAATCATGAAAGTACTTGTATTGAACTGTGGCAGTTCTTCAATCAAATACAAACTCTATAACATGGACAACAACGCTGTGCTGGCAGCAGGCGGCGTTGAGCGTATCGGCCTCGACGAGGCGTTCATCAAAGTAACATTGCCCAACGGCGAGAAGAAAAAGATTATGCACGACATGCCCGACCACAAAGAGGGTGTAAACTTCGTGTTCCAGTGCTTGCTCAACCCCGAGTTTGGAGCTATCAAGAGCCTTGACGAAATTGATGCCGTAGGACACCGCATCGTGCAAGGTGGCGACCTTTATGAGAAGAGTGTCATCGTTGACGAGAGCGTAGAGAAAGGCATTGAGAGCCTTTGCGACTTGGCTCCTGTGCACAACGCTGGCCACCTAAAAGGTATTCGTGCCGTTGACAAGCTGATGCCCAACACCCCTCAGGTGTGTGTGTTTGACAACGCCTTCCATAGCACCATGCCCGACTATGCTTATCTGTACGCCATTCCTTACGAGCTGTACGAGAAGTATCACGTGCGTCGCTATGGTTTCCACGGCACCAGCCATCGCTACGTATCACAGCGTGTGTGCGAATACTTGGGCCGCGACATCAACACACAGCGCATCATCACCTGCCACATCGGCAACGGTGCTTCGGTATCGGCCGTTAAGTTTGGCAAGTGCATCGACACATCAATGGGTCTGACCCCGCTGGCAGGCGTTATGATGGGTAGCCGTTCAGGCGACATCGACCCCTCGGCCGTAACGTTCTTGATGGAGAAGCTGAACAAGAAGCCCCAGGAGATGGCCGACTTCTTGAACAAGGAGAGCGGTGTGCTGGGCATTACAGGCATCTCTTCAGATATGCGCGAGATTGAGAGCGCTGCTGCCGAAGGTAACAAGCGTGCTCAGTTGGCCCTGAATATGTACAACTATCGCATCAAGAAATACATCGGTGCCTACGCTGCCGCTATGGGTGGTGTCGACATTATTGTATGGACTGCAGGTGTGGGCGAGAACCAGGTAGGCACTCGTTTCGAGGCTTGCTCAGGCCTTGAGTTCTTAGGCGTGAAGATTGACGCCGAGGCTAACAAGGTGCGTGGCGAAGAAGCTATCATCTCTACCCCCGACTCGAAGGTTACGGTATGCGTTATTCCTACCGACGAGGAGCTGATGATTGCTAAAGACACCATGAACTTGCTGCAGAAGTAACCCCTTTTTATAAGCGTTGCGCCTACGCGTTTCGGTAGGACATAAGCCCATAACGAGGCCATAAAAGATAGGTGCAAGCAAAAAAAGAGTCTCCGTAAGAGGCCGAAGAGCGAATGTTTCCTCATTCATCTTCATCCTCTTACGGAGACTTTTTTTTATTTCTTTTTGCAATTATTCTATGCGTAAAACGAGCTATCAGAGCACACGCAGCGCTATACCTTGCATGAAAGCCGATTTTTATTTCAACGCCTTTTCAATGGCAGGCACAATGATGGCCTCCATTACATCATAGCCTTTTACGTTGGGGTGTACGGTATCGTTCTGATATTCTTTCTTCATACCCATACCATCTTCAGACAGCATGGCGCTGAAATAGTCGACATACGGAATTTTGTTTGCCTTACAGTAAGCCTTTACACGCTCGTTCAGGTGGCGTATTTTCTGCATACCATCAGTAATATTAGTGCGCCAACTAAAGTTTTCGGCAGGCAGAGTAGAGCACAATATCACCTTAATATGATTGGCACGCGCCATATCCACCATTGAACAAACATTGTTAAACGTTTTATCTTCGTCGTAGGCGCCAGTGTTTTCGGCAATGTCGTTAGTGCCATAATTAATCACTACGAGCTTCGGTTTCAGGTCGATTACATCTTGTCGAAAGCGCAAAAGAAATTGGTAAGACGTTTGTCCGCTGATGCCGCGGCCCACATATCCATGCTGTTTAAAGAAGTCGGGGTGCTTAGCAGCCCATATATCGGTGATTGAATTGCCCATAAACACCACACGTTTTTCGCCTTTAGCAGGCGCTGGCAGTTCGGCATTAGCCTTTGCATAACGGTCGAACTGGGCAAAATCGTGACGTTGTGCCGAGGCAATGCCCATGCTGCCCCATGCCAACAGCGCCGTTAAAGCCATAGCTTTTAACGACAACACACTGTTTCGTTTCATACGTTTTTTAGTTATTTAGATTACAAAATATATTGTTATCATTGCACCAGAGGTGCGCCACAAAACATGTTTCGGGTTTTGCACGCCCTCGGCAGACCACGTGTTAAGGATGCGTTTCGCCCTCAACATACTCTTCAAGGAAGAGGTGCTCGCCATCAAACACGGCATAGGTGAACTGACTAATCCAGTCGCCCAAAATCAGCATACGGCTTTTTTGCGAGAGCATGAGGTCGAGCTCAATATGTCGGTGGCCGTAGATAAAGAAGTCGATGTCGGGATGGCTCTTCATATATTGTTTTGTGAAGAGCACCAAGTGTTCCTTATCCTCGCCCATATACGGTGGTTCGGTGCCGTCAACACGCTTCATGCGGCTATGCTTAGCCCAGGTTAGGCCCAGCCACATGCCCCAGCGGGGGTGGAAGAAGTTGAGCAGACGCTGGCAGAAACGGTTGTGAAACACCTTGCGCAGCAGTTTAAACTTATGATCGGGGTCGCCCAGCCCATCGCCGTGCGCAAGGAAGAACACCTTATCGGCTATCTCGGTGGTTTCGGGTTTTGTGTGCACCGTCATGCCACACTCTTGCTGCAGGTAGCCGTAGGTCCAAATATCGTGATTGCCTGTAAAGAAGTGCACCTCAACTCCCATATCTGTCAGTTCAGATACCTTGCCCAAGAAACGCGTGTACCCTTTCGGCACCACATAGCGATATTCGTTCCAGAAGTCGAACATATCGCCCAGCAGATACACGGCCGAAGCCTTGTGCTTTATGCTATCGAGAAAGCGCACCAGGCGTCGTTCTTGTGTGCGGGCATGAGGTATGGCCCACGAACCAAGATGAGCATCGCTAAGAAAATATACATTCTTCATAGGCTGTTAATGAATAGTTTTGTTGTTTCACCAATCGTTATTAAAGTATATTCGGTGTTACGGAAAGCGACGATGGGGCTTAATCTAATCCCAGTTCTACGCGCGCCTCTTCGGTCATCATGCTCTTATCCCATTCGGGTTCAAACACCAGGTTTACGTTACACGTCTTCACGCCATCAAGAGCGTCAACCTTCTGTCGCACATCTTCCAAGATAAAGTCGGCAGCGGGGCACGACGGAGCCGTGAAAGTCATGTCGAGGTCAACGGTGGCATCGTCTTGCACATCTATTTTATAGATGAGGCCGAGGTCGTAGATATTGACGGGTATTTCGGGGTCGTAAACGGTTTTCAGCACATCAACAATGCGCTCTTCTATACTTGTCTTTTCTTCTTGTGTCATGATTATGGCGTTATTATTATAAACGTTTGCGATGTTAACAATGCAAACTTACAAAAAATATTGCAGTTTTTGGGGGTCAGAGAGTAAAAAGTGCAGCAGAAAACCTTTTACTACTTTATTTTTCATTGTAGCGTATTCTTAGATGTTCGTTTAACACGGCTTCATTTTTTTCATCGTTCCATTCGCCGCTATCCCACAAGGCATCCATTGCATCATCTACATTTTGTGCAAAATAATGCATTAACGCATTTTTAATATTATTCAACGACTGTTCTGTCTTTGAAAAAGAGAACATCTTTAGCAGATGTAGCTGAGTTGGGTTTAATGATGTTGCTGCCATAATCATTTATATTAATGTGTGCTGCAAACTTACAAAAAATATTGCAGTTTTAAGGCGACACCACTAATTATTTTCTTTTGATAGGTAACGATAATTCGTTTCATAAAGGCAATGTTATAAGACGAGAACAATAGAAAAGCAAAGTAAAGGTGATGGAACGATTGAATAAAAGCAATGGAACAATTGGATAAAGGCAATGAAAAAACAAGGTAAAGGCAAGCAAAAACAAGGTAAAGACCCACAAAAAATGGGGCAAAAACAATAAAAAGTCATCTCGCATCGACCGTTCTCCATGTTCATAACGGTCGATATAAACACCGGCATCGACCGTTGTGAACACGAGCATCGACCGTTGTGAGACGACTTTCGCGCCATATTAGCCCCGTTTTTCAATGCTTTCGCATTGTTAAAGCCTTGAAATCGAGGTAGAAAGAGGCTGTTATGGGATGGTTTAATCTTTTCTTGCCGAGTCGGCCATGCGCACCGTTTTCTTCTTCAGTCCGCTCACCTCTTTACCGCCCAGCGTTACGCCGTCGAGGGTATAGGCCACGTTCAGTTTCTTGGTGCTCGCGTTGTAGGCAAAGCTTTGCGTGGTGAGCTTTATGCTTCCGCTCTTCTTTGCGCCTTTAACGGTGTATGTAAACTTTACGGTTTGCGTAGGAATGGTGAATGAAGCTACATCATTATAGTAGCGCACCAGCGTGTAGTTTTCCTGTGCTTTGTCGGCCTTCACTGTTTCCAGTGCCTCGGCCAATCCCTCTTCGGCGGTCATAGCATAGGGCAAGATAAGGTCCATGGGCAAGGTATAGGTGATGTGGTCTTCCGACACCCACACATCAGTAACCGATGTAGTGAGTTTTCCGCCAAAATGAGTAAAGCCATTATATCGGCCATACATCTGTGCCTTGGTTTCGGCTGGCATTGTTTCGTTTTCGGGATCGTCGTCGCTACATGCCGTAAGGGCAGTTGTGGTGATGGTTATTGCCATGAACATCATGGCCCACATCAACAGTTTGCTTATTGCTTTCATCGTTTTTTTTACTAATGCTGTTAATATCTCTTATTAAAAAACTTGTTTCACTTCATTTGTATAAACGTGCCTTTTTGCTATTTATTGCATGGCCACATGCTACAGTTTTCCGTAGTCGCGATACGAATAGTAGCCACCATCGGTGATGACGAGATGGTCGAGAAAGTAGAGACGCATTACCTCGCACGCCTTCTGTACACGCTGGGTTATACGGTCGTCGTCGCCGCTGGGATGCGGGTTATTGCTGGGATGATTGTGGCAGAGGGCCACCACGGTAGCATTGCAGAGCACAGCCTCGCGACAAATCACGCGCACATCTACCGCCGTTTCGCTAATGCCACCACGCGAGATGCGCACGGCTTTGATAAGCTTGAAATTCTGGTTCATCAGCAGCACCCATGCCTCTTCCACATCAAGGTCTTGCATGCGCGGGTGCATATAGTCGTATATATACTGTGCCGAGCACAGATTGGCACGCTCTTCAGCACGCTCACGCTGTCGGCGTTTGCCCAGTTCGCAGGCCGCAAGAATGGTCACGGCCTTGGCCTCGCCCACACCTTTATATTGCATCAGCTCGGCTATTGTCTTCTTTCCCAGCGTGTTCAGGCTGTCGTTACAATCGTGCAGCACCAGTTTCATCAGCTCAACGGCCGTCATCTTGGGGGTGCCCGACCCTATAAGTATGGCCAGCAGTTCGGCGTTCGACAAGGCTGCGGGGCCTTGTGCCATCAGTTTCTCGCGCGGGCGGTCTTCCAGTGCCCAGTCGGTAATGCGCAATACGTCGGCTTCAGTCATCGTGCTCGCTATTTGTAAAACGTTTTTTCAAAAGCCGAAAACTCGCTCTTGCCACGCACACAACGTTTCCACCAAGCCTCGATAAAGCCGAAGCCATAGCCCATAAGCTGCGTAAAGGCAGCGCGTATGCTGAGCAAACCTATCCACAGGCTGTTATACTGGCGCGAGGCATCAACAAAGATGATGAGCGAATAAAGCACCAGGGGCAGTAGCGCCACACCACATATCATGCCTGCAAAAGGCTGATTGCAATGGCGCAAGACAGTGGCGCCCAGCACAATGCCCACGATAAAGAGCAATAGCAAGAACAGCACACCCACGGTAAACACCATGGGCAGGAGGTGTACCAGCTTTAACGACTCGGGATACTTCTTATACAGATTGATGCGAGCTATGCCACTGTTATACACCTGACGGAAGAACTTGCGAAAGTCGGTGCGGCGTTTGTGCCATACCCATGCCTCAGGAAAGAGCCTACAACGGTAGCCGCCCTTGAAGATGCGTATGCTGAAGTCGATGTCTTCGCCAAAGCGCATGGCCGAAAAGCCTTCAAGCTGCTGATACACATCGCGACGTATGCCCATGTTGAACGAGCGGGGATAAAACTTGTCAAGTTTCTTCTTGCCACCGCGTATGCCGCCAGTAGTGAAGAACGAGGTCATGCTGTAAGAGATGGCTTTTTGCACAGGGGTGAACGAGGGGTGCGCAGCATCGGGGCCGCCAAAGGCATCGGCGGGCAAGCGGCGCAGCTCTTCGTCGACGGCGGCAAGGTAGCCCTCGGGCAATACCACATCGCTGTCGAGAATGATAACATATTCGCCCTGAGCACGTTCTACACCATAGTTGCGGCTCTGGCCGGGGCCCGAATTGGGCTTCATATAATAATGCAGACGCAGGCGGTCGGTATATTTCTGGCACACCTGTTCACAGGGCACCTCCGACCCATCTTCTACTACCACCACCTCAAAGCAGGTAAGGGTTTGGCGTGATAGGCTGGCAAGCAGTTCGTCCACCTCGTCGGGGCGGTTGAACACGGGCACCACAAAACTGTATTTTACCATAAAAACATTGATTAGCAATGAAAGGCGCGGTTACAAGGGGCGCGCCATAATGATGATGAGCGCTGACAAAAAACAAAAAAGGGCTTACGGCTTACCGCCTGATGCCTGATGGCAGCAGCACGGCGAGCCGTAAACCCTATAAGCTATAAGCCAAATTGTAGTGGCATTATTCTTTTACGCGCTGCAGATAGCTGCCGTCGCGAGTGTCAATCTGTACCAAGTCGCCCTCGTTAACAAACAGGGGCACACGAATCTCAGCACCAGTCTCCAGTGTAGCGGGCTTGAGGCTGTTGGTAGCAGTATCGCCCTTGATGCCTGGCTCTGAGTGGGTAATGCGCAGTGTGGTCTTTACAGGCATCTCACCGAAGAGCACGGTCTCGGTAGAAGCATCTGATACCACCTCTACGATGTCGCCCTCTTTCATATAGTCAACGCCAGTGATGAGGTCTTTAGCGATAGGAATCTGGTCGTAGGTTTCCTGGTTCATGAAGATATAGTCTTCACCCTCTTTGTAGAGATACTGGTAGGGGCGACGCTCTACACGTACATCCTCCAGCTTCTCGCTGATGTCGAAGCGGCGCTCCAGCACACGTCCGTCAACAACGTTCTTCAGCTTCACGCGCATGAATGTGTTGCCTTTACCGGGCTTTACATGCAGGAAGTCGATGACGAAGAACAGCTTGCCATCCATACGGATGCAGGTTCCCATCTTAATGTCTTGTGAATTGATCATATTACTTGCTTTTAACTTAAAAATTTCTCTTCTTGTTCCAAAATGCGCTGCAAAGGTACATCTATTTTAGAAAAAAACCTAAATATTTGGGCTAAAAATCGTCATACGCTTGGTTAATTCAAAAGAAATGAGTAATTTTGCAGCCCAAAGTGTGAACAATAACAAATAAATATAATTTAAAAAACAATGAAAAGAACATTTCAGCCGCACAACAGAAGAAGAGTGAACAAGCACGGCTTCCGTGAGAGAATGGCTACCAAGAATGGTCGTCGCGTACTGGCATCTCGCCGCGCTCATGGCCGCAAGAAACTGACAGTATCTGACGAGCACCACGGAAAATAATCCTTTTTGAACAAGGATAACCCCGCAACATCGCTCGTCCTTCACGACGACAAAAAGCAGCAAGAAGCACTCTCACCGGTGTTCCTGCTGCTTTTTTTGTTATAACCCAACAACAAAATAGCATGTTTCGCCAGCCCTCAGGAGGCTGCACTACATCATTACTAACCCATACAAACCATTAAAAATTTATGAAGCAAACATTTACAAAGGCTATACTGCTGACAGCGGTCATGCTCATGACCATCAGTTATACATGGGCACAAATTCCGGCAGGCTATTATGATGCACTGCGCGGAAAGAAGGGTGCCGAACTGAAAACTGCCGCCTTCAATATTATTAGAGAAGCCCAGACGCTGCCATACGGAAGCGGCATGGGCTGCACATGGTGGGGGTTCTACTACACCGATAACGATAACGGCAACGTGATTGACCGCTACTCGAACGACATCCGACCGTTTAACGGCCACGGCAGTTCGGTACAAGGCACTAACATTACCCGTTGGCGGAATTAATTTAAGTTGATAAATATGAGTAAAAAGTTGCAC